>MHQM01000026.1:22848-34193 GCA_001820655.1 Candidatus Sungbacteria bacterium RIFCSPHIGHO2_02_FULL_52_23
CTGTATGAGGCCGCAGCACCCAGCGGCATCGCGATACTGATAGAAGGCATCACGGACAATAAAAACCGCACGGTCAATGAGATCAAGCACATCCTGACGGAGACAGGCGCGAGACTTGCGGAGCAGGGCTCGCTCATCTGGAATTTTGAAAAAATTGGCGTACTTTCGGTAATGTCCGAATCGCCGCAGGACAAAGATAAAATTGAGCTTGCGATCATTGAGGCAGGAGCGCGCGATTTTCGGGAGGAAGACGGCGTGTGGATCGTGGAGACAAATTTCGGCGAGCGCGAGGCAGTGCGCGAGCGACTTGCGGCCGCGGGATTTACAGTGCGCGAAAGCGGCCACGATTACAAAGCGCAACATCCCGTAGAGATTACGCACGCCTTAGCGCCGAAAATTGAAGCGCTACTTGCCGTACTTCTTGAGCAGGACGACATACAGGAAGTGTATACAAATATGGGAATGATGAATTAGGAAGCAGGAATTATGGACTAAAGTGAAATCTTATCATGGTTCACAATTCATGATTCATAATTCCTTATTCCTGATTCAAGTCTTATGATAATCATCGGCATTGATCCCGGGACTACTGCGATCGGATTTGCGGCGCTTGAGTCGGGCAGGCCCCCACATCTTCTTGAAGCAGGACTTTTCCCCATCGCGGCTTGCGACCAAAGCGGGCGCCTCGCAGAACTTCATCGCGCCATGGCAGGCCTGATCGCAAGGATAAAACCCGATGCCGTAGCCGTAGAAAAGCTCTTTTTTGCTAAAAACGCCAAGACCGCCATGACGGTCGCCGAAGCCCGGGGCGTCATCCTCTTGACAGCCGCTTTAGCCCGCGTTACCGTCTATGAATATGCGCCGGTAGAGATCAAAAAAACCGTCGCAGGCCACGGAGGAGCGGATAAAAAAGCGGTGGAAAAAATGCTTTTTCTCACACTCCCCGAGACCCGTACGATACGCGCGCGCGATGATGTCTTTGATGCCATTGCAGTAGCGCTTACGTGCCACTTTCTTGAATTCAGCAGGTTTAATCAACAAGGTCGAGATACTAAAAAGTAACACTTCTATAAGACTGTGTTTACGACCAACTTTTACGACAGCCCGTTGCGCGCCCCGATGACCTCCGACTACGATGATGAAAACGAAGGAGAGCTCATCGGCAGTGACGATGAAGAGCTGACGGACGACGAAGATTTTCCGGCAGACGGCGACGAGGAGGAAGAGGACGCAGAGGAGGAGATATAGCCACTACTCACACAAAATACCCCGACGTACGTCGGGGTATTTTGATATAAAGGTTCCTCGTCGGCCACGCCCCGAGGTATTGTCGGGACTCTCCGCCGGCTGGCGGATCGCACATCGTCCCGATATATCGGGACGGTATTGAACCTTTGATGCGTCGTCGCTCGGATGTAATGCGAGCAAGCTCGCATTTCGCTCCTCGCTAGACGCAATAAGATTCTTCAGACGATGCGTATGTATTTGCGCTTCCCCACTTTGATCACCATGCCCTTTTTTACCGCGATCGGATCGGATAGGTTCTCAAGTGTGATGCCGTCCGCTTCCACGGCTTTTTGTAAGACAAGCCGCCGCGCCTCGGACTTGGACGGCGCAAGCGCACAGGCGACAAGCAGTTCCACCAAAGACCATGCGCCTTCGCGCAAAGAAATCTCGGGCATCTCATCGGGCTGTTGCCGCCCCGAATAGACGGCCAAAAATCGCTCGCGCTCTTTTTTGGCGATCGCAGGACCGTGATAGCGGCGTACGAGAGCTTCCGCAAAAAAGAGTTTTGCATCGCGCGGATTTCCTCCGCCCCCAAGTTCGCGTTCCACACGCCTGATCTCCTCTCCCGCCACATCCGTGTAAACTTCCAGATACGGGATGATCAGCGCATCAATCAGCCGCATCGCTTTACCAAATTTATCCTGCGGCGTATCCATAAGCGCGATGTAGTTGCCGAGCGACTTTGACATCTTGGCGCCCCCGTCAAGCCCGGGCAAAATCTTGAGTGACACGATCGTCTGTGGCGGAATTGCGAATTTCTCCTGGAAAAAGCGTCCGAAATGCTCATTGAAAAGCTGATCGGAGCCGATGATCGTCATGTCGCTTTTGATTGCCACCGAATCGTACCCCTGCAAGATCGGATAAAGCATTTCCGTCATCGCAATCTCGCGCCCGTGCTTTATTCTCTGCTGAAACATTTCCCGCTCAATCAGGCGCGCGTGCGTCACCAAAGAAAGCAAGCTGAAAAACTCCCCCACTTTCATACGCGCCCACCATTCGGAATTCTTGCGGATCTCAAGGTGTGCTGCATCCATGCGCAGGATCATGCCAAGTTGTTTTTTGAGCGATGCGATATTTTTTTTAATCACAGTCTCCGAGAGCACCGGCCGCGTGGCATCCTTGCCCGTAGGATCCCCGACGCGCGTGGTAAATTCACCCAAGATAATCACGGCTTTATGCCCCGCATCCTGCAGAGCGCGTATCTTCCAGAGCGGGGTCGCGTGGCCGATATGCAGATCAGGAGACGTCGCATCAATACCGAGCTTGATGCGCAGTCGGCGTCCGGATTTCAGAGACCTCTCCACCTCCTCACGCGTCACAATATCCTCCACCCCGCGGGTAAACAGTTCGGATTGTAAAGATAATTTTGTGCTCATAGACAGTACGTTAGCGGCGATGCATATTCACGACGACTAATCGGTTTAAAGGTCGTCAAGCGAGAGCCCGGCCTGTTTGAGTATTGCGATAAGGGTTCCTTTTGGCAATGCTTTTGTATGATAGGCCACCACAGTTCTCCGTTTTGTGACAGGATGGTAGAAAACAAAATGGCTTCCCGTGGTGTGATCCAGACAGAAGCCATTCCGTTTCAATACCGCAATAATTTTCTTGGGAGTGAGCGATGGCGGTTTAGACATATACAAACGAACGCGAATGGCTAGTTGGCTTTCTGACGCGTACCGAAGTAATGAGCGGCTCCATCTCGGAGGGTATGTGCTCGTGGTGCTTTTTCAAACTTGCAAAATACGCGCCGATGGCATCTATGGCCATTTTCTTCGCCTCCGTCAAATCCTTGCCGTATGTGACACACCCGGGTAATGCAGGCACCGTCACGGTAAATCCGCCCTCCGGCTCCGGCTGAAAAATAATTGTATAACGGATATGCTCCATGGCATTATGCTACCGCGCCAAAGGCGAAAATGCAAACATCAACCTCCTCGCGCGTCACAATATCCTGCACTCCACAGGTAAAGACTTCAGATGCATAGAAAACTGTCTTTGAAAATCTTTAATCCTCTTATTTGTACCATATCTTTAGAATCTTCAGACCAAAATCGTGCCGTGAACCCAGAAACCTATTGCGTCCAAACGACATATTGAGGCTAAGCCTCAATAGTATTGCAGTCCACAACCAAAGGATATGGCTGGAAAGCGGCCTAAAACCGAGTTTCAAGATTCACATAAAATCATGATGTTGACTTTTTACCAAGAAAAATTATACTTTGCGCATGGCTACAAAAGCTCGCGCACCGCTACAATATGGGTATCCTCTTCTGACCGGCAAAGAGCGGCTTTTGGTTTGGCAAAAAGCCCAAAGCGTATGGGTACGACACAAATGGAGCGCCCTCCGGGAACTAAAAAAATGCGTGGCGAATGGGAACGGAAGCTACCATTTACGTCATAGTGAGGAAAAATCATGGTCTCAAGATCGCGGATAGCGCCATTGCGGCAACCGCGCTTTTCACCGGCAGTACCCTGCTCACTCGTAATGTGAAAGATTTCAAACGCGTACCAGAACTCAAGATTCAGGGCATCTGACGATATTTTGGTTTAAACTTAAACACAACAACGAGGAGATACTAAGCTGACTGGTCACAAAGACCAATCAGCTTTTTCAATATATTTAAGCCATTTTCTGGATATTGACTTTTTAATACTTTTGATGTATAATTCATATATGGCCTTTTACATCTGAATATGGTCACAAGTAAGAGATAGGAGGTGCTACGTGCATAGCAAGAAGGCAAAGGAAACTGCGGAGACGCTACACGAGCGCTTTGGCGCTCACCTGTCGTGGAGGACTAAGTTTCTCCTCGCGATTGCGATTGACCTTATGGACATCCTCATGGCGGCCTTTTTTTTCTGGGCTCCGGGGATCCATTTTGTTGTGAATGCGATCCAGTTTTTCATTGGACTATCTCTCTTCGGTATTACCGGAGGGCTGATCCAGATTCTTGAATTGGTGGTCGGCTTGTCGCCGATCATCGGAACTGTCATCGGTGCCATGCCCATGCTCACCATCGCCTGTGCCATTACGTACGGCATGGAACGAGCAGAGGCCAAAACTGATAAACCGGCCATAATGCCGGCGATGGGAGACGATGCGATGAGGACATTCTTGGCTGGTCTTTCTGGAATAGGCGTATGGTTTGTGTGTTGGAAGTATGGGTGGGTGGACATTGGCTCTGTCGGGTGGTTTTTTATCTCCTTTTTGGCAGGAGGATTTCTTTTGAGGTTTGCGCGCAACTGCTCCCAATATTGGGGAGCGAGCGTGATCCTCGGAGTTATCATGCTCCTTTGTCTTGTAGTTAATATCTGGCTTTCGTGGTCCATACCCGATGCTGAAAAATATCGGGATGAGGCGTGGAAGCAACTCCACGAGGCAAAGGACTATCGCGTCACGGCGGCACAGAATGCGGACTCTCTCCAGCAGTCCCTTGATTTAAAAGGACTGCAGGAGCAGGCCGCGAACATTGTCCACCAGGCAAGAGAGAAACTTGCCGATGCGATGCTCCAGAAAAAGGCGCCTGCCCAGATTCTGACCGTGGACGTGGACATTAAGCGGCTCGAAAAAAATAGGTCTGGTGGCAGGACACTTGTTCAGGATGCAGTCCAGTGGACTGCAGAGAATATAGTGAAACCGTCCGAAGCGCCCAAACAGCCGGAGAAAAAAGCGTCCGATCCTCAAGTAGAGGCAGATGCCGAACGCCTGAAAGTCGGACCTGTCCAGGCGAAGATGTATAGGGAAGAATTCGTCCTGGATCGCGCGAAAGAACTGCGCGAAAAGGACAAAGAAAATCTTCTCGCGTACCGCTTGTGGCTTCTGGGACTGCTCGTCTTCACGGGTGTATTCGGCACCATGCAGTATCAAGCCGAAATGCACCCTGGGCAAGAGGACGAAACCAACGATGACAAGGACGTCTCGTTTTAGGAAGGATGAAGAATGCCAATGCCATGCTTTGATGGAGACGTTGACTTCCCAGGATTTGGAGATGCTCCAAAGCCAGCCAAGGAGAAGAATAAACCACTTGGCCAGACGCATTGCACCATCTGCACAAAAGAGATCGCGCACGATGCGCGGCGTTGTATAAACTGCAACGCCCTGACCATCAAGTTTAAGCGCCTGTGCACTAATCCGAAGTGCCTGAAAGAAGTGGGCATGACGGATAATGAGTGCAAGGCGTGCGATCAGCACTTCGTATACGTGTTTGACCGCAGAAAGACGACCTGGAAGGGTGCTGAATGGGTGAAAATCCTTCAGCCGATCAAGTGCAATCGCTGTACGCGTCCGGCCGATGAGTACGATAACTGGTTTGCGCACCGCAATATCCCTTTTCCATTCCAAACGGAGCGGGGAGCAAAAATTGCGGCTTTGCGCGAGACGCCGAATGTGCAAAAGTTTATCCTGAAACACTTCGGCTACGATGACCTGCACGTGTACCTTGCAGGCACGGACGAGAAGCCGTGGGGATTCAGGGACGAGCAAGCTCTCCTGAAATTCCTCAACTACTTCAAGTGTCCTTGTGGCGCACGAGATTGGCGGCTTGCGCCCATGATAGGGGCGGCACGGCACGGAATGCCCCATCTACAGAAAGTCCTCCAGGTTGTAACGCCTTTCATCGTGAAGGGTGCCGCAGATTTGGGAAAAGCCGCGTGGAAAAAACTTCAGAAAAAGTGAGGGTAGGATATGACACCGCACGCATGGGTATTTGGGATCATGGCGTTTTTCGGGCTCAAAGCCGCCGGCTGGCTCCCGTTTCAAAACGAAATCCAGCAGGCACTGGCGTATACCATCCCTTTTATCCCCTACTTGATTCTGGCGTTCATTTTAAGGGGAGTGATCGGGGATGCGATCGGTGGAGTCAAAAATGGCATCAACAAGCTCTATACCTTGATTGCATCCATCGTCTACGGCTTCATCTTTACAGGAGTGGTCGTACCGACGATGCTCGCGGACAGTTTTCTCCTGGGTCCAATCGCGATGTGGGCATGGAAGTACCAGGCGATACAAATCCTGTCCATCGTAGTGAACGGATTCGTGTACTGGTTCCTGACCCAGACGCCCACAGTGATCCCCAAAAAGATCATAGTTGGAGCACTGATCGCCAGTTGCACGTTTGTGTTCGGCGGATATTTCAGCCAGTTTGTTTTCAATACGCACTGGCTGGAGTTCACCGCGCGAAACGGTGTCTTTATGCCGGATCCTGCCGCGAGTATTTCCCTCAAAGAGGGCGATACCATCCACTTTGTAGCCCTCGGCTACAGCGTGGAAAGAACCAGATTCGGTGGAACCGTGACGAACCAGACGTATCCGCCCGAAGGCGCCCAGACAGACCTCATCCACGACGGCGTGAATGCATGGCCTCGGCCCCGGGGCGAAATACAGTTTCTGGTCCGACGGCCAATAGGACCCTCCACGATCGTCTATGTGCAGGATGTCACGAGCGGGCCATTAGACATCCTGTGGTGGTCTTTCAAGTATCTGGTCGGAGGGTACTATGTATCTGGCACGGCGACCGTGCCCAAAGGCGTTGCTCCGGGACGCCTCGGAGTGGAGTTTCTTGACATCGCCCCGGTGGAGGGCTACATCAAGTTGACCCTGGTCCACAATCTTGGGAGCTCTTTGATCGGACGCTTCACTCAAAGTTTTGTACTAGGAGAAGGCCGCAAGGTGTTCACTAAAAAGGACTTTGAATCTGGTGTCTGGTTGCTGACTCTCGGAGTCGCCACCTTCACACTAGTAGGTGGAGTGCTCGTCTTTGGGAGGACCAAGGAGGGATTGATCCCTCACATACCGGACATCGTGTTTTGCGTCCTGTTTGTGTTCGTTGTTTGGTACGTCGTGGACTGGCTTTCCTTCACGGGGAGAGGTGGTCCATTCACCCTCCTCAAAAACGTGTGGGGGTGGATAAAAAGTTAGAGTTCTTTCAGCCGCTCGTGACAAAGGAGGATCACAAAGTGGCACAGTCAAAGGGCGGAGCAAGCACAGCTTGTCATCCGCCCTTTAACATTGTACAATACAGTTATTATGGCTGAACGATGGACTTTGGGGCCAAAACGAGAATCTTCCGGTGATGCCGGGGAGCCATGGAAGCTCCTCGGAGATAAGGAGGCTGTAAGCGAGTTTGTAAAACGCCGCAAGGAAACCGCAAAAAAGATGGGTGCGGCAACACTTGGCACTCCACTTGGGGCAGGACTCGGAGGCGGGGTCAAAGCTGTTGAGACACTCGGGTGGGGAGTGAAGCATCTGCTTCGCATGGATTTCACAAGCAGTGGTATACAGCCGGATAAAACTGCGGAGGACGCTTTTGGTAAAGGATTCAAATGGGCTCGTGGGGATTCAAAATCTTAAGATCAATACAGGCAATGCTGGGCCAAGATCAATCGCATAATCTTCTCGCGCTTTTCGGGCTTGCCGATGCGTCCTCGGAAGCACAGGAAAAGTTCCTGAATGACGCATCGGAGAAAATCCTGGAAGCGGTCGTGGAGAAAATAGAGCAGAAACTTCCTCCGGAAAAACGCGAGGAATTTTTCCGACTATTTGAGAAAGACCCGCCTGCATCCGAGGAAGAAAAAGCAGCTTTTTTCCAAACGTACATCCCCGACTTTCGCGACATCCTACTTGCTGAAGTAGAGCGCTTCCAAAAAAAAGCCCTTGAGCGCACAAGGACATAATATCTTGACTTTGATCATGTTTAGAGTTATAGTTTACTCACAGAGACGCTGATGCACCTGTCCAGTATTCAATTGAAGGTAGTAACTGATATTTTGGTTTCTGCGGGCGAAGTATTTTTCGCAGTTATGGTAGTGCCGTTTTTTACCGCAACATTCAACTTTCCGGCTTTCATAATAGGAATTATGTTTACTGGGGGCGCATGGATCATGGCGATTACTATTAATAGACATAACACATCATTATGAGCCAAATAGCTCTCTTCTACGTTGCGGCGGGACTTCTCCTCCTGGCAATCGCGATCGTTGTATATCCGACGCTCCAGAATCGGTCGCATAAACGTTAATCGTGAATACGAAGTATAACATCCGCCGAGGGCGCAGGCCCGCACGACGGCTAGGGTTTTTACTATCGGACTACTCGTTCTCCTCCTTATCGGAGGCGCCGTGAGCGCCAAGCCCTTAAACGTTCAGGGATGAAAGGGATGGCAAACAAAAAGATTCGGCGCGCGGATCAACGATGCTGTCTGTCTTTTACCGTTGCAATGACTAAGAGAGCGCCCGCGATGAGCAGGAGCGCGCCGAGAATATAGAAATTGGTCATAATCGATAGATAGTTATTTGGCATCATATGGATATTTTTTAACGCCGTTAATCTCTCTGCAATAAAATACTCGTGTACCAACATCCCAGCGCAAGCGCCAATCCTGCCATGATAATTAAAATACTCGTCTCGCCGCTCACTATGGGGCCGACTAATACGGACACAAAAAACACCTGAGCGATATCGCGGAAAATATCGGAAATAATTTTCAGGCGGGACACAGTGAGATACATACCGTAGGCCCATTCTACCACCGAATATTTCTATGTCAATATATTCCCGCTACAGAACTACGCTCCATAGACACAACAGGCGAAGGAAACCCCGAGCCGCTTTTTTTGTTTTTGTTGCTCTTATCCTCCTCGTGGGAGGATCTGTAAGCGTGTATGCACTCGTGCGGGATCTACCGAATCCTTCGCGGCTTTCGGAGCGCACAGTAAGCGAATCCACGCGCATCTACGACCGCACCGGCGAAGTATTGCTCTACGAGATCCATGGAGACCAGCGCCGCACGGTCATCCCGTTTGAGGACATCCCCGCGTCGGTCAAGCAGGCAACACTCGTCGCCGAAGACATCAATTTCTATCATCACGCGGGGATTGACTGGCGCGGGATCGCGCGCGCGATCATCACCAATATCTCGCGCGGCAATTTCTCGCAGGGCGGCTCTACGATCACCCAGCAGTTTGTCAAAAACTCAATCCTGGGACCCGAGAAAACCATCCAGCGCAAAGTACGCGAACAGATACTGGCGCTCCTGCTTGAGCGGCAGTATAGCAAAGATGAGATTTTCGGATTTTATCTCAATCAAATCCCCTACGGATCCAATGCCTACGGCATCTCGGCCGCGGCGGATATGTATTTTGCCAAAAAGCCTGCGGATCTCACGCTTGCCGAGGCCGCGACCATCGCGTCTCTCCCCCGCGCTCCAAGCTATTATTCCCCGTACGGATCCCACAAAGACGATCTGCTCAAGCGCAAAGACTGGGTGCTGGATCGCATGGCGGAAGCAGATTTTATAACGCGCGAGGAAGCGGACAAGGCCAAGACCGAGACGCTTTCTTTTGCCCTGCCGCATGAAGCGATCCGCGCGCCGCACTTCGTCCAGCATGTCCGCGACTATCTGAACAAAGAATACGGCGAGGATTTTGTGGAGCGCGGGGGGCTCAAAGTGATCACGACGCTTGATTGGAAACTGCAGGAAGAGGCGGAGAAAATAGTGCGTGAGGGAGCGGAGGGCAATGACAAGCTCGTCAAAGCCGCCAATGCGGCACTTGTTTCCATTGATCCGCGCACCGGCGATATCATCTCCATGGTGGGATCGCGCGATTACATGGCACAGCCGATCCCCGCAGGATGCAAGCCCGGCGTCTCGTGCGCATTTGATCCGTATGTAAATATCGTAACCCGCGAACGCCAACCGGGATCCGCGTTCAAGCCTTTTGTCTATGCGACAGCTTTTAAAAAAGGGTATACGCCCGAGACCGTCCTCTTTGACGTGTTCACGGAGTTTAATACGTCATGCAACGCCGACGGCTCGCCGGGGCCTGCAATCAACGATCCCAAAAACTGCTACCATCCGCAGGATTATGACGGACAGTTCCGCGGGCCAGTGAGCCTGCGACAAGCCATCGCGCAGTCGCTCAATGTACCTGCGGTAAAACTGCTGTATCTGGTAGGCACCAAGGACGCGATTACGACAGCGCAGGACATGGGTATCACGACCCTGCGGGATCCCGATCGCTACGGCCTCTCGCTCGTCTTGGGAGGTGCGGAGGTTACACTTCTTGATATTACGTCGGCATTCGGCGTATTTGCGGCTGACGGCGTCCGGCACGCTCCATCAGCGATACTTCGCGTGGAAACCAATAAAGGCATTGTCCTGGAAGAAAAAAAGGAGGAAGCGCCCATACCTGTCTTGGATACAGAAATCGCGCGCGTGATCAATGACGTGCTTTCAGACAATGATGCCCGCGTGCCGATGTTTGCGCCGCAAAGCTCGCTCTTCTTCCCGGGACGCGATGTCGCCGCAAAGACCGGTACGACGCAGGATTACCGCGATGCATGGACCATCGGCTACACGCCGTCTGTCGTCACAGGTGTCTGGGTCGGCAACAACGACAACAGCCCCATGAACCAAAAGGGTCTTTCCGTGATGGTCGCAGGACCCATTTGGCATAAATACATGGAGGCGGCGATCAGCTCGCATCCTCCCGAAACATTCACTCCTCCGGAAAAAGATATTTCTCATGATAAGCCGATCTTCCGCGGACAGTACCGATCCGGCCCCACCGTAAAAATAGACAAAATCTCGCGCAAGCTTGCGACCGACGCAACACCCCCCGAGCTCATAGAAGAAGTGAGTTTTGGCGCGGCGTCATCCATTTTGGCGCTCATACGCAAAGATGATCCTTTGGGCGATCCTCCTGCAAATCCCAGCTCTGATTTGCAGTATGCCAACTGGCAGGCCGGTATTGACCGCTGGATTGGAGAGCACGGCAGTCCGCTTGCGACAGCTCCTGTGGAGTATGACACGCTTCATAATCAAGACACCGCGCCGCGCATTTCTTTTGTAAATCCCGCGCCTGATGCGGTATCACTCCCCTCGCTTTCCGATGTCGCAGTGCAAGTCCTCGGATCATTTCCTCTCCGTGAAGTATCGCTCTTTGTGGACGGCGTCATGGTCGCGGCGCGTACAGCCCCCTTCGTGTCGTTTAACATCTCTTTCCCTTTGAACACGCCGCTTCATACAGGCACCCACACGCTCAAAATCAGCGCGTATGAT
>MHQM01000027.1 GCA_001820655.1 Candidatus Sungbacteria bacterium RIFCSPHIGHO2_02_FULL_52_23
GTCTTGTATTTATTTGCAATATCACAACATTCAAACGATCGTTTGAATGTTGTGATAAAGACTTCCGATTGCTTGAGTCGTTGTATTGAAAAGCCCCTGCAAAAGATGCAAGGGCTGTATGGGACACTTCCATAAGAAGTAAATGTTGGCTTAGCGCCAATCATTGTGCAGGGGTATACCTCTGCACACTTTTTATGGAAGCACTACAATTGCCTCATTCGTCCCGATCAGATCGGGAGCGATCTTCTGAGGCGTACATCTCAAGGGGCTGGCGGTGGAGAGTGAGCACCACCTGGCTTAAAGATATGGTTATGCCGGAGTTTTGTCAACCCCTTGTATCAGTCCACCTCATATTGGACTTCTCCGGACGCGTAGACGAGTGAGTAAGCATAAACTGCATCGGAGATTGAAGATTGAGTCCCCAGTGCGGCCGTTCTGTATTGTACCACACGAGCCACGGGATCATCTGCCGGTTGAATACAACGGTATCCATCAACGCTCCGGCGTGATAATCAATGAATTCTTCCTGGAGGGTACGGTTGAATCGTTCGCAATGGGCATTCATCTTGGGGGTACGCGGGTAGGTATGGTAATGCGTGAGATGCAGGCGCCGCAGTTCTTCGTCAAAATGCTTCATGAATTCAGAGCCATTGTCCGTGAGCACAAAAGCAAAGGGATACGGGAACACCATACGGCAGTACTCAAAGAATTCTTTGGCGGCGAGGGATGCATGAGAGTTTGTGCCCCACGCAAAGGTAAACCGTGTATGGATGTCTTCAAAGGTGATGATGTAGCGGCGCAATCCGTATACAAATCGTTCTACGGTATCTAGCGCCACGCAATGCCCCGCATACTCTGCTTTGAAGTCCTTGGGCTTACGTAATACCTTTTTACGCTTCACAGGGACGATCTTTCCGTTGTGCCGCACTTTCTGGGGGAACATACGCAATCCGCCACAGTCCTTCACGATTCTTCCGATGGTAGAAGCGGAGGGCACCATGAGATTGTTTTGAGAGCAGAACGGCGCAAGGATCACATGGAACTTGTCTTTTCCGAGATTTGGATGGAGAGAACGCTGGCGTTTGATCTCGGCGATGAGCGCGTCCGGCCACAGGCGCTTTCGCTTTGTACGGGGAGTCCGTCTCTTCTCATTGAGCGCCTCCGCGATCTTGCCTCCCTCACGGAATTGCTTCTTCCAGAGAAAAAGGGTTGATCGCTTGACCGGGAATGCGTCAAGGGTAGCCGTAAGGCCGTGTTTCTCCCAGAATATGAGGATACGCGCTTTACGCAGGGCTTGTGGAGTGATCATATACGCCGAGCGTAGCGCAGTATGATAGACCCCGACAAAACCCCTTACTCCACGATATACATTGAATATTCTCATTGATTGGACTCGCCGAGAGAGTCCAATATGTATGTGAACTTATGCACCCCACTCTTGACATTTGCACAAGAGGCCGCTCTACCTAAGTAAGATACTTTACCTTGGCCGCATTGTGCTCATCAAGCGTGCGCGAGAATATCGTGCGTGCGTCCGGTGTGGAAAAGTAAACAGGATCGGATCGTATGACAATTCAATCTTTTTTATTGCGTCTAGCGAGGAGCGAAATGCGAGCTTGCTCGCATTTCATCCGAGCGACGACGCATCAAAGGTTCCTCGGGGCTTGCCCCGAGGAACCTTTATCCCAGACACAACAAACATCTCATTGCGTCATCCGCCGAGTACTTCCGGTTTCAGTTTTTTTGCTTCTTCCGTGAAAAAATCTCGCCACTTCTCATCCATAAGAGGAATAATCATGCGCGGCAGATCGTGCACATCGCGCGCTTTCAAAAACTGTGCACCCAATTGGAGCGGATCAATGTGCCAGTCAAATTTCGTGCGCGCTTTTTGAACAAGATCATGGATCGCGAATTTTCCACTCCGACAGATGCAATAGAGATCAATATAATCGCGGGCTTTCGTGCGCTGATAGATCGTAAAAAGCTTGTTGACCGCAATGTCCAGCAAACTATCCGTTTCTATTCCGTATTCACGCCGTCCTTTTTCTATCCGCGGAAACGGAAAAAAAGTAAATTCCGTCTTCAATATCTCGCCATCACCATATTCAAGGAATACGAGATTGCGATTATAGCTTTGTTGAAAATCAAGTTTCGAGACGCCGAGTTGTGTCTTTATCTTTTTAAAGAAAACGTCAAGCGCCAAGGTATCCACTTCTCTTTCGGAGAAAAAGTCCAGATCCTCAGAGTAACGATGGCGCAGATGAAAAGCCGCAAGCGCGGTGCCGCCGGTCAAATAAAAACTGTGCGTGATGAAATTGTCTTTACCCGCCGCATCAAGAAATGCGATTTGCCGAGAAGTCAGAATTTCAACTGCCATAAAGCAAAAGCTTCAAAAACGCCCGACGAGCCGGATCAAGAGAAAGCTTTTCCCAGTATTTGCGCAGTTCCATTTCGGACAGTTTCTCTCTATTCAGACCGAAATTCACCATCTGCTCCAGACGCCAAATCGCATACTCTTTGGTATCTTTCTGCAATGCCTCTTCGTCTGTTGACCAGTTATACATGTTCCTATTGTACCACAAAATTCGCCGGAGCGCTACCGCAAATACTTCTCTTTTGCGGCGTTATGTTCTTCCAAAGTCCGCGAGAATATCGTGCGTCCGTCCGGCGTGGAAAGGTAATAAAGATACGGGGAAGAGCGGGGGAATACTGCGGCGCGGATTGCGGAAAGCCCGGGGTTTGCAATCGGCCCGCGCGGCAGGCCGCGATAGCGATATGTATTGTATGGCGAGTCAATTTTAGTATCTTCCAAAGAAATTTTTCCATCCCTCTGATTCTTGATTCTTGATTCTTGATTCTTTATATATGCGATCGTCGCATCCACCTGCAAAGGCATGCCAAGAGATATCCGCTTCCATAAAATACCTGACACGAGCGCGCGATCTTCTTCGCTAGACACTTCTTTTTCTATCAAAGACGCCATGATGACAATCTCAAAAATGCTTTTTTGTTGCCCTGCGATCGCATCCCGTACCTCCTGCGTTACTTTCGCATCAAAGTTTCTCACCATCTTGCCGGTGATATCGGCAAGCCCTGCATCGCGGAAAATCCTGTAGGTGTCGGGGAAGAGATACCCTTCGGTGCCCGAAGACTTGCGGGACGCCCCGAGCGGCTCAAGCAGGGATACGATATCATCGGAGGGAGCTTTCATAAAACTCATCGCCTCGTCCCGCCCGGCAATGCCTTGGAGTTCAAAATATTCGGCGATATCGGCATTGCTCCATCCTTCCGGGATCGTGATGATACGCTCGCGCGACTCGCCCGCCACAAGATCGCGGGCGATCGCAGGAATTGCGGCTGTATCGGGAAATTCATACGCACCGGGCTTAAGATCGGACGCATCACCGCGTAAAGATACATATATGACAAATGCCCATTTTGATCCGATGACGCCTTCTTGCTTCAAAAATGCGCCGATCATGCGCGACCCCATGCCGGGCACTATCACCACGTGTTTTGTGCCACGACTGCCGTGGTGCGGGAGAAAGATTGCATAACTCAAGACGAGTGCTGTAAGCATCACAGTGCATACGATTCCGTACACCGCAAAAGTCAGCCTCGGTTTTTTCTCCCGAAAACTATTCAGCACCTCTTGCAGATATTCCCGACTTGTTTTGAAGTACACTACCAAGGCCATATGTTACGTAATACCTGAAATATACTGCTGTAGTCATCAGTCCATATCTTCCTGGCATCCTGGCGCTCCGGCACGGCAGGGGAGATATGAGAGCGAAAGGCGTCTGCCTGAAAAACAGAATCGGTGGGCGCAATCAGCATCCATTGGGAGCGCGCGCCCCCTTGCTCCGAGATTCCGGCCGAATCTACCCGTACGGCATCCCATCCCGCATCTCGCGCGAGCGCCGATACCAAAGACCCAAGATCCAGATGATTATTGGAGATATGCACGCCCAAGATCGCCGATCCTGTCATATGCGCGCGATACAGCGCAAACGCTTCCCGCGTCAGAAGATGTACGGGGATCGCATCATCAGTAAATGCGTCAATGAGCAAAACGTCAAATTGATTCTGAATCTCTACCCACAACTCCTCTTCAAGCGCCACACGAGCATCTCCGGTGACGATGCTTACCGCGCCCGGACAGTCCTCAAGATACGAGAAGTATTCGCGGGCTACACGGATCACTGCTGGGTTGATTTCATAAAAACGAAATGTGTCTCCTTTTTGGCAGTATGCGGCCAGCGTGCCCACTCCAAGCCCCACCACTCCTACGCGCAAGGGCTTGTGCTGGACTCTGGCGGGGTGAAATCGCAGGGCAAGCCCCGCGCCACTCTCCGTCCCATAATAAGTCGTAGGTGCTCTACGCAGAGCAGGATCCAAAAACTGATTGCCATGCAGAATCCTGCCGTTGTAGAGCGCCATAAGAGATTTCCCGGATTTAATATCTGTTTCTTTTTCTATTTTCAGCACTCCGTAAAAATTTCGCGTCGTCTCAACCATCCGATGCGGAGGTGTCGCGATCATGGTCACCATAAACGGCAGGATCAAAGCGGCGACTACCGCATACCGCAGTATGCGGAGTTTTTTTGGAGAGAATAAATCGTGAATAAGATACAGCAGGAGTAATCCGCCCACAACGCCTCCGACCATAAATCCAAATGGAAACTCATACAGGCCGCGGGTAAAGACAATCGGGGAGATGATACTCCCCATAAACCCACCGAGCGCTCCTCCAAAAGCGCTGGCAAGATAAAATCCGGAGATAAAGCGTGTATCGGGGCGGATATGATACAATTCTCCGTGGCATACCATACAGAGACAAAAAAGAGCAGAGGAATAGATCGCAAGTTCATATAGCACAGGCACTGATATCAGCATATGCGTCCATACCGCCACCGAAAAAAATGATCCGACAAAAAGCAATGACGCCCAAACCATTCTGCTATACCATCGCTCTCCGCTAAAACAAAGCACATAAGAGAGTAGGTATAAGGAAAGGGGTACGAGCCAGAACAGAGGCACGGCGGCAATGCCCTGCGTCATTGTCGCGGTCGTTGTAATCAGTTGAAACGATGCGAAGCCCGCAAGCCCGATCCAGCAGAGCACTTTCCATAACCGCGGCCCTGCACCACCTCCTTCGGGTGCGACGGCCGTAAAAGGCGGCAGATGTACCGCTCTCGTCCCGGATCGGGCAAACACATACCCCATGCAGACCAGCATGCCGGCGCCATAGATCAAAAACATTGCTAACCATGCGCGCATCTGCAGAGACAGAGGAAGATAGGGCTCAATTACAAACGGGTATGCCGCAACCGCCGCAAGAGATCCGGCATTGGAAAACGCATAGAGACGATACGGAACGCGTCCGGCGGCTACTCTGCCAAACCACACCTGCAAAAGCGTGCTTGTCGCAGAGAGCAGAATATATGGCAGTGCAATCTGGGTCGTCAGAAACAAAAAGATGTATGAAAAGGGCGCTAATGCCGATGACGCGTATGCCGTCTGATGAAACAGGAGCCGTCCCCCGAAGAGATTTATCGCGGCAGACAAACACACCGCCAGAAGAACCGCCGTATGGAGCAATATCTGCATGGCGACACGCATCTTGCACAGCACATATGCGTATGCGTATCCCACCAGCAGAGCAGTCATAAAAAAGAGGAGTGTCGCGGACCATACCGAAGTACTGCCGCCAAGACGAGGTAAAAGCACTTTTCCCGCAATCGGCTGGATGGAAAAAAGTAAAAACGCTCCGACCAGCACGGTGCTACCATAGGCCCACATAGCCATAGCTGTTTTCCGGAAACGCAAAGGCGCCGGCCGCAAAGCCGGCGCCTCCGATTGCTGGGTCATTGAAGTATCAGGTCGCTCCATGGCGATCTTTTTCTCTACTTAGAGCATGTCTGAAAACCCCATATTCGGCTACAATCGCAGAATTGCGGCTGCGACACCCAACGGCTCATCCTCACCGTATCAACCGATACGTTTCGGATTCCGCCGGGGTGTCTCGCTCGCAATTCTGCGATTTCGCTACGAAAGAGGGTTTTCAAACATGCTCTAGCCCCTCAACTGCTGCATACCGACCGCCCAGTCCTCCAGATGATAGGCCTGCTTGATCTTACCTCCGACCACTGTATGGATGTCTATCGTCATGATCTTAAACGACTTTGATCCGTCCGTGGGCGTGCCCATAAAGTCCCCTTTCGGCGATCCGGATGCGATGCTCCGCACCACAACCTTATCTCCCTCTTGAATCATTTCCTGCACATCCCATTTCAGATCGGGGATCAGTTTCCAAAAAAACTGAACCTGACCGATAAGTGCTGCTTTGCCTTTTGTCTCCACACTGCCGATTGACTGAAAGTCATCCGCCAAAAGATTGCCCATGATAGCGGCTGGATCTGCATGCGTATTTACGGTCAAACAATCCGTATAAAGCTGTTTTATGACGTCTTTTTCCATATGATTCATGTTAGCTAAATAAAAATAATGTGTGTCTCTCCCGTCCCAAACGACCTTTTTACTTTAACGACAATTCCTTTTGGTATTATAAGGCATGCATGCAAAACAAACAAGAAAAATACCGCTTTCAGGCAAGGAGGAAAGATACGGCGGGGGTGGCAGGAGTCGAACCTGCAGTCACGGTTTTGGAGACCGTTGGTTTGCCATTAACCGACACCCCCAGACGCGGGAATAGTGGGGAATGAATTATGAATAAGGATGCACGAAAGACAAGGAATTATCATGCTTCATGATTCATAATTCCTTCTTCCTAATTCCCGTTATGTTTTCTTCGCTTCTTTGTGCGGAGTATGCTTGCCGCACCATTCACAGTGCTTCTTCAAGGCAATCTTACGCTCCACCTTCCGGACATTCTTGCGGGTCCAGTAATTATAGCGCTTGCATACGGTACACTGCAGACGGATAAGATTTGGTTGTGGCATAAACTAAACTTAAAATTAAAAACTCAAACAGTAAAACCTCTTTGGAGCTTTACGCTCTCACTTTGCAATTTACGCTTAACACTTAGAACTCTTCTAAGCCGATGGTGAGAGTTGAACTCACGACCTACTCCTTACCATGGAGTTGCTCTACCGCTGAGCTACATCGGCAAAGAGATATAGAGCGTGCTAGAGCAGAAATGGGCAGGGGGAGACTCGAACTCCCACGCCTTGCGGCACAGGGTCCTAAACCCTGCGTGTCTGCCATTTCACCACCTGCCCGCCCATCTACGGTATCAAAATCACGCAAAAACGCAAATCCCCTCCGACTCAAGTCGAGGGGATTTGCTGATTTCGTGTTTCAAAATCAACTCGGCTCGGAGAAATCTATCTCGTCGCACGTGCCGAAGAAGTTACACAAAAGCGATACGATGCCCCAGGCAGATGCCATGATGAACATGCCGATAATGCCGTAGATCATGATGGTCTTTGCTTTTGATGTCTTGTCGCCCGACTGCGCCCCTCCGAGGATGTATTGCACAACGCCCCAGCCGAAGATCAAGGTTGCGATCGCAAACATCATGATGATCAGAGGATTGAACACATCCTGCGTGATCTTCGTGATCAGCTCGCCCACGGTCATGGAGGCGGCCGCATATGCGACTATTGGAGAGAGCAAAGCCACGGCAGATATCGCTATAAAG
>MHQM01000028.1 GCA_001820655.1 Candidatus Sungbacteria bacterium RIFCSPHIGHO2_02_FULL_52_23
CGCTAGACGCAATAAAAAGAAGAGAAATCTTCCAGCAGACGGACGTGAAAAACGTGAAAATAGGTTGTTAAGGGATACGTGTGGATAACCCTCCTCTTTTTTTGCCGGTTTAGTGTATACTGTAAGGCAAAGCGGTAACTCATCCAACGATGCAGAAAAACAAAGCAGAACATCAAAATAGACACGGACGACGCGGTTTTGCTTTCCATGTCTTGCGGACATGGAAGACGCAGAATTTAAAAAAGATTTTCGCGTTCGTACCGCATCAATTGGCGACAAAAAGATTTCTTGCGGTGCTCATTCTTTTGTGCGCCGTCTTCGGGGGTGCCGTGTTTCATGGGTACATTGGTACCCTTGCATGGCGGCATTTCCATGCGCCAAAGCTTGCGCTTGCCATTAATCCGGACGCGCGACTCGCGTACGAGATCGGCGATTACTATTTTGGTGCAAAGCGGGGAGGCGCGTATGATCCCGCGAGTGCACAGGCCTATTACAAAAAAGCTCTTGAGCTTGATCCGTCTCATCCTACAGCATGGCATCAGTTGAGCCGTATCAGTTTTGTAACCAAGGACCCCTCTCAAGCGCTTGAGAGGATCAATACCCAAATTGCTTTGCACCCTACCGTGCTTCCGCAGTCCTACTATGTGCGCGGGCTGATTTATGGCTTTCTTAAGCATTTTGATGAGGCAGAAAGCGATTTTAAGAAAGTCGTAGCCGCCATAGAGGAAACGCCTGTGAAGGGGGAGGGCGAGTGGGCGGCATATAACGATCTTGCATGGATATACTTTTCAGAAGGAGAGTACGCAAATGCGGAGGAAATCTCACGTCGGGGGCTTGCCCGATACGGCGACAATGTGTGGCTCCTCAATGCGCTTGGTGTCTCACTGCTAAGCCAAAAAGAATTTGAACCTGCCGCGGCTGTACTTTCCCGCGCTGATGACTTGGCGCAGGCGTTGGATGTTGCGGATATTCAGCGCGCGTATTCGGGGAATGACCCTAAAGACGCATCGGATCGGCTTGGCCAGATACGCACCGCCATCGCTTTTAATAAGAGTGTCGCCCAAAACCATGCGGATCGGAAATTTCTGTCTGAACAAAAACCGGATATTACATTCAAATTCATCTCTCTTTCCGGAGAAAGTCTCGCCGGAGGATACATAATATCCGCCTGCGAATATTCCGACTTCTATCCGGACTTCTATCCGGACTTTTATCCGGACTTCTACCCAAGCTTCAGTCCCTATTCTTCCTTCTATCCCAGCTTCTACCCTGGCTTCTACCCTGGCTTCTATCCGAGTTTCTACCCAAGCTTCAGTCCTTATTCTTCCTTCTATCCCGGTTTCTATCCTGGATTCTACCCAAGTTTCTATCCCAGTTTCTACCCTGGATTCTATCCAAGCTTCTACCCGAGTTTCAGCCCTTACTCTTCCTTTTACCCTGGATTCTATCCTGGCTTCTACCCTGGTTTCTACCCCAGCTTCTACCCAAGCTTTAGCCCATACACCTCTTTCTACCCCTCCTTTAGTCCGTTTACGCTTACCATAAATAAACTAGAAGCGTCGAATTGGGGATCTGTTCAGGGTTCAGGTGTGAGCTGTCCTTTGGGTGTGGGGCCATGCACCAGCGAACATAATGCAGGCACAGTGCTAACGTTTGGCGCGACTCCATTTACTGGTATGGAATTTTCAAGTTGGAGCGGGTGTAACAGCACTTCGGGAGTTAATTGCAACGTAACAATGAGTGCAGATAAGGATGTGACGGTAAAATTCATTGTGAGCTATTCAAGTTTCTACCCCAGCTTTTACCCAAGTTTCTATCCCAGCTTCTACCCTGGTTTCTACCCCAGCTTCTACCCAAGCTTTAGCCCTTACTCTTCCTTCTATCCGGCTTTCTACCCCTCATTCTTTCCTTCGCCTACGTTCAAAGAAATTCCGCCTTTATAATTTCCCCTCTTAAATCGTCCTCTTAAATAACACTAATATCCACATCATATGTCGAATAGAGCTACAATTTTTGTCGTCATCCTTGCCCTTCTCGTTGTCGCGGGCATAATCATTATTGGAAATCCTTCAGTTACATCAATTCTGGGAATATCGCCACGAACGCCTTCCGGTTCCAAGCCGGACGTATCCGGATCCATTCCGTCAGCGATGCCGGAAGGCATCAAAGCAAGTCCCTCCGCAGGAGACTTACCTCCCGTACTTGGCCCCAATGCCTCCACAAAAGAACGCGAGGCATTCAATGCCGCTTTGAACAAGCTTGCAAAAGAGCAAAATACAATGACTATTGGGAAGAAGTGTGCTCTTTCTCCGGTGGTAGTTACGGTGAAGAAAGATAATATTCAACTCACCGTGACCAACGGAGATTCAATCCGACATAATATGCGCATTTTTGATGAGGTAGAAATTCCGCCCGGCGCCGAACGGGCTATCTCAACCAAATTTAAAACCGGCCCGGGTACCTATGGCCTCGTCTGTGATTCCGTATTGAGCGGCTATGTGATGGTATCGGACCGCTAGTCGGCCACGCAAAATCGATATCCTTCCAAAGCAGCTGGTTTTTCGGCTGCTTTGTTTTTAGATTATGAGGCAAAAAATACGTGCATATATTTTCACAGGCGCACAATCACGGGTATTGATTGCAGTCGCGATATGTTTTTGTGCGGGGTTTCTGTTTTCATTGGTGTGGGCGCCCGAAATAATGAAAACGAGCAAATCTGCCGAAAAAGATGCTATTGAACAACTGCGCCAGGCACAAAAGGATTGCGCCGGGGAGCAGGAGCGCAACAAACAGATCCTGTGCTACAAAAAACAGCTCAAGACCCCATTGGAGCATGCAGGGCCTGCGCCTTATATTCGGGCGGTTGAATCGCTGTTTGGAACGCACGCTGATGAAAAAAACTCTGTTACTATGTGCCACGATCTTCTTCATGTGGTGGGGGGTCTTGCCGGTGCGTCTTCCGGCGATTTTGCTTCCGTTGTTTCTTCCTGTACAGAAGCGTGTACCTACGGGTGCTACCATGGAACGATTGAGGGAGCTACTTCTGCGGGCCGCACGTCGGACGATCTTATCACTGCCTGCGCCGGTCTTGCGCGTGGGGCGAGCAAGAGCGCATGCTTTCACGGACTTGGGCATGGCGCGGCTAGTCTGACAAGTTTTCGTCTGTACGATGCATTGGCGATCTGCGATAACGTCCCGCAAGATTGGCGGGCGGACTGCGGATCGGGGGTTATGATGGAGATATATGAACCTTCCACGTTTGTCCACGAGAGGAAAGAGTTTCCTGATGACATTCCGGCATTTTGCGCAACACTCCGTAATCCGTACTCCGATACATGCTATACAACGGCGGGCCTGCATGCTTATGCAAGATCAAAGGGCGTGTCAGAAGCATTTGCCACCTGCAGGCGCGTTCCCCAAGAATTCCGGAACAGATGTATATTTTATATCGGGCACAATGCTTATTTTGTATTTAACGGCACGGTCAAAGAGATTGAGCTTTTATGCGCAGCCGGACGCGAATCTGCTTCAGACGAGTCTCCGTTATGTCTGCAAGGCGCGATTACCGCGTCGGTAGTGGCAGACTCTTCGGCTGTGTCCGGTTTCGGCATATGCGCATCTGCGGAAATGGAAAATAGACAATCGTGCGCGGATTTCCTCGTCACCCGGCTTGATGAGCACCTGGGGAGAGATGTGCGTGCGCGCCTGTGCGAAATCACTGTAAGTCCCGACTGGCTTAAAGAAATATGCCGCATGCACCCATGAACCCAAACTTTTCAAAGAAAATTTCAACATATTGTCGGATTGTGCAAAGCGCATTAGTCCGTGGGAAAAAAATAATTTCCGGCCGTCCGGGCACTGTTTCGGGAATTATTATTATGCTTGGGTATGTTATCGCGATATGCGGATATATCTATTGGGCTGATAGCACGCGCATACGCGTTCCAGATGGCGGATATCAGACGCTTTTTAGTGCGTGCGCATATCCAGTCGGAGAAGCGGGGTTGGGAGAAAATGATCTTGCGTGTTTCCGGCGCGAATTGCGCGCATGGATCAAGCAATTCGGCCTTGCTCAAACCTCGGCACATTTTGACGCGTACATCCGATCCGATGAGGGTGTGCGCCTGCGTGGGGGAGCGTGCCATGCGTTGGGACATGATCTGGGAGAGGCGGCACTATCAAGCCGATATTCGGCGACTGAAATTTTGAACTCATGCTCATCTGTGTGTGAAGAAGGATGCTTTAATGGCATCGGGCATGCGTACGTGGCGCTTCATCAAGATGGAAATGGGATTGATTCATTTTGTAAACCGGAGGATTTTTCAGGGCCGCGAACGCGAACACTTGCCTGTTATCACGGATTCGGCCACGGGTTTGCCGACGTGTTCGGATTTGATCTTGAAAAAAATATCAGACGGTGCGACAGTATTCATGATACCGAAGGAAGATTTCAATGCGGACACGCCGTATTTATGGCGCTCTCCACCATTCCTCCGCAAATAATAAAACAAGCGAAATTGCCTCCCGATATACCGGCATTCTGCGCCGCACTGGATGACACATATCACTCATCATGCTTTATTTTTTCCGGATACCTTATATTCGGGATCGGCGGCGGCGCGCAAGCGGCGTTTGAGACATGCGGGAACGTTCCTCACCGGTGGCAAGAGGAATGCAGTGCTCGGATCGGAGAAAGTATTTTTCTGTCCGACAAACAACCCGACCATGTGGCGAAATACTGTAAAAACATATCCGATCCTTTGATGCGTAAGATGTGCATTGGCATGGCGGCGAAAGTTGCGGTAACAGACAGCGCGTCGCGCATAGAAATGGGCGGAGCTGTGTGTGCGGCCGCGGAGCCTTCCGACCAGGAATATTGCTTTGCCGAATTCGGCGCGCGCATAGAAGAAACGCGGGGATCGGATGAACGTACACGGGTCTGCGCGCTGTTCCCGAATCAGGAATCGTATTGTTTGAATCAAGATTGAAAATTACTATGATTCGTATACTACTGGGATCAAAGAAGTATCTTGTGCTGGCCGCATTACTCGTATTGTGCGCGGGTGGGATTCTCGCATGGGAGGTAAATAAGATTACGCAAACGTATGGCACCGATGCCGGTCCGGCGCTTGCCCAGGCACTGGACGCATGCGGATGGAAAAAGCGCGACAATGATTATTACGCATGTCTCCGAAAAGAGATTAAGCCGGTAGTGCAGAATTTCGGCGTACAAAAAACCATCAGTGCGGTTCGGGAATTCTACCAACAGCAGGTCTCATTGGAAGAATCCGCGCGCAATGTGGTCTGTCATGAAGAAGCGCACATTATCTCTGAAGTGGGAATTGACGTTGCCGAAAATCCGGAACAGGTTTTTGCCGCCTGCACGCCTATATGCGGATATGGTTGTCATCATGGAGCGGCATCGGCCCTTTTTAGGAAAAAGGGCGATATATTGGAAGATTTGAGCACGATTTGTGGAGCAATACGGCGTAAAGGATCCTCATTTCCCGGTCAAGACGGAACTGCCTGCTATCATGGCATTGGCCACGGCCTTGCCGATTTTGCCGGACGCGATATTGTCAAAGCGCTTACTCTTTGTAATGAAGTGGAAGATATCCAAGGTAAAGATGAATGCGCAACGGGGGTATTTATGGAGCTTTTTGACGCGCCCACTTTTAATCAAAAACACCTTCCTCTCCCTGACGATTTTATTGGATTTTGCAAAGGTCTTCCGGTGGCAAAAGACGTGTGCATGAGAAGCGCGGGAGGATATGAATTTCGCCGTTCGCAAGACGGTGCACGGGCATTTGCGGTATGTCGGAGTGCTCCTTCCGATATCAGCCGGTCCTGTGCGGTCGGCATCGGATCGGATTTCCATTTTCTTTTTGAGGGGAATGCGGACAAAGGTGTGAGCGCATGTATGGCTGGCAAAGAACTGACTGCGCCATGCATCCAAGGTCTTATAATCTCTGGTTTTGTTTCAGATCGGTCGGGTAGCATTGGGATTCATTATTGTCAGGAGGTTTCTCAATCAGATCTTCAAACGTCATGCTTTCAATATCTGGGAAAGAGCGCGGAGCAACTGGGCGGTCCTGATGAGCATGAGCGGGTATGCGCCGACGCGGGATCGGGCATAGCCGCATGCCGTGGCAGATCAAGACCGTAGTATCGGGAATCCATATCGTTTTTGTAACCAAGCATCATTGATGATATACTTACACGAGTAATTTATAAAGGTTCTTCGTCGGGCGTGGCTGACGAGGAATTGTTGGAACTTGATTTACTCGCGCATCGTCCCGATATATCGAGACGATGTTGAACCTTTGATGTGTCTCGCACGGATGGAATGAAAGCAAGCTTTCATTCCTCTCCTCGCCAGACGCAATAAACGCTTGAGGCATGAAACGAATCATCTATTCATTCCATCGCGCGATCAAAAACTCCTCCCTGATTTTTATCGGTCATTGGCGCTTCTTCCGTATCGGGGTTGCGGTTGTTTTGGTATTTTCCGCCGCTTTGATGCTTGGCGCGAATGGCACGTATCTGTTCATGAAAAACGACGGTTCCCGTATAGAAAAAGACAAGGAGGCTGCCCGTGCTTGTCTGGTTCCGGACAAGGTGGAGAAACTCAAATGCCTCAATGATCTTTTGATCCGTGTCACGGAACAGTACGGCATCAAGCCGGCTCTTGATATTATTGAACCGTTGTCGGAAGAGCACTCCGAACTTCTTGAATGGTCGCATCCATTCTCTCATACCATCGGTAATCACGGTCTTACCTACTACTCTGCTCGAGGAGTGTCTCTGGAACAGCAGATTGGCAGGGCATTAGTTGAATGTGACGGTTACGGCGCATTCGGTTGCTATCACGGCATTATTGAAACCGGATTGGCATTATTGCCTGTTGAAAAGCGGGCAAGTGTTATTCGGGCGTCATGTATGGAAAACCCGCTGGTCACGGAAAAGCAATATTTTGTCAATCAATGCCTTCATTGGTTCGGCCATGGAGTGGCTATCTTTGCCAATCTTACGCTTACCCAGGCGCTTGCGATGTGCGACGGCTTGGGGCCGTTTGAAAGTGATGGAGTGCAATTATGCTTAAGCGGTCTCTTTCATGCCGGTCCGGTGCCCGGGCATGTGGACGATGCGCTGCTCACAAAAAATATCTCCAACGTCTGGAAAGAAGGGGATCCGTACTATCCGTGCGCTGATATAGAAGAAAAATTCAGGGGTCATTGTTACAGCCACGCCGCGGGGCGGACATTGTCCAACGATCTTAATGTCGGATTTCGTACCTGCGACAATATTCCGGAACCTGATCCCAAGAAGAGATTGGATTATATCTCGCGTTGTTATGAATCGCAGGCAAATACGCTTCTTGCCCAGATACTGAATGATCAGACCTTAAATGACAGTCAAAAAATAGGAAGAATTGTGAGCGACTGCAAAATCTTTGCGACTCCCGCATATCGGAAATTCTGCTATGCCGGAGCATCGCGGTACTGGGTACTGCGTGATCCGTTGCTCACAAACAAAAACCCTTTTGAGATATGCAGGCGGGTGGAACCGGATGCAAAGCCCTTCTGTTACGCCAATATCGGATTCGGAAACAATGAAAATTATTACTCTCCCGAGAAGCTTGCGGCGTACTGCGAGCAAAGCGAACCGGGGTATGTCCAATACTGCACAAGAAGAGAGGCTTCACTCCCATGACCGTCTTGTCGTCTGCATCTAAAAAAAATTTCATCGTAGCGGCGTGTATCATACTGCTGGCCACGGCCGCTCTTTTGTCCGGCTTTGTTTTGAGTTCCAAAACCGTGACCGTATTGCGCAAGACCGCATCGTTGTCGCCCGCTGAATTCCGCAGTCTTGAACCTGATGTCCGGCTTGAAGCGATTGAGCGCATTGCGAGCGAAAAGGGGATAAAGGAAGCGCAGGCGATGATCCGCGCCGCATATCCGGATGAACAAAATGCCGATCACGAGCTGGGGCACCGTATCGGAGAAATGGCATTTCAACAGTCTGGATTTGACGGCTTGGCATACTGCGATGCGTCCCTTGCGTTCGGATGTTTTCACGGCGTTGCATTCGCGGCGGTGAAGAAATACGGTCTTCGGGATGATATTGCTCAGAAATTCTGGGACGGCTGTCAACGTCAGACAACGCCGGGGAACTGTCTTCACGGGCTTGGACATGCGATTACGGTGGTAAAAAATTATAATCTTATCCCTGCGTTTGAGGAATGCGAACGCATATTAACAAGCGACAACGACCGTTTCTGGTGCTACGATGGAGTGGTCATGGAAGATATTACGCGTACGCTTGCGGGGCGGCAGAATCCTTATGCGAGTCTCACGGATCCTCGTGCGCCGTGTAATACATTTCCCAAAAAATATGAAGCCGTTTGCGTGCGTAATCATATTACGTTTGTAAAGGAACGTATGTCGTTGAGTTATGAGGAGATGCTGGAGCTATGCGAGTCTTACGCCGATGGGGTTACTGTGAGAGAATGCGTTCATATGACCGGAAACGCGGTAGCGGGTTCTCGGCAAAATCCCGGTGATGTGATCAATCTTTGCGGCAATGCCCGAAGCGCGTATCGTCAGTCATGTCTGGAAGGAGGAGTCGTTAAGTTTTCCATGGGTGGCGATTTCGCTCATGCGCGTGAACTCTGCGTTACGCTAGATCCGGGCGAGGCGCAGCAGGCATGCTTTTCAAAAATAGATCAATTCAAACATGAACGGGATACTACCGATATATAATCATAAAAAACACGCGCGGATCGCGATGTTGATAGTGACGGCGCTGGCATTTGGAGGAGGCATGGTGCAGTCATGGAGGGGGACCGCGCTCATACCGGGTCTTGTGCGGCACGCAGAAATTTCGGCTGCAGATAAGGCGTACTTCCGCAATCTTGAGTCGCAAGAACGACTTACCATTCTCCGTAAGATGGGCAAAGATGAAGGAAGCGAGGCGGTCTATGCATTTCTCAAGGCCGTTTATCCCGACGAGCCCGGCTCGGAGCATGAACTGGTGCATATCGTAGGCGAGATAGCCTTTTTGGAACGCCAATATGACGCTTTTCAGACGTGCGACTCATTTTTCAGATTCGGATGCTATCATGGAGTAATCCTGCAGGCCATCAAGGAGCGTGGCGGCGGAAACGACATATTAAAATCACTCGGCCAAGGATGTCTTAATTTGCAAAGCAATCGTACGGCGATTACGGCTTGCCTTCATGGTATTGGTCATGGCCTTATGGTCGTACGATCCTACGATCTCCTTGAATCATACAAAGACTGTGATATCATGTTGGATGAACAGCCCGATCTCTTTTTCTGTTATGACGGCGTTTCTATGGAGAATGTGGTCAGGAGATTTGAACAGGAAGGCGCAAAAGACTTTTTGGTTTCAAAGGATCCGTTCTATCCATGCGATTCTGTTCCGGATAAATACCAGGCTGCATGCGTGAGAGAGCACGTGCACCATGCCAGACGCGTCTTCTACAAAAAGGACACCCTGGCAACGGCGCGTTTTTGTCTGCATTTCCCTGATGAATCGGTGCGAACCGAATGCTTTGGGGGGTTGGGGAATGCGATTAACCAGGATAATTCCGATCATCCGGAGACAAATATCGCAGAATGCGATAAGACAGGCCAGCATTATCGGCAATACTGTATTGGAACTGCGGCTACCCAATACGCATTTTCCCGCCAGTTTGATAAGGCTCAAATGCTGTGTAACGCGCTGGCGGGCCGGGAACGGGAAGGGTGCCTGTTTTCAGTAGAGTCTGCGCGGTCATCGCTCTAAAGCAAAAGCGCTAGCCATAGGAAACATGTCTACAAGTAAAAAAATTATTCTCTTCGTAGTCCTTGCCATTACCATTCTTGGGGGGATACTAGTAGGTACTTTATCCCGAGAAAAAACGGCGAGTGGAGATTCTACGAAGATCTACTCCGATTTTGCAACGATAACAATGGTCGCGGACGGATTTTCCCCCGCTGTCATTACGGTAAGAAAAGGCACGCGCGTCACATTCATCAACCGTGATACATTGTGGAGATGGCCTGCGTCGGATATCCATCCGTCGCATGATCTGTATCCGCAGTTTGATCCCAAACACCCCATTGAGCCGGGAGAGGAGTGGAGCTTTGTATTTGAAGAAAAAGGAGAATGGGGAATGCATGATCATCTCGCGCCCTATATAACCGGAAAAGTGACCGTCATTAGACCTACTGATTAAATATTATTCTACTCCGATGTCCAGATTTCGGAGACGGGGCATCCCGCTATGCGGGAACGCCTCGCGTCTGTCCTACGACTTTGCAAAAATTACTCAACATATACGCCGTATATGTCTCATAATTTTTGCTTTGTCTCGCACGAAATCTGAACATCTCGTAACGAAACTATTTAATCAGTAGGTCTATTGAGTAAAATCCGAACAATTTCCATTTTGCGACGCATAAACGAATAACATCTAAAATATAAAATATATGAGTACGGCAATCAAACACTGGATACGGAACAAGAACGTTTTGCGGGTGCTCCGCATTATTGGTCTTATCATTTTTCTTGCGATCGTCTTCCTCGTCGGCAATGTTGCCGCAATGCTGCTTCCTCGAAACGGGTGGCGGTCGTTGCTGCCGTCCTCTCGCCAGGGGGAAATTCAATCACAGATACGAGACAGCGGCAACGAAACAAAAGGCGGTTTTGTAGCGGGAATAAAAGTTCCGGATATAAACGGGTCGGCTGACGAAAAAATGAAGTTTGCGCAGGCGATTCATACTGCGGCGAAAGAGACAAATACTCTTGAGATCAAATCGGACTGTACGATTATCCCCCCGATTATCCGGGTGAAGGAGGGGAGTGACATAACAATTTGGAATCGGGACAGTCGTGAGCATCATATGGTTATCTTTACCGGCGAATCCACGATAGCCTCAGGCGCCAGACAGATGATCAAGGCACAGTTTAAAAACGGCCCGGGTATCTATGGCGTCATGTGCGACGGTAACGCTACAGCGGGCTTTCTTGAAGTAGCTCCGGGGGAATAAATCGCAATGTTATAAAAGCCCCTGCATCGCAGGGGCTTTTATAACTCGGACCAAGGGCTTATCTTGCGTATTCAATGACGCGCGATTCGCGGATGACGGTGATCTTGATCTCGCCCGGATACTTGAGTTCGTTTTCCACGCGAAGGGCGATTGCCCGCGCAAGATCGCGCGCTTCCAGATCACTTACTTTCTCGGGGGTGACGAATATGCGGATCTCGCGGCCTGCGGAGATCGCATATGCTTTTTCTATGCCCTCAAATGACGTTGCGATTTTCTCAAGCTCCTCCAGGCGCTTGAGATAGTTTTCCACCGAGTCGCGGCGCGCTCCGGGGCGGGATGCCGAGATTGCGTCTACCGTCTGCACGATGATGGATTCTATCGTCTCATACGGATACTCCTCGTGGTGGGACTGCATGGCCTGGATCACGCGCTTGTCTATGCCAAATTTCTGCAGGATTCTGCGTCCGATCTCAACATGCGTGCCGGTTACTTCGTGATCCACGGCTTTGCCGATATCGTGCAGGAGCGCGCCTTTTTTGGCGATGGCGACATCCGCTCCGAGTTCTTCGGCAAGCATGGCGGCCAAATGCGTCATTTCCACCGAGTGCTGGAGCACGTTCTGGCCGTAGCTTGTACGGAAGCGCAGACGGCCGAGAAGTGTCAGGAGCCGCGGATCCAGATCAAAGATGCCGACTTCATACGCGGCTTGCTCCGCGGCTTGTTTGATCTGCTTCTCTATGTCCTGCCCCGCTTTCTCCACAGCTTCTTCAATACGCGCGGGCTGGATCCTGCCGTCCTGGATCAGTGCTTCAAGAGCCGACTTGGCGATCTGGCGGCGTATGGGGTCAAAACCCGAGATGATGATGGCACCCGGCGTTTCGTCTACGATGATTTCAACGCCTGCCGCGCGCTCCAGAGCCTTGATATTGCGCCCTTCGCGTCCGATGATCTTGCCTTTGAGGTCGTCAGAGCCGATAGCGACCGCCGTTGTCGTAACTTCGGATGTCGTGGCGCTTGCAAGGCGTTGGATGAGTGTTGCAAGGATATCTTTTGCGCGGCGTTCCAGCTCCTCGGCTCCGGTCTGCTCCATCTTTTTGACCCGCGCCATGATATCCTCGCTGTGATTTTTCTCAATCTCCGCCGAAAGCTCTTTGACAGCGTCTTCGCGGGAGAGGCCGGATATGCGTTCAAGTTCTTTTTCCGCCTGCTCCTTGCGGGCCTCCCACTCCGTCTTAAGAACTCGGACTTTTTCAATCCGATGTTCCGTCTCCTGCTCTTTTTTGCGCGCGTCTTCAATCCTGCGGTCAATGGAGCCTTCGCGCTCCAGCATCCGCTCTTCAAGCCGCCTGATCTCCTTGAGCCGGTCCCGCTCTTCGTTTTTGGCTTCTTCCAGAACTTTGGCAGATTTTTCCTTCGCGGTGAGAAGCGTTTCTTTTGCCTCTGTACGGGCGTCTTCAACAAGCTTTTTGAGACGTGTCTCAATCGAAGATGCCCGTTGGGCCGCAACGAGTTGGCGTATAAAATATCCGATACCGGCGCCTACGAGCAGTGCTCCGGCGGCGGCAATCAATAGCGCTCCGTTCATAAATGTATGAAAGAAAAGAGCGCGTCACGAGCGAGACTCCGACGTCGTCCCCAAGAAGGGGATACGTGTTATGAGATACAAAGAAAGATTTTGGATAAAGGTTTTGCGTTAAACCTTTGATGCGTCGTCGCTCGCGTGATCCGAGCTTGCTCGCATTTCGCTCCTCGCTAGACGCAATAAACCGCGTATTATCGCGCCATGCCGGTCGCATACGGCATCCAATGAGAAAAATAGCGCAAAGGAGAAAGATTTCCTCTGTAGTTGTATCGGAGTGTGTTCGCGCGTGGTGGCATCTCTATTCCCTTAAATTAGATCAATTTGCACGTAAGGATAACTACATTTATACGGTATCAGGAATGTATCGGAGTGTCAAACCTGCGGAACGGGAACAAGGAATTAGGAATTAGGAATTAGGAATGATATTATGGATGCTATGCCGCATCCTTTTCTTCTCGTCATACTTGACGGCTTTGGCGTATCGCCTGAAATGCAGGGCAATCCGGTCGCCGAGGCAAAAAAACCCGTCTTGGACGGGTTTGAGCAAAAATACCCCTTTACTACCCTCCAGGCATCGGGTGTAGCTGTAGGGCTTCCATGGGGCGAATCGGGTAATTCCGAAGTAGGACACCTCACGATGGGGGCGGGGCGCGTCATCCATCATCACTTGCCGCGGATTATCCACGCAATACGGGACGGGTCTTTTTTTGAGAACCCCGTTTTAAAAGAGGCCGCGGCGCATGCGCGCGCGCATGGCGGGCGTCTGCATATCGCGGGCCTGGTATCGTCTGGCTCGGTGCATAGCTACTCCGACCATCTCATGGCTTTGCTTGAATTCGCGTCCCGTGAGCAGATCTCGGAGACCTATGTGCATGTACTCACCGATGGCAAAGATGCGCCGCCAAAAGAAGGCGCGCGGTTTCTTGCAGGTCTTGCCGCGCGTATGGCAAGCGAATACCCCAAAGCGCATTTGGCATCAATTGTGGGACGGTTTTTTGCGATGGATCGCGATGACAAATGGGATCGCGTGGCGCGGGCATATGACCTGATGGTACTCGGCAGGGGCGAGAAGATCGCATCGCTCTCCGACTATCTTGCCGCGTCATACGCCAAAGGCGTCACGGACGAATTTGTTGAGCCTGCCATTGTTTCCGGAGAGGGTGGGCCAGCGCCTGTGATCAAGCAGGGAGATGCGCTTGTGCTCTTCAATTTCCGCGAGGATTCTATGCGCGAGATCACGCGCGCGTTCACGGAAGACGACTTTGACAAGTTTCCGCGCGAGAAACTGCAAGATCTATTTGTCGTAACTATGACCGAGTATGAGAAGGGGATGCGTGGCGCGCATGCGGCCTTTCCTGCACCCGGGGTTACGCATCCGCTTGGCGCGGTACTTGCTTCTGCAGGGCTTCGCCAGCTCCGGATCGCCGAGACGGAGAAATACGCTCATGTAACATATTTTTTCAACGGCGGCGACGAAAAGCCGTTTGTGGGCGAGGATCGGATGCTTGTACCATCGCTTTCGGTAGCGCACTTTGACGAAGCACCCCAGATGAGGAGTGACGAGATCGCGACGCGCATCATCGCCAACATGGACTCATATGACATCATCATCGCCAATTTTGCGAATGCGGATATGATCGGCCATTCCGGCAATTTCCATGCCGCAGTACAGGCGGTTGAGGCGCTGGATACGGCTCTGGGGAGACTTGCTGATGCGGTTTTGGAGAAAAATGGCATGATGGTTATCACTGCGGATCACGGTAATGTGGAGCTCAAACGAAGTGCGGTAAGCGGGGAGAGTATGACCAAACACTCACTCAATCCTGTGCCTTTTTTCGTGATCAGCGAGCGTTTTTTGCGCAAGACTCCGCGGGATACTGCCGCGATCGCAAAAGCAAAATCAGAGATCGGCGGCATCCTCACGGATGTAGCACCCACCGTGCTTGAACTGCTGGGTCTGCAAAAGCCAGCGGAGATGACAGGACAGAGCCTTTTGCCGTTTTTGAAGAAGTAGCAATACTTATGAAGCAAAAAAGAGATTCCCGGACGGGAATCTCTTTTTTGAAAATAGGGTATGGACTATGCTTTTGAATTATTTGGCTTGCGTTTGATGACTTCGTCAATCACGCCGTATTTTTTGGCTTCCTCGGCATCCATCCAGAAGTCGCGGTCAGTGTCGCTCTCTATTTTCTCCAGCTTTTGTCCGGTGTGCTTGGCCAAGATTCCATTGAGCCGCGCTTTGACGCGCAGAATCTGCCGCGCGGCGATTTCAATCTCTACGGCCTGTCCCTCGGCTCCTCCCATGACCTGGTGCAGGAGTATCTCGCTATTGGTAAGCGCGAATCGTTTGCCCTTTGCTCCTGCTGTGAGAAGAGTAGCTCCCATGGACGCGGCGATGCCGACACAGATCGTGGAGACATCGGGCTTTACATACTGCATGGTGTCGTAGATTGCCATACCGGCACTCACCGAGCCGCCGGGGGAGTTGATGTAGAGTTTGATATCCTTTTTCTCGTCCTCCGACTCCAAAAAGAGGAGTTGCGCGATGACGGTGTTTGCCATGGCGTCCATGATGGGGCCGCCGAGAAAAACAATACGTTCTTTCAGGAGGCGCGAGAAAATATCATACGCGCGCTCTCCGAATTGGGATTTTTCTATAACGGTAGGGATAAGATATTGATTGGAGATGTGTTTGTGATTCATCTATTTTTATAGATTGCCGTCAGAAATAAATGCTTCTTCTAAATATTATTTTGTGAGATGCAACGCTTTATCGCTTAATGTCTCCCACGCCTCAAATTCCTTGATAATCTCTTGCCTTTCGTCTGCAAGTTTTGCAAGCTCCTCTGGGCTGTAATGATTTATGCTTGTCGCGAACCATGATTTCCAATATGCTTGCCATTGTTCTGTCACGCGGAGTAAGCGCTCGTCATCTTTGGCAAACCGTTTTTTGAGTTGCATATAGCGATTCCAAAGATTATTAAAGAGGCGTTTATGTGCTATGAAATTGCGTGTATGGTCTGCAAGTAGTGCATCGTCCACCATTTCATTTTGAGTGGCTCGCTCCAGATTATCTACAAGATAAGCATCTGTGGAAATCTGAAATCCCTTTGCCTGTTCATCCAATTCGTATATTTTATGCTTTTGTTTTACTGACCCAAACATGCCTCACTTTTAATATGTCTTTGATGTTCGGCGGCTTATTTCAAATATGCGAATGATGCGTTCCGCTGTCTGGACTTCATACTTGATGCGGTACGCGCCGATACGCCGTCGCCATGTATCGTCCTCGCCTTCCATTTTTCGGATGTCGCCTGCATAGGGATTTATCGTTAGTTCTTCAAATGCTTTTACGATGCGTTCCGCATCCGTGCGGGAGATTCTTTTGAGGGTTTTTCTGACGGATGAGTTAACGGTCAAAACCCAGTTCATGCTTGAGTTGCGGAAGCGTTATATAATCTCCCCGAGCGAATTCCCTCCGCGCTTTCGCAAGAGCGTTTTTTTCCGCCGCAGTGGGCTTAAATGTTTTTACGGATTTTGTTTTTTTTTGCCAATCAAGAAACTCCGCATAGGTGGTGCGGGGGACTGCTATCAGTTCTTTGATGGCGCCAAATCCTTTGGGAATAGTGATTGTTGCCATAATGGCGATGGTATCATATATTCTCCAATAATTCAAATACTTTTTCGTTGCGAAGTACGCCTTGAGTATAGTCATGGAGCTCGCGGGGGTCAATGGCATGTCCGGCTTCTCCACCATTTTCAAACTGTTTGAGAAACTGATCGGCGCGCTCTTTGATCTCGTCTTCCGTGGGATTGATCTGCTCCTTGCGCGCGATCTCGCGCAGGACCAAAGCCGAGCGTACGCGATTCTTCGCTTCATCCCGCCAGTCTTTTTTAAGATCCGCTTCGCTCTTTTTGATGTGCAGGAGATAGTCTTCCCATTGCATGCCAAGGTCTGCGACTCCCGCTTTGAGCTCTGCCGCCATCTTGCCGATTTCGGACGCAATCAGTACTTCAGGTACTTCCATCGTGGCTTTTTTGGCGATCTCGGCGATCGTAAGGCCGCGGATGCGCTGGACTTCTTTCTCGCCTTTTTCCGTCAGGAGTCCTTCGCGGATGTTTGCTTTGAGGGCCTCCACATTCGGAAACGCGCCGAGTCCACGAGCGAATTCATCGTCCACAGTCGGAATCATGCGCTCCTGGATGCTTTTCATGATGACTGAAAACTCCAATGTCTTGCCCGCAACCGTAGCATCGCGCCAGTCGGGGGGTGCCACAAGTGAAAATGTCTTGCGGCCGCCTGCTTCCATGCCGACGAGCTCGTCCTCAAACCCCGGTAGGAATTTCCCTTTGCCGATGACGAGCGGATGATTTTTGGAATCCCCTTCGGCGATTTTGACGCCGTCGTGGCGGATCTCAAGATCAATTTCGGCGTGATCGTCTTTTTGCGCGGCGCGCGCGACGGCAACCAGCTTCATGCGCGATTCGGCAAGCCATGCGAGCGTTTTGTCTACTTCCTCGTCGCTGACAGTCTGCGCTTTTTTCTCGCCTGTCGCCGATTTGGCGATCGCGCGCCAGTCGGGAAGTGTGACGGCAGGCATCAGTGCGACTTTGATTGTATAGGTCAGTTCGTTGCCAGGAGCGAGTTTGCTGATCGTAACTTCAGGCCTGCCGATCGCGGGATGCTCGGGGGAGAGCTTGCCCTGCTCAAGCAGGATATCGCGGGCTTTGGGATAGGTCTTGCGCACCGCAATCTCTGCCGCGCGCTCGTAGATCGCGTTTTCTCCCACGCGATTTTTTACGACGTCGTAGGGCGCTTTTCCTTTGCGGAAACCTTCCACCGTTATTTCTTCCGAAATGGCAGTCGCCGCGGTTTTCAAGTGCGGCTCAAATTCAGGAAAGGGGATTACAACGCGAATTTCTACTTCCGATCCCGGAAGGGTAGTGAGTGATGCATCCATAATTATAGTAAATTCAAAAATTCATCTATGCTCATACAGGACTGCTCAATGATTTTACTCAAGGTTCCTCGTTTCAAATCTCGTGTGTGATATGCAATGGTTACGCGCGCTTTAGGATTGTCCGGATGTTTTAAAATGTGATGGCTACCGGAGACATGATGAATGAAAAACCCTGCGCGAAGCAGAGCGCGAATGACTTTTTGAGGGGTCAGCGCGGGGAGCCGCTCGCTCATGCCGGAGTAAGCATCACGCGCAGTTTTTCTTTTACAGGATTTTGTCTCAACGTCTTGTCGCGCGGGATCGGCAAGCCCTCTTTCTGCATGCTTTCCAGATAGCAAAGAATCGCGTCTTTGGCCATTTCACGGGCTTCTTTGAGCGTGTCTCCTTCGGTCACCATGCCCGGCAGTGCGGGGCATGTTACGACATACCCGCCTTCTTCTGCCGGCTCAAAAAGTACCGTATAGCTGTATTCTGCTTGCTCAATTGTTTCTCGTAACTTCGCCATGGTTGAAATGTACAGCAGAGATTAACTCTTTGCAAGCGGTCTTATGAGTACTCTCTTGACCGAATGCAAACCGTATGCTATATTCTTTTTAAGATTTCTCGCGAGAAGAGGACTCTTTATCAACAAAGAAAGAAAGGCAGCGGAAATGGGTAGCTTCACTGCTAAGAGATTGATTAGGTTACCCCTCTATTGTACAAGGGGTATCGGCGTAGAACTCATCGGCATCGAAGAAGGTGCTTTGATAGAGAAGATTGAGGCGTTATGCCAAAAATTTAATGAGGAAATACTCCCTCAACTCGGAAAAGGTGCCCTTCCGGCAAAGATCATTGATGGTTTTGAGACCGTCCAATTTATGCCACAAACTATGCTTTAAGGTTGGCGCGGTTTAGTCTAGTCTCTCCTGCATGTTGTCTGTGCAGGAGATTTATTTTGATAAGAAAGTTTAATAATCAGTATCCAGCTGGCGGACGGAGAGCAATACTATAGCAATCGCGCGAGAAGCAATGCTACGATGCTTGCGATCTTGATCATCGGGTTGATTGCGGGGCGCGATTATCCTGTGAGAAGCCGGAGGATTTTATTCTGGATTTCAGTGATGCATACGGAATGTGCTTTTTGTATGAATGCCGCGCGCCGAGTGCGCCAGTCCACGCTTCGGATGTGATCGGATAGCACCACGCCGTTAGTCTTTCCTCCATGAATCCTGACTTCAAACGGGTATCCTTTTGCGTGAGCAGTAATTGGACAGACAATTGCCAACCCTGTCTTTTCATTGTAGGGGCGTGGAGACAGAACTATGGCAGGCCGTCTTTTGGCCTGCTCGCGTCCGCTCTGCGGATCAAAATTGATCCACGCAATGTCTCCGCGGTCTGGGATATACAGCGATTTGCTTACCATACCTCACGGCCGCGCGGTTTGCCCCAGTTGGTTTCGGCATGAAGATTCTCGGGCGTGATCATCGCGAGCAGTTCCTTGAGGGATTTCTTCACCTCACGAGTAGGAGCGATGATAACTTCTTTTCTCTCTTCATATACCCGTACGCGGCTTCCCGGACGTAGCGCAAGTTTCTGGGTGACGCTTTTGGGCAGTCGCACCGCCAAACTATTGCCCCATTTTTGAATCGTGGTTTCCATAGAGATCTTATCACTTATCATGTATACACAAAGTATATACAACCATCGGTAGCGCTGTCAACTCAACCGCAATGAAGAAGTTTTATAATAGCCGCGCGAGGAGCAGGGCTACGATGCTTGCGATTTTGATCATGGGGTTGATGGCGGGGCCCGCGGTGTCTTTGTAGGGATCGCCTACGGTGTCACCGGTGACTGCGGCCGCATGCGCCGGGGATTTTTTGCCGCCGTAGTTGCCCGCTTCAATGTATTTTTTGGCATTGTCCCATGCGGCCCCCCCGCTCGTCATCGAGAGCGCTACAAAAAGACCCGTGACAATAGAGCCAATGAGCAGTCCTCCAAGCATGGTCGCGGCATTCGGCCCTGCAAAGAAGACAATAAGCAGAGGGATGACAATGGGGATCAAGGCGGGGAGGATCATCTGGCGGAGTGCCGCGCGGGTTACGATATCCACGGCTTTGTCATACTGCGGTTTTGCCGTGCCCTCCATGATGCCGCTGATCTCGCGGAATTGCCTGCGCACTTCTTCCACGACACCCTGTGCGGCGCGGCCCACTGCGCGCATTGCCATGGATGCGAAAAGGTAGGGCATCATGCCGCCGATAAACAGGCCCGCCATGACGTACGGATCGGAGAGGTCAAATGATATGAAATGTCCGAAGCTTTTGAGCTCCTCTACGTAGGACGCAAAGAGCACGAGGGAGGCCAGGCCCGCGGATGCGATGGCATATCCTTTGGTAACGGCTTTGGTAGTGTTGCCGACGGCATCCAGTGCATCGGTGATCGTGCGTACTTCCTCTGGAAGTCCCGCCATTTCGGCAATGCCTCCTGCGTTGTCGGTGATCGGGCCGAATGCGTCAATGGCGACGATGATGCCTGCCATGGAGAGCATGGTCATCGCGGCGATCGCGACGCCATACAGTCCCGCCGCCGTGAATGCGGTGAGCATGCCTGCGGTGATGATGATGATTGGCAGTGCCACCGACTCAAGTGAAAACGCAAGGCCGATGATGATATTGGTGCCGTGTCCGGTGAGCGATGCGCGCGCGATGGATTTTACCGGACGGAAGCTTTTTGACGTATAGTATTCCGTCGCGACCATCATGAGGGCGGTGACACCGATGCCTGCAAGTGACGCGATGAAAAACGGATTGACGAGCGGCCGCGCAAGGAGAGATGCAAAAAGCGGCCAGAGAGCGGCGAGCGCCAATACGGATGATGCGAGGAGCCCTCGGTAGAGTCCGCGCATAATCCCGGATTCTTTTTTGACGCGGACGACGAGCGTGCCTGCGATGGATGCCAAGATTGAGATGCCGCCTATCATAAGCGGCAGGAGCGTCATTGTGTCATTGCCCGGCGACAAGAGCGATCCCAATAGCATCGCCGCGATTGCGGTGACGGCATATGTCTCAAAGAGGTCGGCCGCCATGCCGGCACAGTCGCCGACATTGTCGCCGACATTGTCCGCGATGACTGCGGGATTGCGCGGATCGTCTTCGGGGATGCCGGCTTCCACTTTGCCGACAAGATCCGCTCCGACATCAGCGCCTTTGGTATAGATGCCGCCGCCGAGGCGCGCGAATACCGAGATCAGCGAGCCTCCAAACGCAAGGCCGATGAGCGGCGTGACATTTTGCGCGATGTAGTAAAAAAGACTGACGGAGAAAAGTCCAAGGCCTACGACGAGGAATCCTGTGACCGATCCTCCGAGGAATGCGACGCGGAAGGCTTTGGAGAGGCCGGACTTTGCCGCTTCAGCCGTCCTGACGTTGGCATCCACCGATGTCATCATGCCGACATACCCTGCGACGGCTGACGCAATAGCGCCCACGAGAAATCCTACGGCAGTCATGCCGTCAAACGCAATCCAGAGAAGCGGAGCCACGATGATGGCTACCGCGCCGACAGTCATGTTTTGGCGTTTGAGATACGCGCGGGAACCTTCCTTGATGGCGCCCGATATCTCAAGCTGGGCGCCGCCGCCGGTCGGATATTGCCGGATCACGTACAGCAGGATCAGCGCAAACACGATGGAGACAAGCGATGAAATGATGGGAAATAGAATCATATAATTGGAATTAGGAATGAGGAATTAGGAAGTATGGAATAGTAAGAGAGAAAACTCTTTCCATGATTCCTGATTCATTCTTCATTATTCGGTTGAGTTACTGGTTCTGATTCGGTTTCTTGTGAGAGCGCCGCGCTTTCATCGGATACGGGCGTTGAAGGCGCGCGTACGTCAATCTTCCATCCGGTCAGTTTTGCCGCAAGGCGCACGTTTTGCCCGCGCTTGCCGATCGCAAGCGAGAGCTGATCATCCGGTACGGTGACGCGCGCTTCGCGCCGCCGCTCATCAAGCTCCACGGATACCACTTTTGCGGGCGAGAGCGAGTTTGCGATCAGTTCTTTGGGGTCGTCCGACCAGCTGATGATGTCAATTTTTTCTCCGCCGAGCTCCTGGATGACGGTAGATACGCGCACGCCTTTTTGTCCCACGAGCGAGCCTACGGGATCCACGCCGCCTTCATGCGATGTCGCCGCGATCTTGGAGCGCGAGCCGGGCTCGCGGGCGACCGCTTTGATTTCCACGGCGCCCGAAGCGATTTCCGGCACTTCAAGTTCAAAGAGTTTGCGCAAAAGCCGCGGGTTGGCGCGCGAGAGAAAGACTCCCGGTCCCCGCGGGTTTTTTTCCACAAGCGCTATCAAGACTTTGACGCGTTCGCCGATCCGGTAGTGCTCTCCGGGGATCTGCTCCTCGGGAGGCAGAACTCCGGCGGAGCGCCCGATGTCTATATATATGTTGCGGCCTTCCATGCGCTGTACCAGGCCGCTTACGATTTCGCCTTCTTTGTCTTTGTACTCGTCAAATACGGCTTCGCGTTCCGCTTCGCGGATACGCTGGAGAATGACCTGTTTTGCGGTTTGCGCCGCAATACGTCCGTATCCGGCTACTTCGTCATACGGCATGGGAAATGTCAGCTCCTCTCCGGGTTCCACGTCGGGCTTGATCTTTTTTGCATCCTCCACCATGAGATGCTTTTCGGGATTGAAGCGGACCTTTTTTTCTGCCGAAACTTCCTCATCTTCCTGTTCAAACTGATGGCGCCTGCCCGTGGGCGGCGGCTCCGGTATAGGCTCTTCGCCCTCCTCTTCTTCAGGCTTGATCATGGTTTCGTCCACGACGATTTTGACCTGCGTCATGGCAACCTTGCCGGTATCGGGATCAAGTTTCGCGCGTATGATCTGACCGCGCTTGCCGTAGTCGCGCTTGTAGGCTGCCGCGAGCGCCATTTCAATCGTTTCAAAAATCTTCTCGCGCGGTATTCCTTTTTCGTCGGCGATCTGTTGGATCGCGGACGCGAATGATTTGAGAT
>MHQM01000029.1 GCA_001820655.1 Candidatus Sungbacteria bacterium RIFCSPHIGHO2_02_FULL_52_23
CCGTGACGGATAAAAAGAAGAGAAATCTTCCAGCAGACGGACGTGAAAAACGTGAAAATAGGTTGTTAAGGGATACGTGTGCGCTTATCCACATGAGCAACAATAAGGTCAATATTTTTATTTGTGGATTTTGGGTCAGCCACCATTTATGGTAGTGTGTCTTCATGCCAAGAACAGAACGAGTTGCGGTCGGCGGGTATATCTATCACATTATCAACCGCGCAAATGCTCGCGTCCAAATCTTTGATACCGAAGACGACTACCGGTTATTTGAATCCATCCTTGAAGAGGGAAAGGAGCGCACCGCTATGCGTATGTAAATTTTGATTGGAGCAAACCTAAGATCTGCGGGAAGACAAAAAAAGAATGGTGGCTGACCCCAAATCTGTGATTGAGAAACGGAGCGCAGCATGTGGGTAAAAGCCTATGTAAAACGCCTCACCTTTCAAGATGAGGCGTTGATGTGGTCGGAGACGTATCGGTTTTATCTGCTCGAACGGTTTTTTCTGCGGAGCCTATCCACCAGCGTATTGCGGTGGACCCCGAGAAGTCGGGCCGCAGCGGTCTGATTGTCATCTGATGCGGTGAGCGCCCACTGTATGATGGCATCTTCCGCACGAGTCTTCATGCGGCGGAGAGGCCCTTTTTCTATAAACAGATGGAGGATATCCGGCGGAACCCTAACATCTGATTCTGAAAGCTCAAAATCATCGGCATGCAATTCCGTCATGCCCGCGCATAAACTTAAGGTGCGCGTCACAATACTCTCTAGCTCCCGGATATTGCCCGGCCAGATGTAGCCGAGCAATTTTTCTCGTGCGTCCTGCGCAATGACCGGCGGCTCGTCAAGATGCAGTTCAGGGCAGAGCTTTCTCATAATGTAGTCAATGAGGGGCAGTATATCCCTTTGTCGGTCGCGGAGTGGGGGTACCGTCACGTGCAAGATGTGCAGTCGGAAGTACAGATCGTGCCGGAATGTCCTGGTCTGGACACCCTCCATGAGATTTATGTTTGTGGCTGCTACGATCCGTGCGTCAACGGGCCGGTCTTCCGTGCCGCCAACTGGGCGAATGACTCGCTCCTGAAGCACGCGCAGTATTTTCGCTTGGGCCGCAAGAGACAGCTCTCCTATCTCATCAAGGAAGAGCGTGCCGCCGTTTGCGGCTTCCCAGAGACCCATTTTCCCTTCACGAAGAGCACCGGTAAAGGCACCACCGACATAGCCGAACAACTCACTTTCTACAAGGGTCTCCGGAATGGCTCCGGCGTTTACGGCAATGAATGGCCCGTTCCTTCTCGAGCTTAGGGAGTGGAGGAGCCGAGCAAAAAGCTCCTTACCCGTCCCAGTTTCTCCGTAGATGATGACCGGAGCCGCGAGCGGGGCAAACTTTTCAATAGCCATGCGCACTTTTTGTACCTGCGAACTTTCTCCGATGATCAGGGGTGCCTCGTGAGGTTCGCTCATTACAAACTCCTCTTCGGATGTTTTAGGAACTATGATACACGCCAAAACTACGACATACTCAAGATTTTTTACCACAGATGACCATAGATGTCAATGCATCTGTTGTTTCGGCAATCGGATTCCGTCATGAATGTGAAAACACATCCCGAAATGCAGGGGATGTGTTGGCTGGGGTTGCTATTTTGATCGGCGTGCAGCCTTCATGAAGATTTTGATCTTCATTTCGGGCCGAACCTTGAAGCGCGCCGGATCCCTGACACGCTTTCCGTTGACCACGATCCGTGCCTTGAGGAGTTCCGGTCTCCATTTGCCAAGAAACGTCCCCAATGTGGTGTCGTTCTCGTCCGACACGTGGACATGGAACTTGCCGCTCGCGGCGTCCTTGTGAGTGTGCAGGGCGTCATAACAGAAACTCTGCTTCCCCTCCAACGTAGTAACCTCTGTACGTCCCACATTGTCGGGGATACTTATTTTATGCCGTGCCGCATCGTACACCGCAAGATACGCGTGGCCGTGTGTGCCCTCCTGCACTCCTGTGCAGGGTCCGACGCCACCTCATGTGAAGCCCACGTTCGCAAAAAACAGGATACTGGCAACGGCGGAAAATCCAGAGATTAAAAGGGCTTTGAATCTCATAACTACCTCCTGTGTGAAGAGCCACGCCTCGGATCAGATCCTCGGCGTGGCATGATGCGGGTTAGGCGACCTTTTTATAGGTCACCTGACGATGTTGGTGGGCAACACTGTAGTAGCCCCCCATTTCGTTTTCGCAGAGAGCCACTTCGATCACGGCCATTCCGAATGGGGTTGTGACTCGGAGCCAGACGTCCCCATTTTTATCAACGACCACTTTCCCTACAAGGGAAGTGGTTTCCCCGTCCAAGGACGTGTGGGTCCCAAAAATGTTGCCGCGTGCGTCAACTGCGGTAATGACCATGACGCATGGCCGGCACGCATCAATGTTGACCACCCATGTGCCTACCAGATCCTGGTAACTCGTTTGGGCGTTTGCCGTCCCGATGGACAGCGCGACGATGGAGAGGGCAATGACACCAACGGCGAGCGCTAACTTTTTCATTTTCTTCCACCTTTTCGTGGGTTTAAAGGGCTACGACCCTCCTGTCTCACATGGCAGGCAGGGAACTCTATACATCCATATAATATAATAAATGCACATTTGTCAAGCTCCTGTAATCTGCGGGCAAATGGTGCAAATTGACACGGTGGTACAATATTCTAAAGAAATGCCTAGGCATTTCTTTAGAATGGTTGCTTTTTTCCTGGGTCACCGTATACTTATCCGGCGTGGCAAGCATGCCGCGTAACGTTGCCACTCCGTGGCGGAGTGGTATTTTATTTTTTTTGTTGCGCTCATAGGAGGGATCGTGACAAAACGTCAGATTGCGATCGGCGGATTGATGTTCATCACTTCGCTTGGCACAGGAGCGGTGTATGCCGATACTGTGAACCGGTATCCATCGGTTCAAAGCCAAGAAGCGACGAAGGAGACGGTGCAAGCCGTCGACACGAACAAACCGGATTCGCCGAAAGCAAAAGAGGGGAGCACCATCGGCGGTCAGGCAGATGCTAAAGGCCCTGCTTCGGCCGTATCTCCAAAAGAGGCGGTAAGAATTTGCCCGATCACGGGTAAAATCCTCCGCTAGTCATGGTGTTCCGGCACACATTCACGCTGTGTGCACACCGCGTAGTACGGCGGCCTTGGGGGTAACCCTCAAGGCCGCTCTTTCATACCCCTAAATGTATAGTTACTGACTATACAGTTCATTGAGGATTTTGCGGGTGCGGGGGCCTGCGATGCCTTGGGGCGGGATCGGTGCGATCCCGTGCCGCTCCTGGAATATTTTGAGCGCATCGCGGGTGGCGTCGGAAAAATCTCCCGTGATGCGGTCGTCGTACACGTTTTCAAGAAAGAGAGCATTTTGCAGGGCGGCAACGTCTTTGCTGTTTTTAATGCCGTACGCAAGATCAATCCTCCATGTATATGTGAAATCTTCCGCCGACTCCGGCATGCGATAATCATAAATCTCATTGAGTGTGGCAAGTGTCATGCGTCCTACTGTGCCGGTTTGGGGCAGGAGATACTTTTTTTGAAATGCTTTGACTGCGGTTTTGGTGCACGGTCCGAAGTTGCCCGTGAGCAGGCAATCATGTGGATTAAATCCTGCGGCAGGGTACAGATTCTCATGGGAGAGTGCTATCTGGAGCGCCAAAACTTCCGCATTTTCCTTTGCGCCAAATGCGGGCACCGTATCCCAGCGGCGCGGCAAAAAAGACGAGCGTGCAAGAAATAAGTCGGCATTCGGATCAAAATAAAGCTTGATGCCGCGGTATGTCTGATAGGCGAGCTCTTTGAGGAGCGGCTGTCGGATCCGGGCATTGGCGGTGAAGGGGGATTCGGAGAGGTACCCGTACTCTACGAGGAGAGATGGGGTGCCGAGAGACGCGTATGGACCGACCGCGATGAGCTCCTGATCTTCAATGATGCCGTCTTTTTCAACGGGGTTGGTGCTTGGGTGGGTGGAGCGCGTAAGCTCCGTAAATACGGATTGCGCGATCGCGCGGCTGGTATCATAGTTCGGAAACTGTCGCTCCGGTATATAGAGGCTTACGCCCGAATATATGCTTTTCTGATTCCATGGGCGTCCGGGATAGTCGTTGAAATGGATATGGATCGCAAGATCAATATCGTGATCTATGATCCATTTGTTGATGCCGTAGAGCTTGAGCGCGTCTTCTTCCGGAGCATAGCTGTGGTCAACAATGACTTTTTGGGTAAATGCTCCCTGGTCTATGCGGTCTTGGAGGGCATCTCGCGCGCCATTGCGAAACGTGGCGATTTCGTCGCCTTTGTTTTCAAAATAATGCCTGAATTCCGGGAGATATCCGGCATCATCGCGCGTGATGGATGTCTTAAAATGAGGATCGCTTTTAAAAAACTCCGCCAGGCGCTTTGCAAGCTGGAGATTGAAATCCGCTTCTTTAAATCCCGCAAACCGCGCGCCTCCCATGGTCTCGTCATCATGTCCGGGAACAATGAGGATCTGGAGCGTCCGATCCGCATACTTTTTTTGCAGATCAGCCGGGGAAACGGCATACGCGATGTCCGCCGAAGCGGACATCGCGTATGCAAAGATGGAAGAGATACAGAGAAAGCGGAAGAATGCCGATATGCCTCCGGATGTTTTCATGCTTTAGGAAGAACGTGCCTCTTCGGGCTTTACTTGCCAGCCGCCGATGACGAGTCCTGCTGTGATGAGGACGATATTTTTGATGACGAATTCTCCCTGCACGGTAAGCAGGAGCGGGTTGCCCCCGAGGAAGAAAATATGCGGCGCCATGAGAGGCGCTCCAAACGTACCGAGCATCTGGATCCAGAGGAGAGCAAGCGTCGTACGGAGCGCTATTTTGAAGATCAGGCCGATGCCGATGATGATCTCCCAGACGCCAAGCACCATGAGAAATGATTGCGCCGGAAGAAACGAATACGTCTCTGCGATGAGGTCAGCGACCGGACTTACTCCGGCGACTTTGAGCGCGCCAAACCAGAGGAAGACGATACCGAGTGCTATTCGTAGCAGAGAAATGCTTCGCTGCTGCATGATGCTGATGAAAAAGCGGTCTAGCGTATTGAATTTTTCGTACATATGATTATCTGTGAAATGGTATTCTATAGACCTACTGCGTAATGATCTTTCTGCTACAATTATGCTTTTTCGGCTGCAAACAACTCACCGCTCGTCAATGAATACTCCGTATTCACCTCCTCGTGCTTCGTTGTTTTCGCTGCCAGACGCGAGAGCTTCCCGCGAAGCGGGAGCTCCCGTCTCCGAAAAATCATAATCTCGCTACGAAATTCATTACGCAGTAGGTCTCGTAAAAATCACTCGGTGACGGTGATCGTGCCTTTCATGCCCATCTGGCGATGACTGCCGACGGAGCAATAAAACTCAAATGTGCCCGTCTTGTCTGCCACAAATGTCACGGTGTCTTCCTCTCCGCCGTTGATTCGTTTGGTCGCAACGCCAAATTCGTCTATGACGAAATCATGGAGTCCGCCGGAGTTTTTCAGGGTGATCCTGACGGTATCGCCTTTTTTTACTTTGAGCGCTGACGGAGTAAAGGAATAATTTGCTCCGGTGATGATAAATTCTGTTACGACGGTACCCACCGCCTCGCCGGATGGATTTTCTGCGACTGGCGCTACAGCCGCCGGTGTTTCCGGTGTCATGTCAGCGGACGCATCGGTATCTGCAGGCTTCTCATCTATGTCTATGGCGGGCAAGGTGGGCAAAGACAGGGGTGCGTTTGTCATGACTGATGCACCCAGCAGGGCGACAATGATGGCTCCTATTGCTATCGCGGCGATGATGAAGATGATTTTTTTCATGGTGTACGGTGTTATTTGTTAGCATTCGTAATGCATCCATTAAAGCAGTACCTGCCGCGGCGGTCAAACTTGCATGTGTGTTTGACATTTTCTATAAAAGATGTATCGTGGCATGACTTGCCGGAGAACGATATCGTATACTCAATTTTGCGATGGGAGAGACAAGATGGCCGATCAGCGCAAAAAAGTTCTTGTCGTAGATGATAATCTTGGGATGCTGAAAATGCTCATGGTCAATGTGGCCAGATGGGGGTATCAGCCGGTGCCAGCGACGGGGCCCGAGGACGCGATGCGGATTTTTGAGTCGGATCCGGAGATCCAGCTCGTGATTTCGGATCACAATATGTCTCCTTTGACCGGGATTCAATTAATCGCCCGATTGAGGCGGATGGATCGCAAGTTTGAGGCAATCATTTTCTCCGCAAGACGCCCGGAGCGTCTTGCGGCGACTGCAGTCGTCTTTGGCATCAGGAAGTTCGTGCCAAAACCGGATTACCAATGGCTCCATGAGGAGCTTATAGCGGCAGTCACCGATCTTGAGACAAATTCGTGATTTGAATGCAAACGGCGCAGTAGGACGGAGCCCCCTCGGGCTCCGTTTCAATTTTTAGAAAAGCGCGATATAATGCGGGTATGAGCGGATCCCAGACGGAGGAAATCAAGGCGCGGCTGGATATCGTGGAGTTTATCCAGTCGTATGTGCGTTTGGAGAAAGCAGGCATCAATTTTAAAGCTTGCTGTCCTTTTCATTCGGAAAAAACGCCGTCTTTTTTCGTCTCACCTTCGCGTCAGACTTGGCACTGCTTCGGCGGGTGCGGCGAGGGCGGAGATATTTTTAAATTTGTGATGAAGATAGAGGGTCTGGAGTTTCCGGAGGCACTGCGGCTTCTCGGCACGCGCGCGGGGGTTACGATCACGCGCGAGAATCCGCTCCTGCGCTCGGCGCGCAATCGTCTGTATGATGTATGTGAAGCCGCGGCTCATATCTATGAGCGGGCGTTGCTTACAACACCCGCTCCGAAGGAATATCTCAAAGCGCGGGGTATCAAGGAAGAAACCGTGCGCGCATTTCGCATCGGATATGTGCCGGATGAATGGGATTTTGTTTTGAGTGAGCTTGCTCGCAAGGGATTTACCGCCGAGGATGCGGAGCACGCGGGCTTGGCCATCAGGCGCGGACTTACGCAGACAGGCACGCAGACCAACGCAGACAAATTTCCACCGCGCGAGTCAGCGCGATGGTATGATAGATTTCGCTCCAGGATCATGTTTCCGATTGCTGATGCAAACGGCAGGATCATCGGATTTGGAGGGCGTATATTTGAGTCAGGAATAAAGAATAAGGAGTCAGGGCGGACAGAAGCTAAATATATTAATTCGCCACAGACTTTGATCTACGACAAATCTCGCGTGCTGTATGGGTTTGATCGCGCGAAGCAGGAAATCCGCGCCAAAAACCGCGCGGTCGTAGTGGAGGGATATATGGATTGCGTGATGTCGCATCAGGCGGGCATCGCGCATACGATCGCGGTATCCGGTACGGCATTTACCCCGCAACAACTGAAAGTCCTGCGGCGTCTCTGCGATACGCTGGTGAGCTCCTTTGACGCGGATGCGGCGGGGGAGTCGGCGACACGCCGCTCTCTGGCACTTGCCGCACAGTTTGATTTTACGCGCCTGATCGCCGCGATCCCATCGGGCAAAGACCCTGCGGATACCGTCAAAGATGATCCTACATCGTGGCGCGCCGCAGTGGAGGACGCCAAGCCCATGGTTGCCTTTTATTTTGATCAGGTATTTGGCAGAGAAAATCACGAAACCGCCGAAGGCAAAAAGAAAATCTCATCCGCTCTCCTGCCTTTTGTCGCGGAATTGTCCGACGAGATTGAAAAAGCGCATTGGATCGCGGAGCTTGCGCACAAACTTGATGTGCCGGAAGATGCAATCCGCAAGGATTTGAGCCGTCGGGCATTTGCGGATGTGCCCCGAGCGCATTCGGGCGGGATTGTATCCGGGACGCCCGGTCATCCGCCGGCAGGCGGCCATAGTGGACAGGACGGGCAGAGTGGCGAGACAATTCCCTCGCGCCGCGCCCTGCTTGAAGACCGCCTCGTCGCACTGCTTGCCGCCGCCAGCGAAGATGTGCGCGGCTCGGTCGCGCATGAGGAGATCGGATTTGTCTCGGATATGAACGGACGGCTTTTCCGCGTGCTTGCCTGCGGCGTCCATGATTCCGGTACGGACATCGCATCGCATCTTGAGGACTTGCGGTTTAAAGGAGAGATGTTTGCCTCACAAATCTCCG
>MHQM01000030.1 GCA_001820655.1 Candidatus Sungbacteria bacterium RIFCSPHIGHO2_02_FULL_52_23
ATTGAATGAAATCCAAAAAATGTTACCCGTTATGATCCAAAAACTAAACGCTCAACGCTAACCGCTAAACGCTTTCAACAGATGAAATTTTCATATAACTGGCTCAAAGAACTTGTCTCGTTTAAAGATTCTCCCGACAGCCTCGCAGAGTTTCTTACCATGCGCGTCTTTGAGGTAGAGGCAGTGGAGAAACAGGGGGACGACTGGATGCTGGATATTAAAGTCCTGCCAAACCGCATCGCGGATGCTTCCGGACACATCGGCATGGCGCGCGAGATTGCATCACTGAAGAACGTAAGAATTAAGGATCAAGGATCAAGGATCAAGGAGGATAGCAAGAAGAAGGCGAAGGATTTTCTGCGGATTAAAATTGAAGATGCGCAGGATTGTCCGCGCTATACCGCGCGCATGATGACCGGAGTGAAAGTCGGACAGTCTCCGGCATGGCTCCGCGAGCGCCTTGCGACATGCGGCCTGCAGTCCATCAATAACATCGTGGACGCGGCAAACTACGTCATGCTTGAAACCGGGCAACCCCTGCACGTTTTTGATTATGAAAAGCTTGAAGGTGGAATGTCGAAAACGGAAAGTGGAAAAGGCGACACTCTACACTCTACATTCTACACTCGAAAAATCATTACGGTACGACGGGCAAGGTCAGGAGAGCGCATGGAAGGACTGGATGATAAGATATATGCGCTCACGCCCGACATGCTTGTCATCGCGGACGGAGAGAGACCAGTCGCCATCGCCGGTATCAAAGGCGGGAGGGACTCCGGCGTCTCGGATGCCACGCATACAATCGTGATTGAAGCCGCAAACTTCGCGCCGGTTCTCATACGCAAGACTTCGCAGGCGCTTACCCTGCGTACTGATGCCTCTATCCGCTTTGAGCACGGCCTTGATCCCAACGAAACGGCCACTGCCGCAGAGCGTCTGGCACTGCTCATCCAAAAAATCGCGGGCGGGACTGTACTTACCGGCGCCATTGATGCATATCCCAAGAAAACTTCGGCGCAGAAGATCCTATTCCACCCTGCAGACGCGGAGCGCCTCATCGGTGCCGCCATCCCCGCCGCGTTTTATGCCTCCGCATTCAAACGCCTCGGCTGGCAGGCGACAAAGAAAGGCAAAGATTTTGTCGTGCTACCCCCCGCGATACGGCGAGACATCGCGATTGAAGAAGACATCACGGAGGAAATCGCGCGGCTCTTTGGATATGAAAACGTGCGCCCCGCCATGCCGCGAGCGCCGCTGATATCGCCCGAAATAAATACGGAGCTTTTCTGGGAAGATCGCGTGCGGGATATGGCGTCGGGTATGGGATTTACGGAGAGCATCCTCTCGCAGTTTACCGGCGACAGAGAGCTGAATGCATACAAAATAGACAGAGGCGGCCTGCTTGAACTGCATAATCCAACGAGCCCCGAAACACAGTATCTTACGCCCCGTCTGCTTACCAAATATGTTTCATCGGCCGCGGAAAATCTCCGGCACGAGAGCGATGTGCGTCTCTTCGGCATCGGCAAAAGCTTCCGCAAAAGCGAAGGCGGCATTGTCCCGGGCGTCGTGGAGCGGACAGACGCGGTTTTCGTCCTGGCAAAACTTGGCGTCTCGGGCGAGGATGAATTTTATGAGTTGAAGGGGACTGTTGAGCAGATATTTGGGTCGCTCGGCATCAGCGAGCATTGGTATGATGATGTGCTGGAATCAGGAATTAGGAATCAGGAATTAGGAATCTTTCATCCTTACCGGATGGCAGAGATCAAAGTCGGCGATGAGAAGATCGGTCTCATCGGCGAGATACATCCCGCGATCATAGAGCACATCAAGTCGCGCGCCCGCATCACGGTAGCCGAGATTGATATGCAAAAGCTCGCGGCTCTCGCGCACGCCGAGGCGGAATTCCGCCCCATCGGCAAGTACCCTGCGATTATCCGCGATATCGCCGTCGTCGTACCACAAGACGCGCGTACCGACGACATACTCAATATCATTGAAAACACGGGGGGGATGCTCCTTGCCGACACCGATCTCTTTGATTACTTCCAGGACGACGGCCTACGCGAATCACAGCAGAAAAGCCTCGCGTTTCATCTCGTCTTCCAGTCTCCCGAGCGCACGCTCACCGATGCGGAGGCGGACGCCGTGATCAAAAAGATCATCGCCGCTCTGGAGGCCCAAAACTGGGAAGTGAAGAAATGAAGCGGCTGTCAGGAGCAAAACGCATCATTGATCTTGCCGTCGTGAGCGGCTTATACGCCCTGTTTATTATCCCGACGGGGATTTTGGCCTCTTTACCTTCTCTCGCGCTGAACATAGCGTGGTTTCTTCTGCCTGCCGCTTATCTCTCTTTGCGCACAAAAAAGAATTTCTCCAAAATATTTTCTACGACACTACTGATCGGCATTCTCGCTTTTTCGCTTGATATTATTCTTCTCCATAATAACGCGTGGACGCCTTATCGTTCCGACTTCTCCTTCAGAATCTTCGGCGTACCGCCCGAAGAAATGCTTTGGTTCTTCTTTCATATCTTTTACATCATCGTCTGGTACGAGCACTTCATAGATGACGAGCGCCTCGCGAGTACTTCAAAACAGCTTCCACGACTTGCCATATTCAGTATCGCCTGTTTTGCCCTTGTCTTGACTGCTGTATATTCTTTTCCTGATATGGTCCGCATACGGTATGCGTACGGCGTTTTTGCGGCTTTAGCCATGGTGCCTGTCGTTGTCTATCTCTGCCTCTGGCGCACAGTACTTCTCAAAAAACTTCTTCCTCTTACTGCATTTTTCTTTTTCTTCGGATTTGCCATGGAAATTCGGGCAGTACAGCTCGGGTTCTGGTCTTTTCCGAATACGGAAAATTATCTTGGCATGATTACGCTTTTCGGAGCGACTTTCCCCATGGAGGAGATAGCGTTCTGGATGACGCTCGGGCCGGTTGTCGCAATCGCATACTATGAATTGTTTGCCGACGACGGTCATTGAAAAAGCGGAAGCATGTGCTGCTTCCGCTTTTACTTGTTGTCTCTGTCGCCGTATCGCCGATAATACCGACGTAATCTGTACAACGCCTGCTTTTCCAACTGGCGCACACGCTCGCGCGAAAGTCCGAAATGAACACCAATCTCCTCAAGCGAATGCGGCATTTCTCCGGTATGGCCCCGCATGACAATAATCGTCCGCATCCTCTCGGTAAGCGACTCAAGCCCGAGCCTCATCCATAGGGGAACATCCTTTGCGATAACCGCATCCACCAGATCCTCGCTTTGGGAATCAGGTATCAGCAAGGTTATAGTACTCGCTTCGCCCGGCCGGATCGGATGATCCAGGGATACCGTCTGCAAGGAAGAAGCTTCCGCAAGCGTATGAACCCGCTCTGGAGTCCAGCCAAGATAAAGCGCAAGCTCCCCTTCGGTCGCCTCCCTGCCGTTTTGCAGGCGAAGCGCCTCAACAGCCTGAAGGAACTTATTCATGAGCTCATTTATGTGATTTGGCAGGCGTATGGTATTGCGCTGTTCGGAAAGCGCCCGCGTGATCGCCTGCCTAATCCACCACGTCGCATAAGTGAGAAACCGAAGGCCTCTGACGCATTCAAATTTGTCTACCGCGCGCATGAGTCCTTTGTTTCCCTCCTGGATCAAATCCATAAAATCCATGCCTCTCCCCCGATATCGCGACGCAATTGTCACGACATAGCGGAGACTGTGCCGTACGACTTCATTGTGGATCACTTTTGCACGCCCATAGACCGAGAGCCAGTGAATGCGTTCTTTTTCAAGATGCTCCGGTACGTCTTGTACCGGATCTTTCACCACAGGAAAAACTTTGTGGATCACGGGCCATTGCAGAGCGTCTTTCTCCTTCTCATCGTCTTCCGGCAGAGTTTTGAGCGTCTGAACCCACACGGTCAAAGGCGATGCCAAAAGCTCGTCGTGGCATGCCTGAAGTGCTTCAAATCTCTCCTTCTCCTGTTCCACTGTGAATATGGGTATCCTGCGGATCTCCCGATAGTACTGTGCGAGCGCGGGAGATGCAGACTTCAGGACCTCATCCACCCATACATCACTATTATCTTGCTGATATAGGTCTGCGTCTTCTTCATCCCAATCAACAATATCAATCCCTTTACCGAAGCCAAAGGATATTTCCTCCTTCTGCGCCGTCTCTCTGTGATGCACAGCAAGGATATTTTGCTTTGCCTGCACTAACCCCGCTCCCGCAGGCAGAGACGGTGACATGACTCCAAATCCAATGACAGCCGCGGACGTGGCGAGCGCCCGCATAACCTCCGGATCACGAAACACATCATCGGGCAATTCGCGGCACAGATCCGGCGTCAGCGCCCTTGCTCCGACAAGAGCGAGAAGAGCGTCATAGACCGCACGCGCATTCATTATCCATTCCTCCGCGACATGGACACCGCAGCCTCATTGCTATTGCCGTGCGCGCCATTCTCCCTACGACGGCGCGCCTCCGCCTCAAGCATAGACAATACTCCTGCCTGCCGGGCTTCAAATTCGCGCCTCTGAACGCCGAACAGTTCGGACAGCGCCGCTATTTGCTCGCTCAAACGATCCACCTTTCTTTCCAACGGCGTATCGGCATTATCCACCCGTATGTACTCAAGGCCTTCAATCAGCGTCTTGCCTGTACGCGCCATATCAATCAGACCTTCGCCGGTCTTCTCAAAAAACGTGAGCAGTTCCGTGCATAGGCGGGCAAGATCCGCGACTCTCGGGAGTTCTGTAACGCTACTATCCGCAGATCCTTCCGGTGCGGTAGCGCCTTGATCATGCACTGCTTCTTCTTCACGCCGAGATGCGCCTGACAACTCGGCGCGCGCCAAAATCGCATCGGGGATCGGCAAAAGTACGAGAGGCACGGCACTTTTCGCGCCGTGTTCTCCGTCTCCGACTAACCGGCACATTTTGGCATTGCCGCGACCTTCAGGACGGAACTCCTTTATCTTTCCTTCATGCTCCAATTCACCATAGGCCGCGAGCGCCATGGCATTTATTGGAGATGCCGCATACCCGACCTTGGCGGCTGTTCTTGATATGATCTCTCCTTTGGGCAGGAGATCTTCCCCTTGGGATCCAATCACTTCCAAAAGCGCAACTTTCCATTGGTTTCTGGGGATACGCCGGTTGACGCCTTTCATGGAACGCCCTTTCCATTAGGATAGTGTGTTGTAAAAGATCCTTCCGTATGCCGCAACCATAACAAAGGAATGCCCGTATTGCCAGCCGATTTTTCATGTTGATTATCTGTGCGTTTTACGGTA
>MHQM01000031.1 GCA_001820655.1 Candidatus Sungbacteria bacterium RIFCSPHIGHO2_02_FULL_52_23
CGGGAAGCTGACGACCGGAGGCAGTGTCGGCATCGGGACGACGGGGCCGGGAGGAAAACTTGATGTGAGTGGCGGATATGCCTCGTCGCCAGGAACCGGAGCGCGAACAACAGCTCTTAAGATATCGGCAAACGGCAACACTCCGGACGCAGCACAGATATTTTGGGGTGACAATACCGGATGGAAGCTTCACTTCGGCACAGTGGATTCCGGAGGAGTATTTCAACCGCGCATGAGTATAGTTGATACCGGCAGTGTTGGCATTGGGACGAAGACGCCACAAAGAAAGCTTGATCTCTCCAACGCGGGACAACTGACCTTCGGCAACGATGTCGTTACCAATTCAACGAACGGCATTTACTGGCATGCGGGTAGCACCTACTCCATTGCCCGTACCGCAGGTACGTGGACGGCGCCGACATATCAGCAGTTGCTCATGCAATTTGCGACCGGAATTGTCATTGACGGCGGAAGCGCCTATGCAAAAAGCGGGACGATACTTCAGCCAAACGGCGGCAACGTCGGCATCGGGGCGACGAGTCCCCGTGCGAAGTTAGACGTCAACGGGCAGATAATCGGCGGATTTGGCGCGGCTACCACAGCCGGGATATTGAACTGGAATGACGCCACGAATGCTCGGCCGGGGAGCGGATACACGCTCCTTTTGGGTACGGCCACAAATGGTCCCGGTCCGACCGGATACTACCACCCGTTCAGCTTTGAATACAGCACCAAGACCGGAGCCGGAAATCTGACGCAGTTTGCCATCCCCTATGCAGTCGGATCCGGACTGGATACGGGCATCTACTTCCGGGGGCGATACTCCGGCGTATGGAGTTCATGGCGCAAAATCTTGTCCGAGAACGCAAATGGCAACGTCGGCATCGGGACGACGGCGCCGACGGCAAAATTGGATATAAATGGCGATAAAATCCGCATTGAAATCCAAAAAACTCCCGCAAGCTCAACTGCTCCCTGCAGTAAGGGAGAGATTGCATGGGATGCAAACGCTATCTATGTCTGTGTCGCGACAAATACGTGGAAAAAAGCTGCGCTCGGGGCTTTCTAGTCAGTTCTTTACCGCAGGAATTCTGGCGGAAGTATGATTTTTCCAGCCGCGGCGGTAGAGGAAGTTTTTGCTGACGAGCTTGGCGCCCGGCAGTGCCATTTCGCGGACGAACTTTTTGGGGTGCGTGACGTTTGCGATCTTGTGCTGTCTGATTGCGTCAAAGAGAGACGGGATGCTCTTCTCCTCGGCATTGACTAGCGCGTAGTCGGTATGGAGATTGTCAAACGTATGCGCGTCTGACGTGACGATCATGGGGAGATGGTGCTGTACCGCGACATATGCGGCTCTTTTGTTGCGGTTGAAACGGGGCGAATGAAACCACGTATGCTCAATTGCGTCCACGAGATGAATGTGCCTCTCAAGGAATTTTTTGAGCGAGAAATTGCCGTAGGAGAAAGGGTGTGGCGCGAGGACAAAGGATGCGGGGTGTGCTATGCGATAATCATGCAGATCGGCAAATGTCCGCACGTGCTCGGCATCTTTGTCGCAGTTGAGAATGATGAGATGGCGGCCTCTCCTGCCGGTACTGCCGTCGGCTTCGTGCATATCAAGCTCAATGCCGGGTATCAAAAGGATGCCGCGTTCTGCGGCATAGTCGGCGTATTCCGGAGTCCATGCGGCTTTTTGATGGCAGGTGAGTGCTAACGCGTCAAAGCCGTGAGTGGCGGCGCGATCAATGCCCTCGCTGGTCGTGTAGGGTACGAAGTCGCGCGGGTCGTCTCCGGTATGAAAGTGCAGATTTGTTTTCAGATGCATCTTTTTCTTCTGCTTGTGCCGAATGTAACGTCTACTCGGCGCACGAAGTTTCTAATATTTTTTAGAAAATGTCAAATTTCGCGTTTATTTTATGGGAATATATTTACATATATCTGCTTTTGTGCTTTAGTATCAAAACGGTAATGAGCGGTACTTTTACATTTGCATGAGGAGTCCTATTTGGAAAAGCTCCCTGATCTAAAGATGGTAAGCGTCATCGTGGATGCCGGATCCTTTCATAATCAAATGCGGATTCTTGAGATCGGCACGGCAAATCTCAAGAATCTCCTGGAGGTGATACGCGAAGGAGTCGCGACAGAATTGAAATGCCCTGCGGCTATCAGGTTTGCAAAATATGTGACGGCCGCAGAGCACCCACAGCGCTTTGAAAAGTATATCAAGGCTGATGGGTTTGATATGATTCCTACGAATCCGCATATCAAGGATAGCGACGACGCGGAGGTGAATAGGCTCATTATTGAGACTAATCCGGCCCATGTGGCCGCTCTCGTGGTAGTCACGACAGATCTTCTGGACTTCGTGAGAAGTCTTGAGCGCAAAAGGGCGCAGGATATCCGTATCTTTGTCGCGGCGATAACGAGTCGTGAGCCCGGGGGTGGGTACCCTCTTTCGGAGCACTCCCGCAGAGTAATCCGAGAAAATGGGTACGTATTTATTGATCTTGAGACACATAAGGAGGCGTTGTTTATCAGCAAGTGGGTGGACAGGAAAAACGTACCGATAGCCGAAGCGGTGTCCGTATCTGTATCTGAACAGGTATCCGAACCTGCCGGCGACATGCAGAGGATCGGCGTTGTCGTGCCGCTCGGAGAAAATCAGGAAGTGCCGTTTGATTTCATGACAGCGTTTGCCGCGTGCATGAAGAAAAATCATGCACAGATCGTAAGCGTTGCCATAGATGCCAAACAAGCACGCATCGTCATGGACATAAAGCGCGGCTCTGCAAGCCTACAGAGTGTTTTTATGACCATGGGGAACTTCTTGATACGATACAGCCTGAAGGATTTCCGTCTGGAGGGCGGAAATCAGATACAAGTACAGGCGAAAATCTCCGCCTGACAAAATATTGCCCGCAGAGCTTCGGTTCTGCGGGCAATCTGTTTTTGTATCACGAAATCCGGCGGTTTGAAATTTGGTACGCCATAGCGTAGGATGGACGCGTATGAGGACACTGACCAAAGACATAGCGGCGGAGGCTGGCAAGCAAATCACTGTTGCCGGTTTTGTCCAGGTTATCAGAGATCAGGGGAGCATCAAGTTTCTCATCCTGCGCGATGTTTCCGGCACGGTGCAGATCGTCATTACCAAAGATAAAAAAGAGGCGCTTGCGACAGCCGCGCAATTGAGCACCGAATCAGTTGTTGAAATCACTGGTCTTGCTAAGGCAGAAAAACAGGCCCCGGGCGGTTTTGAAGTTGCGGCGGATACGATTACTATTTTATCTTTGGCGGATCCCGAACTGCCGATTCCGGTAGTGGAAAAAGGGGATCAGGAGGAAACTGATCAGGCAATCCGGCTTGACTGGCGATGGATTGACTTGCGCAAGCCCAAGCACGCGCTTGTCTTCAAAGTGTGGACGGTGATGGAGGCGGCATTTCGCGAATATTGGGTTTCGCATGGGTATACGGAGATTCACTCACCGAAACTGATCGCGACGCCGAGCGAGTCGGGCTCCGAAGTATTTGAAGTGAAATATTTTGATCGCAAAGCGTATCTTGCGCAGTCCCCGCAGTTTTATAAGCAGATGGCAATGGCCGCGGGATTTGAAAAAGTATTTGAAGTGGGGCCGGTGTTTCGCGCCGAGCCGTCATTTACTTCGCGCCATGCGACCGAGTTTACCGGATACGACATGGAGATCTCCTACATACAGTCGCATGAAGATGTGATGCAGGAGGAGGAGCGCGTGATCCAGTATGCCGTACAAAAGGTAAAAGACGCGTATCAGAAGGAAATCAGGGAGCTGTTGGGAAGGGATATCCCTGTGCCTTCCATCCCGTTTCCGCGCGTGTCCATGCGCGAGGCAAAAGAAATCTTGAAGGGCATGGGTGTTGCAAGCGAGAAAGAAGGGGATCTCTCGCCCGAAGAGGAGCGGAAGATATGCGAGTACTTTTTAGAAAAAGAGGGACATGAGTTTGTCTTCGTTACGGAATATCCTATAGGGGTGCGGCCGTTTTATCATATGCGCGACCCGGAAAATCCCGCTGTCACCAAAAGCTTTGATCTTTTGTGGAACGGTCTTGAGGTGACCACAGGCGCCCAGCGCGAGCACCGCATAGACGCGCTGGTAGCACAGGCAAAAGAAAAAGGCATGCGTATTGAGTCCATACAGTTTTACCTCAATTTTTTCCGATACGGATGCCCCCCGCACGGCGGATTCGGCATGGGACCGAATCGCATGCTGATGAAGCTCCTCAATATTGAAAACGTGCGCGACGTGAGTTTTCTGTATCGGGGCGTCAAGCGCCTGGAACCATAGCGACCGGATACTATTGTCAGTAGCGCATATAAATCAGATTTGGGTTATAATTACGATCGTAGGTATAACCCGAATCTAAAAGAAAAAATATCATATGCCACGTGGAGCAGGTTCGGTACAAAGAAAGATAATGCTTCTTTTGATGGGTGGTGTGGCGCTTGGTCTTTCGCGTTCGCCAAGAAGGTATTTCCGTATTTTGGGCGTCATCGGCAAAGAGTGGCGTGCCATTAATAAGGATTCTTTGCATACGGCGATCAAGGCGCTTTATACGTCGCGTCTTATTGACGAACAGATACATGAAGACGGTTCAGTGACTTTGATGCTTTCCGAAGAGGGGAAACGGCGGGCGCTTCGTTTTACTCTTGAGGAGATGAAGATCAAAAAGCCGAAGGCATGGGATGGGAAGTGGCGTGTGATTATATTTGATGTGCCGGAGCGAAAACGAAAAGCGCGTGATGCGCTTCGTGGCCATCTGCGGCAGATGGATTTTTATGAATTGCAAAAGAGCGTTTTTGTCCATCCGTATCCATGCGGGGATGAGATTGACTTTATAACGGAATTATTTGAGATGCGTCCTTATGTTCGGCAGATTATGGCAGAGGCGATTGATAACGAACTGCATTTGAAAAAGCTCTTTCATCTTCTCTGATGCTGACTTGTTCAAAATCTTGCTATACTTACGATCGTAAGTATAGCAAGATTTGAGTCCAGAGCAGGGGGCGGGAATTGGATGTTTTTTGTTTGTGGGATATAGTGGGATCATGATGTTTGTTTTGAAACAGGACAAATTTGAGGGGCCGCTTGAGCTTCTGCTTGAGCTGATTGAAGGCGAGAAGCTGCCGATTTCGGAGATTTCTCTGGCACGCGTGGCCGATGAGTATCTGACAT
>MHQM01000032.1 GCA_001820655.1 Candidatus Sungbacteria bacterium RIFCSPHIGHO2_02_FULL_52_23
CACCTATGAAATTTAGGCAGTCGCTCTTTTGGGACGCGAATCCGGAGAAATTGGATCCAGAACGAAATGCTCAATATATCATTGAACGAATTTTAGATTTTGGCCACGATGATGAGGTTCGGTGGTTGAAACAGCAGTACAATTCCGCCCGCATCAAAAAAGCCGTTGAGAAATCGCGCAGCTTGAGGCCAGATACAAAAAAATTATGGACGCTGATACTTCAAAAAACGTAGCGCTTCACTTTGAGACAGTACCCGAGGCGACGCGAAAGGCGTTTGAGTATCTTTCACAACAACAGTGGCTCGTTGAGGGAAGGTGGTACCTTGCCGGCGGTACAGCGCTTGCGTTGCACGCCGGCCATCGCCGGTCGCTCGACTTGGATTTTTTTACCCCCGAGAGCAATTTTTTGGGGGCGGATGTGCTTTCTCATTTTGACCGCAATGAAGATTGGCAAACAGAAATTGACCGAAAAAATACGATTTACGGAGAGCTGTATGGCGCAAAAGTAAGCTTTATCGCGTATCCCTTTTTCATATCAAAACAAGAGCGTATCCAATACGGCTCGCTACGCATTCTGGGGCCGCATGATATTGCTGTCATGAAAATCATTGCCATTTCCCAGTGCGGCAAAAAGCGGGATTTTTTTGATCTGTACTGGATCGCGCAGCACCTTGAGCCGTTGGAGAAAACAATCAGGCATCTTCCCGAGCAGTATCCGTCAGTTGCGCACGATTATCACCATATTTTGAAAGCTCTGGTATATTTTGAGGACGCAGAATCGGACCCAGAGCCGGAAATTTTTTTTGATGCCGATTGGGGAACAATCAAAAACTTTTTTGAATCGAAGATTCCTATTATAACGAATCAGCTCATCGGCTGATTTGCAGTTCCTTAATGCGGGCATCCTGCTTCTCTTCATCAAAGTAAACCATGGCTCCAGTATAGCACCAGTCTCCTCTACCCATATAAGCTTGACTAAAGAATCAGAGTCAATAATAATATACCCATGCGCAACATTCTCCACTTCAATATCTACCAAAGCGGCACGCACTATGTGGCCGAAGGTTCTGTTTTACCCGTGGTGACGCAGGGCAGGACGTTAGATGAGCTTGCAAAGAATATACGAGAAGCAGTTGAGCTCCATTTGGAAGATGAGGACCTCTCTGAATTGGATATTGCCCCGCGGCCATCCATCCTTGCCAATATGGAACTCTCGCTGGGCAATGCCTAGGCTCAAAACGCTTTCTGGAGGTGATGTCATTAAAATTCTCGGCACGTTCGGTTTTACGGTCATCCAGCAAAAGGGCAGTCATGTAAAGCTAGAGCGCATACAGGGAGGGGAACGAGCGGTGCTTACCGTTCCCAATCACACTGAACTCGTGCGTGGCACTGTCCGCGCTATTTTTATGCAGGCTTCCCGCTACATCCCAGAAGCGGACCTACGTCGACATTTCTATACAAAATGAGCTCTCGGGTAAAGCTTTTCAAATTGACGAATTGATTGACAAAAAAGATGGGTATGATATAATGATAGAAGATACCTTGACATATGGCTTGCCTTGCGAGCCCCTTCAACTCACGGGCAGTGAGAAATTCTGCGGCTAGAAGCCGGAGAAAGGATGAATAATCTCATGAAATACCCCAAACTAGATCTCGGGCAAATTGAGGCAGTGGTGAATAAACTTGGCGGGATGGAGGGAGTAAACAGATTCCTCCGCGACGAACTCTTGGTTTCCGAACCGACCCGTTCGTGGCGCGTGGAAGACGGCGTCATCTACTTCTCGGTCACGAGCGACGGCACGATTGGCGAGGACTGGATCACGCGTCTGGAGGGCAACGGTTTCTGCGTCGGAGACTACGCCAAGCAGGTGCTCCGAACGCCCTTCTTCAAGCCGACCAACGGCATGACGACCGAAGTCGCCGTTCTCAAGGGCATGCTCTTCGAGGACAACGATCGAATCACGAAGAAGATTCGTGCCGAGGCCGACAAGCGCAAGCTCGGCAAGCCTGAACCCGAACTGGCCTGCCTCATCCGTGAGAAGTTCACGGACAAGGAGATCAAAGCCATGGGGCTGATCTGGATCGTTGCCATGCACGAGCCGATCAACGACTCCGAAGGCGATCCGGCTTTGCTGAACGCGAACCGTCGCGACGATGGTCTCTGGCTCGACGCGCGCTACGGCAAGTCTAACTACAGGTGGCATCGTGACTTCGGGTTCGCGTTCGCCGTGTCGCAAGTCAGTTCTCAACACTAAGACTCTCGGGACTTCAGTCCTTACAGGACCTGTACACCTTTCGCTTTCTGATTACAGAACGCTCAAGGTCTTGCGAAGCTCCAGGTGTTCACTTCTCACCCTTTGACCTTAGTCTTTAGCCCTGTTCTCCGCCAACTGGCGGATCGGAATGGGGCTAATTTTTTTCATAAAATCATACTCAAAACCATCGCCTCTGGTGTTGACTTTCTCGGTTGGGTACACTTTCCCGACCACCGCGTTCTGCGTACCGCTAGCAAGCGGCGGATGTTTGCGATGTTGGAGAAAAACCCAAAACAAGACGCAATCCAGTCATATTTGGACATCTTAAGCCACGGGAACGGGCAAAAACTGGCGGGACGGGATTGACAAAAAATGTGGGTATGCTATAATGGATATAGGAGTATAGGGAACGTTGAAATACGCGCTTTGCGCGAGAAATCAGAGAGGAGAGAGAAATGTCTAGGGAAAATAGGATACTACTGCTGTTTGTTGTCGCTGGTGTTATATTACTGACGATGCTCATAAAGGCAAACGCAAGTGAGCCGGGAGGGAAAGAACACGCGGCTAGAACGAGAGTCGCAGTTCCTGCTCCGGAGCCCCCTGCGCCGCCTCAACAAGCGTGGCAATCGCAACCCCAGCAAGCGCCACCGCAGGTATACAGGGAGGTAGTACGGGAGATTTCTCCCGTAACTCAATACCGATACATCGAGGTAGAGAAACTTGTCTACCGCAACCGCCCGGTGTACAGGGACCGCGAGGTCTACGTGCCGCAGTACGTGCCCCAACCGGTGGAAGAGTACCCGGTATTCATCCCATCGCCACCCCCTATGCCGGCGCCCATGTATGTAAATCCTATTCCGGCGCTGAACATGGGATTCAATCTCGGGTTCAGTTTCGGCGGGAGGCGGAATCGTTACGACGGGTATGACCGGTATGATCGTTACGACAGATACGATCGCTATGACCGGTACGATAGACATGATAGGTATCGGCCATCCTACGGTCCGTCATATCGCCCTCGGTACGATAATTATCGTCCGCGTTACGGTGGGCAATCCTATCACCATCACGACCATTGCGACTGGTAATCGTCTCTTCTCTAAGCCCTCTTGTCTGGTCCAAATCCAGCTTGGGGGCTTTTTTTTATTGATAAGAAACCCAACCCCTCCCCCTCCCCGAAGGGGAGGGGAAACAAATTACCCCCTTTCTCTCTTGGGGAAGGGGCAGGGGGATGGGGTTTGTATTTTTTGATACAATACTCCAATGAAGCAAGAGGTGAAGAACGCTGATGAAATGCGGAAAGCGGCACAGGAAATCCTTGCTTCCCTGCAAGATTCTCCGCGTGACAGTGCGCTCATCTTTGCCCTCTCCGGCGAGCTGGGTGCGGGCAAAACCACTTTTGCACAAGGTCTTGCCGAGGCGCTTGGAGTGGAGGAGCCCGTGGTGAGCCCCACCTTCACCATTATGCGTATGTACCACATTCCGAAGTCGGACTCGCCACGGCGAGTCCGACTTCAAGATAATCCTTTTGCCCGTCTTGTGCACATTGACGCCTACCGGCTGGGAAGCGCCGAAGAACTCCTGCGTCTTGGCTGGGAGGAGCTTGCGTATGATGCAGGGAATTGTATTGTGCTTGAGTGGCCAGAGCGTGTTGAAGGACTCCCTTTAGAACAGGCCAAGCGCATTGCGCTTACGCTCGTCACCAATACTGTTCATGAAATCAACTATCACAAAAACTAAAGCCACGCTGCACAAAAAGTTACTGGTACTCTTGGATGCGCATGCCATCATCCACCGTGCCTACCATGCGCTCCCTGACTTGCGCACCAAGGCGGGGGAACCCACTGGCGGGCTCTACGGCATTGCCTCAATGCTGATGAAGATTATTGCGGAACTCAAGCCTGACCACATCATTGCCTGTTATGACCTGCCCGAACCGACCTTCCGCAAAAAAATCTACGATGCCTACAAGGCAGGCCGGATGAAGGCGGACGACGATCTCGTGGCCCAGATTGAGCGCTCGCAGGACATCTTCCGCGCCTTTGGCATCCCCATCCTCGCGTATGCAGGGTTTGAGGCAGACGATATCCTCGGCACCATTGTGGAGGTCATGAAGCGGCGGAAAGATATTTCAATCATCATTGCCTCGGGAGATATGGATACGCTCCAGCTGGTTGAGGGAGAGCGCGTGCGCGTTTACACCTTGCGCAAAGGGCTCTCCGATACGGTGATGTATGACGAGAATGCGGTAAAGAAGCGCTTCGGCTTTGCTCCGGAGCTCATCGCGGACTTTAAGGGTCTGCGCGGTGACCCTTCAGACAACATCATCGGTGTCCCGGGTATTGGCGAGAAGACGGCGAGCGAGCTCATTCATGCATGTGGGAGCATTGAAGGGATATACGCAACGCTTAAGAAAAAACCGGAGGCCTTTAAGAAAGCGGGCATCAAGCCGCGCATTGTAGAATTGCTCAAAGACAATGAGGAGGAAGCGCTCTTTTCAAAAACACTTGCCACAATCCGCCGCGATGCGCCGATTACCGTCACCCTCCCTGATACGCTCTGGCGCGAGGGGGTAGAAGAATCCGCGATCACTGCGCTCTTTAACGAGCTTGAATTTGAGAGTCTCAAACGCCGCGCGTTGGCGCTCCTCGGGAATGCTCCTGTAGAGAAGCGCAAGGAGGAAAATCCGGATGCAGGCGAATCTACACGGGCGCGCATTGCGCTCTGGCTCATTGATTCAAATAAAACAAA
>MHQM01000033.1 GCA_001820655.1 Candidatus Sungbacteria bacterium RIFCSPHIGHO2_02_FULL_52_23
TCCATGATTCCGGTACGGACATCGCATCGCATCTTGAGGACTTGCGGTTTAAAGGAGAGATGTTTGCCTCACAAATCTCCGATGTGGGGGCGGAAGTCCTGCTGTGCGTGCGGGAGCTCAAAGAGCTTTCCCTTAGGGAGCAGCTCCGTGTTCTGCCTGCGGAAATACAGCACAAAGAGCGCGCCGGAGATCAGGAAGGCGCCGAGTTTTTAATGAAGAAGCATAAGTCGTATGCCGAGCTCCTCAATCGCTTGCATAAATCCGCATAAAGAGTAGTCTCTTAAGAGACATTCACCTATGGCAAAAGATAGAACTCATTTCAATAATAACCGCTTATAATTGACACACATGATATATAGCACGCTTGGCTACTGCGACACGCAACATCCTACTCCGGCTCTGCGAAAGCCGCTTCATCGTACCTCTGGTACGACATCAGTGGCTTTCTTGAGCCTCGTAACGGATTTTGCGCGTCTCGTAACGCCATTATTATTGAAATGAGTTCTAAACAAAAGCAGAAAAAGAAATCTTCGCCCCATCCGCGCCGGAGCAAAAAATCTGCGCGTCAGGCTTCTTCGTCCCGCCGCGGCGCCAAACAGCCGGCGAGCGCAGGCTCCAAAAAAGATGCGGCCAAGCAGACGGAGGAAAAGATCGTAGCGTTGCTTGCGCGCGGCCGCGACCGCGGCTTTGTGACGTACTCGGAGATCCTCTACTATTTCCCGTCTATTGAGGACGACGTGTTTTTGCTTGAGGAGCTCTACGAGCGGTTTGAGCGCGAGCATATTGAGGTGCTTGAGACCAAGGAATTTATCGGCGAGGAAAAGGAAAAGACTACCACCAAGGCGGACGCCAAAAAAAATACCCGCAGGCGCGCGCGCGAGGAAGCAATGGATTTTGACCAGCTGGCGCAGGATTCGGTACAGATGTATCTGCGCGAGATCGGCAAAATATCTTTAATCTCCGCCGACGAGGAAAAAGACCTTGCCCGCAAGATTGAAAAGGGTGACGAGGAAGCGCGCAAAAAACTCACACAGGCAAACCTGCGACTTGTCGTATCCATTGCCAAGCGCTATGTGGGGCGGTCTCCGCATCTGACGCTTTTGGATCTCATACAGGAGGGCAACATCGGCTTGTTCAAGGCCGTGGAAAAATTTGATTACCGGCGCGGATATAAATTTTCCACGTATGCTACGTGGTGGATCAGACAGGCGATCACGCGGGCGCTGGCGGATCAGGCGCGCACAATCCGCATCCCCGTGCATATGGTGGAGACGATTTCAAAATACCAGCAGATCAAGCGCAGACTCCTGCAGGATCTCGGACGCGAGCCGCTTACCGAAGAAGTGGCGGCCGAGATGAATATGGAGATCGCAAAAGTCCGCCATATTGAAAAGATCGCGCAGGATACCGTATCGCTTGAGTCGCCGGTGGGGGAGGACGACGAGGACTCGGTGCTCGGCGAATTCATCGTGGATGAGAAGACGATCTCGCCGCTCCAGCACGCAAGCCGCAGGCTCCTGCGCGACCAGCTGATGTCGGTGATCAGAGAACTCACGCCACGCGAGCAAAAAATCCTTGCGATGCGTTTTGGCTTGGAAGACGGCATCACGCACACTCTTGAGGAAGTAGGCAAGGAGTTCGGCGTTACGCGCGAGCGCATCCGCCAGATTGAAGCCAAGGCTCTTGAGCGCATCCGCACGCACAAAACAGCAAAAAAGTTTGAAGGGTACTAAGAAACTGTTGAAAAAGTATTCTTCGTCGCGAAATTACGCATATGCGGCTCTGGCTTCGTCAGTCCTCCTTGGCGTCCCGATTCGTATCGGGACGCCTTCGTCGTCCTTCCTCGCCATAACCGCATATGCGTAATCTCGGAGACGGGCCGTCCCGCTTCGCGGGAACGCCTCGCGTCTTGCCGACGAAGAAGAGTTTTGTAATGGTCTCTAAGCCTCAACGCGCTCGCGTAGGTAGATAAAAGCGGCCGGTGCGTCTGAAATTTAAATTGAAACGCCCCGGCAGAAACAGGCGTTTCTGCCGGGGCTATTGCGGTTGCGCGGTCAGGATACGTACGAGCGATCTATCATCAACTGTACTGTACTCCAGATGCGCAATCATAGCCTCCACGCATCGGGCATCCGTCTCCATGGCATAGCGTTTGGGAGAGTACCATGGGCATAGCGGCATGTTTTGGATGAGGAACCGCGCGATATCCATACCGGCATCGTGATTCTCTTGCCCGGAAAAGAAGGCAGGCTTGCGGCTCATCTGATATCGATGGCGCACCTCATGCGCGGCTATCGCGAGACATACTGTTTCCGGGGCAGGCTTTCCCAAGTAGGGGAAGACGCACTCATACGCGGCGCAATAAATGCCGTATATGACTTCAAGATTTTGCTCAAAGTCAGGAAGAAAGATACAGTATCTTTCTTGATCGGACTCGGATTCTCGAAACTCCTGAATGCCGCTTGCAAGCGCGATTTCGCGCGACGGCACATAGCAAGCAAATGGCGAGCCGTGCGGTCCTGCCTGCTCCACAAGGCTGATCTGCATGATGGGACTGTCGGGGAAGGTCAGCGTGTCGCAAACGATGAAACCACAGCCTATGATATCCAGCGCATGCTCGTATGTTGCGTCCATGAGGCACCTCTTTCTGTGTGTGCGGGTGGAGGATATGTGAAGAACAAAACGAATGCCAAAACTATACCGTATTTAAAAGATAAATCAAGTTGTTCCGCTAGTGATTTAACTGCAAGTTATTGTCTTTATGGGTACTATACGATAGTATGACAGCACATCGAGACCATTACAAAACTCCCTCTCCCGCTACAATCGCATATTTTTATGCATGGCTTCGTCAATCCTCCTTGACGTATACTCCATATACGCCTTTGTCGTCTTTCCTCGCCCTGCATAAAAATATGCGATCTCGCAACGAAGAAGAGTTTTGTAATTGTCTCACTGATTTGTGAAGAAAAATCTCCCTCTTATAGTTATCGTTGCAGGGTTTCTGGCGCTTTTTGCCATCGCGGCGTATCCGCGCTCCCGTCCTCCTGTGGAGGCGGCTTTCCGTGTGAGTGCAAGCTTTTATCCTCTTTATTTCTTTGCGTCCCAGATCGGGGGCGGGCTGGCGGATGTTGCGAATGTTATACCCGCAGGTGTGGAGCCGCACGATTATGAGTTGGCTCCGCAGGATATTGTGCGGCTTGAGCAAAGCAGGCTTGTGGTGCTGAACGGCGGCGGCCTGGAGCCATGGGCGGGCGACATACGGCATATCGTGGATCCTGCAAAAACCATGGTGACAGATGCGGGGGAGGGTCTGATGACTCGCAGTGGCGAAGAGGACGGCGCTCCCATTCGTGATCCTCATGTATGGCTTAGTCCGAAGCTTGCGGCGAGTATGGCAGACGCTATTCTGCAGGGATTTGTCGTCGCAGACCCTGCGAACCGTATGGAATATGAAGCGAATGCCGTGTTGCTCAAAGAAAAGCTTGGGGATCTTGATCGCGAATATCGCGAGGGTCTCGCGCATTGCGCGCGGCGCGATTTTATCACGTCTCACGCGGCATTCGGCTATCTTGCGGCAGAATACGGCCTGAATCAGGTCTCAATCGCGGGGCTGTCGCCGGAACAGGAGCCATCTCCTGCGACACTTGCTTCGGTCGTGCGTTTTGCGCGGGAGCATGATATACGCTATATTTTCTTTGAGACCATGGTAAGTCCACGACTTGCCGAGACGATCGCGCGGGAGATTGGTGCTAAAACACTGGTACTTGATCCGATCGAAGGTCTTGCCGGCGACGAGATATCTGCCGGAAAGAATTATTTTACAAAAATGTACGCAAATCTAGCCAATCTTAAACTCGCGCTTGCATGCACGCCGTAGATCACACCAAAAACAGCATTGAGATATCACATGTCTCGTTTTCGTATGGGGAGACGGAGGTGCTCCGCGATATTACGTTTGCGATCCACAAGGGAGATTACCTGGGGCTTGTGGGGCCGAATGGCGCGGGCAAGACGACGCTTCTCAAAATCATGCTAGGATTGCTCGCGCCTACGAGCGGCCGCGTCACGCTGTTTGGTCGCGACGCGCGGGAGTTTCGGGACTGGTCCAAGATAGGATACGTGGCGCAGAAAGCCGTGAATTTTGACAAACGGTTTCCGGCCACCGTGTTTGAAGTCGTGCTGATGGGGCGGTCCGGCCTGCGCGGATTTGGGCGCGCGCTTACCCGCGAAGACAGGGCGGCGGCCGAGCGTGCCCTCAAAACTGCGGAAATGTGGGAGCATCGGGATCGCCTGATCGGGGATCTCTCCGGCGGCGAACAGCAGAGAGTGTTTATTGCCCGCGCTCTTGTAACTTCGCCGGAGATTATTTTTCTTGATGAGCCGACGACCGGAGTAGACGCTCAAAGTCAAGAGGATTTTTATGCGCTTTTACGCAAACTCAATCGGGAATCGCAGGCGACGCTGGTACTGATATCTCACGATATAGACAGGGTGCTGGGTGAAGCCATGCATATCGCATGCATTGACCGTACATTGGTCTGCCACGGATCTCCGGAAGAATATAAAAAAGAAGCCGCAGCGGGACTCGAACATCGTCACAACAAATAATCATGTTTTTTACGATATCTCAATTTTTTGAATACGGATTCGCAGTGCGCGCTCTTGAGGCGGGTGTTGTTGTAGCGCTTCTTGCCCCTCTGGTCGGCATGTTTCTCGTGCTTCGCCGCTACTCGCTGATCGCCGATACGTTTTCACATGTATCTCTTGCGGGCCTTGCCGTGGGATTTCTGCTTGGCTTGCACCCGGTCCTGACGGCGCTTGGCGTGACGGTGATCGCGTCTCTCGGGATTGAGCGCTTGCGCACGTCGCAAAAAGTGTACGGCGAATCGGCGCTTGCCGTATTTCTCTCGGGCAGTCTTGCGCTTGCCGTGGTGCTCATGGGTCTTGGCAGGGGACTCAATGTCAATCTTCTGAACTATCTTTTTGGTAGCATCGTGACCGTGATCCCCGGGGATGTGTATCTGATCGTAGCACTTGGCGCGATCGTCGCCTGCACGCTTGCGGTATTCCGTAAGGAGCTGATCTATACGAGTTTTGACGAAGAGTCGGCGCGCGTGAGTGGCATCAGGACGGGATTTATCAATGCGGTGCTGATCGTGCTCTCGGCATTTACGGTATCGCTTTCCATTCCTGTCGTCGGCGTGCTTTTGATTTCAGCCCTCATGGTGATACCGGTCGTGACGGCTCTTCAATTCAAGAAGAGCTTTGCTACGACCGTATGGCTTGCCGAAGGTATTTCGCTCGGTGCTACGGTTGCGGGGATATTTCTTTCTTTTGCGTATAATCTCCCCACCGGCGGCACGATCGTGCTTATCATGATTGGTATTTTTTTGGCAACTCTGCTTATGCCAAAGCGATAATGTCTTCCGGATGAAGTTATCCACACGTATCCCTTAACAACCTATTTTCACGTTTTTCACGTCCGTCTGCTGGAAGATTTCTCT
>MHQM01000034.1:0-12303 GCA_001820655.1 Candidatus Sungbacteria bacterium RIFCSPHIGHO2_02_FULL_52_23
GGGCCGGATATGCGGGTGAGTACGCGCGAAGCGCGCATCTTTGCGGTAGGCGACAATGCCTGGTTTGAAAATCCCGAAACAAAAAAGCCGCTCCCATGGAACGCGCCTGCGGCCGAAGACGAAGGGCGACATGTGGCGTATGAGATCCTCGGCGCGATCCGTGGCACCAAGCCCCGCAATTTTCAGCCGCGCAAGCGCTATCCTTTTATTTTGGCCGTCGGCGGCAAATACGCGCTTGCGGATCTTGTCTTTGTGCACATTGAGGGCGTAGCCGGATGGTGCATCAAGCACCTCGTAGCACTACGGTACTTTTGCTTCATCCTGCCATGGCCGCGCGCATTGCGGCTCTGGTGGAAAGACGTCACGCTCTATAGCTCCAACGATTAGAGCTTGTTTTAGACTCCGCTTGCATTTCGGACGATCATGCCGAATTTTTCTGCATTGAGGCCGGCACTCCCCACGAGCGCTCCGTCCATATGGCCAGCCGAAAAAATCGTGGCGATATTCTCCGGACTGACGGAGCCTCCATAGATGATGCGTACTGTTTTTGCGATCTGCTGGTCGTAGATATCTGCGACTACTTTTTCAATCGCAAGGCGCGCGCGAAACATCATATCCGGCGTGCAAGACCCATTGGCCCCGGATGTCGTGGAGATCGCCCATACGGGCTCATAGGCGATAATAAGATTTTTAAGAAGCGTCTTTTTGATCCCTCCAAGCGCCGAGCGCACCTGCGCGCCCACGAACGCCGGAATCTCGCCGCCGCTCCGCTCGCGCTCTCCGACACACAAGATGGCCGTCATACTTCCCTCAAGTACTGCCTGAATTTTTTTGCGTACCATATCGTCCGTCTCGCCGGATACAATCCTCCGCTCCGAGTGGCCGATAATCACGTATTCCACACCGGCGTCTTTGAGCTGGCGCACCGATACCTCGCCGGTGTATGCCCCGCTTTCCTCCCAAAAGACATCCTGCGCGCCGAGTGAGGATACCGTCAGCACCGATGCCACTTCGCGCAAAAAAGGATACGGGGGCGCCAACACCACGTCAAGACCTTTGGCTGATGCAATCTCCTGCTCGCACTCACGCGCCAGTGCGACCGCGCGGGCGGACGTGTCGGGATTCATCTTCCAGTTGGCGATGATGATCTTCTTCATACATGTAAGGCGTAAAGTGAAAAACGTAAAAGGACAGTATAAAACTCTGGATATCTTTATTAGACCTACTGCGTAAAGATTGTTCTACTGCAATTTCCAGATTTCGGCTACGACTTTGAAAAAATTATTCAACATATACGCCGTATATGCCTCATAATTTTTTCTGCGTCTCGCACGAAATCTGACAATTTCGGAGACGGGGCGATTTCGCCGGTGCGAAATACGCCTCGCGTCTTGACTACGAAAATCTTTACGCAGTAGGTCTATTTTTCGTTTTGCGTTTTACACTTTTATATTTTTTAAGAATGCGGCCGCGTCTTCGGGCGCGATGGCGGATATCTCAATACCGGTACCGATCTCAAATCCGGCCCAGATCGCCGTTTTGGGGATAATCTCAATATGCCAGTGGTAGTGGCCGAATTCCTCCTTCCCCGCCCCGACCGGAGCCGTGTGGAAGAAAAAATTGTAATCGGGATCATTGAGTCCGCCCGCGAGCTTTGCAAGCGATACGCGCAGAGCATCGGCCACGGACACGCGCTCCTCGGCAACTACTTCCTCAAATCGCGCCCGATGCTTTTTGGGAAAGATGCGCAGTTCAAACGCGGTTTTGGAAGCATAGGGCGCAAGCACCAGACAATAGTCATTTTCATAGATGAGACGCTCACCCGCTTTGCGCTCATATGCGATCATCGCGCAATGGACGCATGCGGTGTGCTGATGAAAGTAATCCGCCGATCCGCGAATACTCCGCGCAACATCCGGCGGGACGACCGGCAATGCGATAATCTGCGAGTGAGGGTGCGAGATCGTGGCTCCGGCCTGCGAGCCGTGGTTATGAAAAATAGAGACATACTTCACGCAATCATCGCGGTACATCGCCAGCATCCGCTCCTGATAGACGCGGATGATCTGCTCTACTTCGTCCTGGCGCATGCGAGCGATAGCACGGGTATGGTCGCGGGTAATGATAACTTCATGAAATCCTACGCCTTCAGTCCAGACATAAGGACCGGCGGTATGAGGGGTTGCACAGGCACCTCGGGTAAACGCGGGGTATTTGTTCGGTATGGCCTGGATCCACCAATCGTCGGCGGCCTCACGTCCATCACGCGCGTACAGAAGCTCGCGCGGCGAAAGAAACTGCTCAAACGGACACGCGCTTTTAGACTGCAGAAACTTCCGCTTCTTTTTTTCAATAAATGCGTTCGGCCGCTTGGCACGCGCAGTAGCAATCGCAACCCAGTCTCCGGATACGAGATCCTGGCGAAGCTCGGAGGCATTTTTGGACGAAATGATCTGTGGCGGCATATAAATCAAGATGATGAGTCCTTCTGATATATCCCGCGGGCGAGATTCCACCGCACCTGTGCAAGATCGCGAAGCGTCGTACCATAGGCTCCGATACCGACTTTTGAATCCGGCGGATTGATCCAGCGCACCGGCACTTCTCTGATGCAAAAACCGCCAAGCTTTGCAATTTTCAAAATCTCAAAATCAAATCCCCAGCCCGTCAGTGTCTGGCGCGCAAATATATATGATGCGGCGCGCTCGGTAAAAACTTTGAATCCGCGCTGGGAGTCATGAATCTCCCAGATGCCAGCGCCGATGCGTATGATATATTTGGAAAGTTTTCCCAGAAACCTGCGATACCACTGGGCATGCTCCTCTACAATAGCGCCTGGGACTTCAATGGATGCGATCACCACATCCGCGCATTCCTGTGATGCATTCTGATCTTTGCATACGAGCGGCAGGAAAAGATCCAGATGCTCCGGCGATACGGAATTATCCGCATCCGCAAAGAGCCGTACGGCACCCCGCGCGGCGCGCATGCCTTCGCGTACCGCCCACCCCTTGCCTTTGTTCTCAAGATTAAGCAGATGCAGATGCGGCATCTGCCGCGCAAGGCTTTCAACAATCTCGGCGGTACGATCGCGCGATGCGGAGTTGGATACGATGATCTCAAAACCGCCGTCAAAGTGTTTTGATTTCAGATACGCATCAATAGTACGGATTGATGCTTCAATCCGTTTCTCCTCGTTATATGCGGGGATAATCCAGCTTAAATACATGAATGATGAAGTAGGAATTATGAATGAGAAATAACGGAACGATCGTATTACTCCTGATTCTTGATTCTTTCTTCCTGATTCGTTCTGTCCAGATATGACTGCAAAATGATCGCCGCGGCCGATTGATCTTTATGCTCCGTATCGGCACCGGATGCCCTGGCCATACGGGTCGTCAATACTTCATTTTCAAAAAAAATCGGCATATCCGCCACACCTTTGAGTCTTGCCCCAAACGCGCGTGCCGCAACGGACACTTCGGTTTCGTCTCCGCTGAACGCAAGCGGCACTCCCATCACCAAAGCCTCTGCGTTTTCGCGTTTGGCGAGAGCGGCTATCTCCTGAAGCGCATCCTCGTCGCCTTCGCGCCGGATCGTGCTATGAGGGAATGCAATCCTGCCTTCTTTGTCCGAAACCGCAACCCCGATTCTCCGAAGTCCATAATCAATTCCCAGATACCGCATCTTCTCCATTGTATAAGGAACGCCGAAGAAAGAAAAGAGTACCACAGAGATCACACCCTAACTACAACCTCCGGACGATCGTCCGGAGGTTGTAGTGGATCGATCATTTCACGATCTGGCTGATCGTTCCCTCTCGAGTCACCGCAAGCACATGAACATTTCCCAAAAGATGTCTCTCTCGAAGCGCATGGACAAACCCTTCATCAATGCTTCCTTTTGCAACCCATACGCTTTTCTGGATCTTTTCACAGCCCATTTCCACGAGACACATTCGTAACCAATTGCGTTTTCTGCGATCTTTCTCGGGTATATCATACGCCACAAGAGTGATGCCACTGCCTGCCGGCTTTGCAAAGATAATTTTTTCTGAAGAAAAAGGATCCCGACGCCGAACACCGCACTGCCGGTTCCTCTCTTTTCCGATACGGGTGAGCGCCCAAGGCGACCCTCTTTGGTCTGTACTTTTCGTTATAAGTCCCTGACGCTTAAGATTGTTAAGAGTGCGGTGAAATTGCTGCCTATTGCGATACATGTCGACCCAATTCTCTTTAAACCAGCGGCGCTCCTCCGTCGGGATATGATGAAACCATCTCCGGGTTTCCTCCGGTGTTGAAAGGAGGATATCGCCGATAGTCAAAAGCCCTTTCGCCTGAAACTGCAACGCTGTGAGCACTAACTCTGTAAATCTTGTCATACCTCTCTGATACTACCATACTCTGACGATCGTCTTGATATGGTAGTAAGACAGTATAATACTATAATAGACCACCTGCGTAAAGATTATCGTAGTCAAGACGCGAGGCGTATTTCGCACCGGCGAAATCGCCCCGTCTCCGAAATTGTCAGATTTCGTGCGAGTATTGGAAAAATTATGAGGCATATACGGCGTATATGTTGAATAATTTTTTCAAAGTCATAGCACAGACGCGAGGCGTTCCCGCATAGCGGGATGCCCCGTCTCCGAAATCTGGAAATTGTAGCAGAATAATCTTTACGCAGTAGGTCTGATACATTTATGAGTGGATTGGGCGACAATATCTCGGAACAAGCGTCAAGGAACCTTTATGCGCGGATTAGTGTGAGTACGTCGTAGCCATCCGAAGTCACTGCGACTGTATGCTCAAAGTGCGCCGCAAGCGAGCGGTCGGCGGTGCGAAACGTCCATTCATCGTCATCAAGCGCGATACGCCATCCCCCGAGCGTTGCCATAGGCTCAATCGCAATCGCCATGCCTTCGCGAAGTTCCATGCCTTTCCCCGCATGACCGAAATTGGGGATCAGAGGTTCTTCATGCAATTCATGTCCCACTCCGTGTCCTGCAAGATCGCGGATAACGCCAAGCCCGGCTTTTTTCAGATGCTGTTCAACCGCATGGCTGATGTCGCCGATTTTAGCGCCCGGACGCACTGCGGCGATGCCGATATCCAAAGCCTCCCGAGTCGCAGTGACAAGACGCAGGGCGTCCGGAGCAATACATCCAATACCTACGGTCACCGCCATATCGGTCACAAATCCGCGCCATCTCATGCCGATATCAATTCCGACGATATCGCCGGAAGCAAGCATACGATTTTTCTGCGGGATCCCGTGCACCACCTCATCATTGATGGACGTACAGATACTCGCAGGATATGCCGTCTCAACTCCCGGAATCCTGTAGCCCTTAAAGACAGGGTCTCCGCCCGCCTCGCGCATCAGCCGCTCCGCAAGCTCATCAAGCGTGCCCGTAGAAACACCGGGGAGTGCTGTCTCTTTCAGGCGCGCCATCACTCCGGCAAGGCGCTTGCCGCCCTCGCGCATTAAGGCTATTTCTTGTTCTGTTTTGATGCGTACGGCCATTGCTTGCCGATTCTTTTTCTCAACGCGGCGTCAATTTCGCGAAATACGTCTTCCGGAGGCTGTTCGCCGCTCACGCGGATAAAACGCCCGCGCCGCTTGTAGTAATTCAGCACCGGCACGACATCCTTGGGGAAATATGCCATGCGGTTTTTGATCGCAGTCAGATTGTCATCCGGCCTGCCGCGCGCAAGCAAGCGTCTGACGGCTTCTTTTTTGCTTACATCAATGTAGACGCAGATCGGCAGAGGGCGCCTGTGCCATGTCATGATTTCATCAATCAGTTTTGCTTCTGCCAGACGCCGCGGCGTGCCGTCGCCGACCAGATGCTTGTCGGCATTCCCGTGATCCAGCAATTCCCGCATCCAGAGAAAAATCGGAAACCACCACGGAAAAAGAGCTCCCTGCTCCATCACGCGCACGCGGGCAAGCTCGGTTGTGACATTTTTGCGCTCCATCAGGTCCCGCAGAAATCGCCCGGTTTCTACATGAAAAACCCCCTGGTCTTCCAGCCGTTCAAGGATAAAATGCGCCTGGGTGCCCTTGCCCGATCCCGAGCGGCCCAGCACCAAAAATGTCAGTTTTTCTTCAAGAGGATTATGTGGATTCATAGAGAGGCCATCTGAAAACTCTTTTTCGTAACGAAATCCCGCACTGCCGAGCGAGACAAGGAAGGACGACGCAGGCGTACTTGGCCAAAGTACGACAAGGAGGACTGACGCAGTCGGAGCCGGCAGTGCGGGATTGCAGTAGAAAAGGGAGTTTTCAGATGGCCTCAAGACCAGTTAACCGAAAAAAGCGCCTGCCGTCAAGCAGTGCGCTTTTTCAAGACTCACAGCGGCGCACTACATTTTGTCGTACTCCCGCATCACGAGCTGCGCATCAATCTGCTTCATTGTCTCAATGATCACCGAGACGCCAATGAGAAGCGCTGTCCCGCCGATCGTAAACGCGCTGATCGGGAAAATGCTCTGCACGATCAGAGGAAGGATCGCGATGACTCCGAGAAACAAAGCTCCCGCAAGCGTGATGCGTGTCAAAATCCGCGCAAGATAGTCGGCGGTCGGGCGTCCCGGCCGGATGCCAAGGATAAACCCGCCCTGCTTCTGGAGATTTTCCGCAAGAGAATCGGGGTCAAACGTCACTGCAGTGTAAAAATACGTAAATACGAACACCATAAAAAAGTACACAGCGCCGTACAGAAGCTGATTCTCAAACATCCTGACAAGAAACTCTCCTGCTTCGCGCAGATACATATTGCCGGCTCCCGCAAGGAAACTTCCGACAAGCCCCGGAAACAAGATAATGGATACGGCAAAAATGATCGGAATCACGCCCGCCTGATTGACCCGCAAAGGCAGGTGCGTGGATGTGCCTCCGAATACGCGGTTGCCGCGGATGCGCTTGGCGTATGAAACCGGAATCGCCCGCTCGCCTTCGGAGATGATAATAACGCCTACGATGACCGCAAGCGCCACTGCGATAAAACCGATGTAACTTGGAAGGCGCTCGGGGGTAAACGCAAAAGCTTCCTGCTGAAATGACTGCGGGATACTTGCCACGATGCCTGCAAGGATCATGAGGGACACGCCGTTGCCGATACCTCGCTCCGTGATCAGCTCGCCAAGCCACATGAGGAATATCGTCCCTGCCGTCACTATGATGAGATTGGACGCGTATCCAAAGAGATCAAGCGGCGGCAAAATCTGCTGGCGGATCAGGAGCGTCAGCAAGGCATAGCCCTGCGCAAGTGCCAGGGGCACCGTGAGCAGGCGCGCGTACTGATTAAACCGCTCGCGCCCGGCCTCGCCCTCTTCCTGATACATTTCTTTCATACGCGGAATGATCATCGTAAAAAGCTGCATGATGATGGATGCCGTGATGTAGGGACTCACGCCAAGCATCGCGATGGAAAGATTGCTCAACACTCCGCCCGAGAAGATATTCAAAAGTCCGAAAAACTGGCTTCCGGAAATAAACTCCTTGAGACGCACGGGATCAACGCCCGGCACCGGGATCGCGGTCGCCACGCGGAATACCGCAAGTAGTGCCAGGACTACCAATGTTTTTTTTCGCAGATCAGGAATCGTGAATAAGAGGCCGAGTTTTCTAAACATGGTGAGGGGCTATTTTTTCTCTTGCGTTACATGAGCGGACGCGCGCTTGGAGAATTGTACATCTTTGAATATGATGGTCTTTTTGGCCTCTCCCCGGCCGAGAATCTTCACGACGGGCGTACGGCCGTTTACTCTGCGGACGAGACCCCGCTCAAGCAATGACGCCGGGCTTACCACCTCGCCATCCTTAAAGTGCTTGGCGACCGTGTCAAAATTGACCACAACGGGTTTTACTCGGAATGCGACAAACCGGTATCCGCGCAGTTTTGGGATTTTCTTGATGATATCGCGCTCCTCCGGACGCATCTTCCCGCCTGCGCGCGCGCCCAAGCCTTTGATCCCGCGGCCCGAATAGGTACCGCGCTTGCCTCCGCGGCCGATTCTCCGGCCTTTTCGCATGGATGTGCGTCGTGTGAGATGATGAGATTGCATAATGAGGTGTAAAATGAAAAACGCAAAATTTAAAATACTATTCCTGCGTGCTCTCTTTTTTATCTTGCGTTATTACTTTTCTCTTTTCATTTTGCGTTTTGAGTTTCTTCAGGGCTTCCATAGTCGCGCGGGCGTTATTCAGCTTATTGGGAGTGCGTCCGAGCACTTTTGCGGTAAGATTTTTGATCCCGACAAGATCCGCAAGCACCCGCACCGGACCGCCGGCAACGAGTCCCCGTCCCTGGCGCGCAGGCTTCAAGATAACACGCGCGGCGGAAAACTTCGCTTCAACCGCATGCGGAATTGATTTTGCCTCGCTCAAAGGGATCGTGATCACTTGCTTCTTTGCTTGAAACACTCCTTTCTCCACTGCCTCGGCGACACTCGGCCCTTTGCCGATACCAAGCCCCACCCGGCCGTTGCGGTTGCCCACGACGACTGTTGCACGGAAACTAAACCGCCTGCCTCCGGCGACGACACGCGCGGTGCGGCGGATATCCAAAACCTTCTGGTCCATATCGGGCCGTGCGCGCTGACGGGAATCGCTATTCGGTTTTTGGCCTCTTTTCATCATATCTTTATGCCGTTATGGAAGCGTTTAAAATGTAAGGCCGCCTTTGCGCGCGCCTTCGGCAACGGCGCGGACAATTCCGTGATATCTATATGATCCGCGGTCAAATACCGCTGATGTGATTTTCTTCTCCTGCGCTTTTTTCGCGATCATACCGCCCAAAAGCATTGCGGCGTCCACGCGCCCTTTTGCATCCTTAGGTGAAAGTTCGCGGTCGCTTACTGCGGCGATCGTGTGTCCCGCTTTGTCGTCAATCAGCTGGATCCACAGGTGCTTATTGGAGCGGAATACCGTCATCCGCGGCCGCTCGGCGACTCCGATGATCCGTGCGCGCACCCTGCGGTGGCGGCGGATTCTCCTTGCATTTTTTTCTCGTGCCTGTTTCATTTTACAAAATTCATTATCGCATTATGCTATGCCGTCGCGGCAGCCCCCTTCTTGCCGACTTTGCGCCTGATCACTTCTCCCTGATACCGTATGCCTTTGCCTTTGTACGGCTCCGGCTTCTTATAATTCCGGATTGCCGCGGCGGCAAGACCTACGGTCTCTTTATCGGCGCCCGAAACCGTGATGGTATTGCGCTCAACCTTGACCGCAATACCCTGCGGCGGATCAAAACGCACGGGGTGGGAAAATCCCAACTGCATGACAAGCGTCGTACCCTCCATGGCCGCGCGATACCCGATCCCTTCAAACTCAAGCTTTTTTTCAAAACCGGCAGACACTCCCGTCACCATGTTGGCCACGAGCGATCGCATGAGACCCCAGAGTGCGGCGGTCTTGCGCGTCTCAATTGCGGGCACGAAAACAATCTTTCCGTCCTCCACGGCAATCCCGATCTCGGACACGATCGTACGCGTAAGCGTCCCCTTGGGGCCCGCCACGGTCACCACGCCGTCTTTGATCTCGACGGTCACGCCGGATGGTATCGTAATAGGTTGTTTGCCGATTCTGCTCATATTCCAAGTTAAAAACTAAAAGCGAAAAATGAAAAACGGCTGCCTGGAATCTTTAATTGTATGTTTCTGTTTTGCATTTTTCGTTTTACGCTTTCTTATTACCAGATTTCCGCGAGAAGCTGTCCGCCTACTTTTTCCCTGCGGGCCTCCTCGCCGCTCATAATCCCTTTGGATGTCGTCAGGAGCACCACGCCGCCGTGCGCGGCCGATCGCACATCTTTGTACGACACATAAACTCGCCGCCCGGGAGTAGAGAGCAGTTTGACGCCCGTGAATCCGGGCTTTTCTTTATCGCCGATCAGATCCACATCAAGATATTTTTTTACCCGCTTGCCCTTGCGCTCCGCATGGCCGACAAAGCCGGTACGCTCAAGCGCGCGCGCGATCTCGTGCTTCATGCGCGAATAGGGAAGCTGCGCCGTTTTATGTCCGGCGTTCTGGGCATTCTTGATGCGAATAAACATGTCGCTAATGGGATCCATAATGCTTGAATAAGGAATTAGGAATAAAGAAGCATAAATAACGGATAGTCGCTACTTATTCGTCCATCCTGATCCTTATTCATAATTCCTACTTCATAACTCATATCTCAATTACCAGCTTGATTTTTTAATTCCGGGTATTTCTCCGCGATTCGCCAGCTCCCGAAAACAAATCCTGCACATCTCAAAATCTCTCATAAACGCGCGCTTGCGACCGCACCGAAAACACCGGCGGACGACCCGCGATGCATATTTGGGTGGCTTCAATGCCCGTGCAATGACTGATTTTTTTGCCATACAGTTTCCTATTTCTTATTACTTTCTTCTTTAGCTTTCAGGGGAAATCCCATCGCGCGGATCAGCTCCATGCCCTCTTTTCTGGTGTGCGCCGTCGTCACGACCGTGATCTCAATCCCGAACAACATCCGATAATCCTCCCCGATCATCTCCGGAAACACTATATGCTCACGGACGCCGATGGTCAAATTGCCCCTTCCGTCAAACGAACCCTCCGAGATCCCTTGGAAATCCCGTGTCCGGGGAAGCGCGATATTGACCAGGCGCGACAGAAAGTCATACATCCGGGGGCCGCGGAGCGTTATCTGATAGCCGATGACCAGACCCTCCCGCGTCCTAAACGCCGCGATCGCTTTTTTGGCCGCACGCGCCGCTCCTTTCTGGCCCGTGATGAGCGCAAGATATTTTTGGATCTCGGTGCGGTCCTTTTCTTCGCGGATTTTTCCGACTCCGATGTTGACCACGACTTTGCTTACACGCGGCACGGCCATGGAATTTTTGTAGCCGAAAGCGGTCCGCATCGCGGGTACCGCTTCTTTTATATATCTTTCCTGCATGCTGACAGTCATATGATTGCTTTCCTAGGTTCTGATTATACGGCGCTCCCGCATTTACGGCACACGCGCTGTTTTTTTGTCTCGCCCGGCAGAATGTGCGCACGGGTCGGCCTGCCGCATGAGCCACAGACAAGCATCGCGCGCGATGCCGGAAACGGCAAAGGCATTTTTACCAACTCCCCCTTACGTCCCTGTGCGCGGGGGCGAACGTGTTTCTTTTTTATATTCACTCCCTCTACCGTGATTCTCAATTCTTTCGGAAACGCACCAATCACCTTGCCCGTTTTTCCACGGTCATTGCCGGAAATGATTTTTATATTGTCACCTTTCTTGATATTCATAAGGTTGTAGGTTGTAGGTTGTAGGTTGTAGCTTTCACGTAGTTGTTTTCCTACCAGCTACAAACTACTTCCTACAAGCTCGTCTATACCGTTTCCTGCGCAAGGGAAATAATTTTTATATATCCGCGGTCGCGGAGTTCCCGAGGGACGGGGCCGAAAATACGGCCGCCCTTCGGCTCCACGCCATCCACGACTACCGCCGCATTATCATCAAAACGCACGTATGAACCGTCGGCCCTCCGGAAAGGCGCATGCTGACGGACAATGACGGCTTTGACCACATCTTTCTTTTTCACCGCCTTGCGGGGCTCGGCGATTTTCACCGATGCCACTACGATGTCGCCAAGACGCGCATAGCGCCGGCGCGAGCCGCCCAATACCTTGATCACCTGGAGCAATTTTGCTCCGGAGTTATCCGCGACTTTTAACATACTGCGTGTCTGAATCATATAATAAGGTTATTGTGCTTCCTGCTGATTTTCAGTTTCTATTTCCGCCGGACGTTTCACCAGGCTCGTGACGCGCCATCGCTTGTCCCGCGAAAGCGGCCGCGTCTCTTCAAGCAGTACGATGTCGCCCGAGCGGTACTCCCCCTTTTCATCATGAGCCTTAAACTTGCCCGAGACGCGGTAATACTTCCCGTACTTGGGATGCTTTTTCAGGCGGTCCACACGAACCACGATCGTCTTTTGCATTTTAGTTGACACCACGGTGCCCTGTACTGTCCGCATATATATTAGGAATGAGGGGTTAACATTTTCAAAATCGTCAGTATCCGCGCCACATCGCGTCTCACAGCTCCGGTCTCGCGGACGTTTTTTATCTTTTTCTGCGCCATCAAAAACCGCAATTCCGCAAGACGACCCACGCGCTCGCCAAGAAGCATCGTCAGGTCTTCGGGCAATTTTCCCCGCAATTCTTTCATTTTCATCCCGTTAGAAAATTACTTTGATACCAAAAATCATTTAATATTCTCTCCCCATGTCTCGGTTCTATATCCTGATAAGCCGCATAGCATTCA
>MHQM01000034.1:12334-36093 GCA_001820655.1 Candidatus Sungbacteria bacterium RIFCSPHIGHO2_02_FULL_52_23
TTTCTAACGGGATTCATGATTCGGAAATAAATTTGGTCTTGACCGGAAGCTTGTGTGCCGCAAGCCGCATCGCCTCGCGGGCGACTTCGCGGGTCACTCCGTCCATTTCAAAAAGAATCCTGCCGCTCCTGATGGGCGCTACATAGTGATCTACAGATCCTTTGCCTCCTCCAAGGGTCACTTCGGGCGGTTTTCTCGTCACCGGTTTGTCCGGAAAAATGCGTATCCACACTTTGCCCCCGCGCTCAATGGAACGTGTCATCGCGCGGCGAGCGGCCTCAATTTGGCGCGCAGTAATCCATCGCGCCTCAAGAGCTTTCAGCCCGTATGCGCCAAAGGCAAGCTCGGTGCCGCGGGTCTCCGTACCGCGAGTCCGGCCTCTTTGCCATTTTCTATGTTTTACCTTTTTGGGCTGCAACATAACGTAGGTTATAGTTTGTAGTTTGTAGGTTGTAGTAAATTATGCTACTTCCTACTACCTACTTCCTTCTCGTAAACATCTCCCTTATAAATCCATACTTTCACACCGATCGTACCATATGCGGTATACGCTGTTTTCTCGGCATAGTCAACATCCGCGCGAAGCGTCTGCAGAGGAATCCGTCCGCGCTTGCCCCATTCGTAGCGCGCCATTTCAGCTCCGTCCAAACGCCCCTTGATCGCGATTTTTACACCCTGAACCTCGCGCGCGGACGATATTTTGTCCAAAGCTTGCTTCAGCGCGCGGCGAAACGGCAGCCGCTTTTCAATATCCTCCACCATCATCTGTGCTGCGATTGCGGCATGAGTCTCGGGCGAGCGTACTTCTTCAATCGTAATCTTGATCTCGGGCTTTTTGGCCGGTATAGGCGCGTATTTGCTCCGAGCAGGGCGCGGACCGAGACGCGCAAGAAAGCGCTCAATGTCGCGCTTGATTTTCTGCGCGCCTTCCCCGCCGCGTCCGATCAGGATGCCCGGGCGCGCGGTTTTGAAAATGATATGCAGAGAATTCGGGAAGCGCTCAATTTCAACGGCCTTCAGGTGCGCCGCGCGGAATGTCCGCTCAAGCCATGCACGAAGAAGCGTATCCTCGCGCAGATACTCCTGAAAACGGGTCGGATTAAACCAGCGTGACTTCCATGTGGTAAGTCCGCCTATTCTGAATATGTATGGATGTACGCGATGAGTCATAATACGGGAATTAGGAGTTAAGAATTAGGAATAATGGACGAGATGCTTTACTTATATATTCCTGATTCGTAATTCCTGCTTCATAATTCATATCATTAGATGACTTTGCGCTGAAATACGCGGCGCGCAAGAGATACGGGTTTTGCCTTGCGCGGGCTTGTCTCCGCTTCCCGATCCCCCGACTTATCGCCGTGCGTATCATCCGCATCACGGCGCATATCTTCATGCGTCGCCTCGCGCACAATCGGACGCACTCCCATGCGGGTACGCGGACGCGGGGCGATTCCCTTGGCTTCCAATATCAAAATCACATGGCTCGTGCGGCGCCTGATCGGAGCCGCGCGACCGAATGCCCGAGGACGGAAACGGCGCGATACAGGTCCCGGATCTATCCGTATCTCTTTCACGCGAATGCCCGCCTCATCCAGATGAAAATTGTGCGTCGCGTTTGCCAAAGCGGAACGCAAAAGCTTGCGCAAAGGATCGCTTGAGCGCTTGATGAGATGCGCCAGTTCCCGCTCGGCATCCGTAGCACCCATGCCACGGATCAAACCCGCCACCGCGCGTACTTTGCGCGGGGCGATATGCAGATGACGAAGTTGTGCTTTGATTTCCATAAATACGATTCGGTCTGGTATTACTTCTTCTCCGGCGCAGCGGGTGCTACTTTCGCCTTTTCCGCCTCTGCGGCTTTCAGTTCCTGCTCTTTTTGCATCTTGCCTCCATGGCGGACAAACTTACGGGTCGGCGAGAATTCTCCCAGACAATGCCCCACCATATCCTCCATTATTTTCACTTCAATAAACGCTCTGCCATTGTGTACGCCAAACGTATAGCCGATCATATCCGGAGTGATCGTAGAGTCCCGCGACCATGTCTTGATGACGGTTTTGGAACCCGGCGAAGTACGCGCCATGTGTTTGGCGAGTGATGGGTGGACATAGGGGCCTTTTTTGAGACTTCGTGACATATGTTTTATTTTTTCCTTCTGGAAAGAATATATTTGCTTGACTGCTTTTTGCGATCGCGTGTCTTCACTCCGCGCGCGGGCTTGCCCCACGGAGTTGCGGGGCCCCGGCGGCGTCCGCGCTGGGTGCGGCCTTCGCCTCCGCCATGCGGGTGATCCACCGGATTCATTGCCGATCCGCGTACGGTCGGACGTATTCCCATGCGGCGCGCGCGTCCCGCATTGCCGATCGTCATGAAGCGGTGCTCGGGATTTGATAGCGCACCGATAGACGCAAAATTCTTTGAGATTATCATCCGCACTTCTTTTGACGGAAGCTCAAGATGCGTATAGCCGCCTTCCTGTGCGAGCACCATGGCGGACGATCCTGCGGAGCGTACCAGCACAGCACCCCGTCCGCGCTCAAGCTCAACATTGAATACGGCAGTGCCTACCGGGATACGTCCGAGCGGCAGACGATTACCTACTTCCACCGGCGCCTCGTCCGATACCAGCATTTCGCTCCCGACGCCCCAGCCGTGGGGTGCCAACACATACCGCTTCTCTCCGTCGCGATATACGATGAGCGCAATCAGACAGGTGCGATTCGGATCGTATTCAATAGACGCCACGCGTGCGGGGATCCCAATCTTATCATACCGGAAATCAATATCGCGCCACAGGCGCTTTACGCCGCCTCCTTTGTGGCGCACCGTAATCCGGCCCGCGGAATTGCGGCCGACATGGCGCTGGCGGCCAAACGTCAGACTCTTCTCCGGTTCCGTCCGGGTCAGAATCGTACGCCATTCTATAAAATCCGCCTGCCGTCGCGCGGGTGATGTAGGTGAATGCCGTTTCATAGCGTTTCTATTTTACTTCCTTCTGCAAGCTCCACAATCGCCTTTTTGATACCGGGCTTCCATCCGATCTGTCTCCCGCGACGGCGCTCTTTTTCATGAGTGCGGGATGTCCGCACGCATGCGACTTTCACGCCATACCGCGTCTCCACGGCCCTGGCAATCATCTGCTTGTTTGCATCCGGAGCCACGACAAACACATAGATTCCCGCATCAGCACCCATGGCAGTCTTTTCCGTCATATGCGGCCGCACCAATACGCCGCCGGTTGCAGTCGGCATAACAGCGCCATCCGTCTTTTGCGCCTTGGGTGCCGCATCGGGCGATACGGGATGTAGCGAGACGCGCTTGGCCTTCACCGCTTTTTCCGCGGGTTTTTTGTCTTTCGTAAAAATATCGCCGAGCAGTACCATATAGTTTTATGATGCAAAAGCGGATATTGCGTCCTTGGGAAGTATCAAAAACGTATGCTGGAGCAATTTGTGCGCGTTGAGATTCCGCGCGTCATCAATCTCCACAAACGGCAGATTGCGCAGCGCGCGGCGCGCACTCGCATCTTTTCCCGCAAGCGCCACCAGCGCTCCCTTGCCTTTCGTCAATTTTGAAAAACGATCCTGCGAGGAAAAACTCTTAAAGAGATGCGCTGCATGCTTGGTCTTGGCATCCGGGAAACGGATATCATCAAGCACGATCAACTCTTTGTCCCGCATCTTTGCCGAAAGCACCGTATACAAAGCTTTTTTGGCCATCTTTTTATTGACCTTGCGCGTGTAGTCTTTGTCGTTGCGCGGTCCGTGCGAGACGCCGCCGCCGATCCAGATCGGGGAACGGGTAGACCCGTGACGCGCGCGGCCGGTGCCTTTCTGCTGCCACGGCTTTTTGCCTCCTCCGCGGACATCGGCGCGGCTCTTGGTATGCGCGGTCGCGCGGCGGGCATTACCTGCAAGGCTTACCGCAACCTGGTGCACGAGATCGGCATTCCACTTCAAACCGAAAACCGCATCCGACACATCCATCGTTCCGGTTTCTTCTCCTTTCTGATTGTATACGGAAACTTTCATATATATCGTTATCCTCTGATTTCAAGCAGTGTCCCTCTTCGTCCCGGCACCGCACCCGATACCGCGATGAGATTTTCCGCCACATCCACTTTCACGACAGTAAGATTGCGGACGGTTACCCGTTCGCCTCCCATGCGTCCGGCCATTTTGATGGCTTTGGCAACCCTGCCTCCTGCGCGGCCGCCCGAGCCACCGATGGATCCGGGTTCCCGATGCGCATGCTTGGTGCCGTGGGTCGCGGGCGCTCCGTGAAATCCGTGCCTTTTGACCACGCCCTGGAATCCTTTTGCCTTGGTGATACCGCTCACTTTTACGACATCACCTTCCTGAAAGACAGATGCGTCAATGGTGCCGCCACGCTCGGGTAGTCCTGCGATATCTTTGTCGCCACGCGCGCGAAACTCCCGCACATGGCGGAAATTGCCCAAATCTCCAAAATGCCCGCGCTGGGGCTTTTTGATCCGTGAGGCCTTGCGCGTACCGCAAGCAAGCTGAATGCCTGAATAGCCGTCCTTTTCTTTTGTCCTGACCTGGAGAGCGGTATTTACGAGCGCACGCACCATCGTCACCGGGACCACGCGGCCTTCGGCGTCAAACAGTTGGCTCATGCCTATTTTTTCTCCAAGTAAGACTTTCATCCCGTTAGAGATTTAAGTTTATATTAACGAATTACTAAAGATTCTATGCATTTTTCTGTTTGTGTTCAGTTAGAGAGAAAACATTTATCTCTAACGGGATTCATATATATATATATATTTCGGATCGTCCTCTGATCAACAAAAAAAGCGCCATCCCGACGCCGAAAATACGTCGCGATCTGCTGTCTCAAGATAGTTACGCCTTTTTCAATCTCATATGCGGACGAAAAGAGTGATTGCGATGAATCACTCATTCTCCCGCCCTTTTGACTTTTATCAAAAGGACGAAAACATCAGGGATCCAATGACGGAGCTTGTTTTAAAACGTCTTGATCTCAATATCAACTCCGGCAGGCAGGCTTAAGTTGGTCAGCGAATCAATGGTCTTCGGATTCGGATCAAAGATATCAATCAGCCGCTTGTGCACGCGCATCTCATACTGCTCGCGCGCGTTTTTATGTACAAAACTTGAGCGGTTTACCGTGTACTTGTGGATCTCGGTGGGCAACGGGATGGGGCCGACGATTTCAGCGCCGTTGCGCATCGCGGTATCTATAATTGCGCGCACGGAACTATCAATGATCTTCGCGTCATACGCGCGGACGCGTATGCGGAGACGCAAGCGAGCTTCAGTTTCTGCCTTTTTGACTGCCATATCAGTATAAGGTGCAAGATAAACGCAGGGAGCAAAGTCCCTGCGCTGTATCACATCATTTTGAGATTTTCGTTACCACGCCGGCTCCCACGGTCTTACCTCCTTCGCGGAGCGCAAAGCGCTGTTTCTCTTCCAATGCAACCGGCACGATCAATTTCACTGTGAATGTAATCGTATCACCCGGCATCACCATTTCGGTCCCCGCAGGCAGTCCTACTTCCCCGGTCACGTCAGTCGTGCGGATATAAAACTGCGGTTTGTAGCCTGTGAAAAACGGCGTGTGGCGGCCACCTTCTTCTTTGGTAAGAATGTATACCTCCGCTTCAAATTCGGTGTGAGGAGTGACGGTGCCCGGCTTTACGATGACCTGCCCGCGCTCTACGTCCTCTTTTTTGAGGCCGCGCAAGAGGATGCCCGCATTGTCTCCGGCCATCCCTTCATCCAAGGACTTATTGAACATTTCAATACCTGTGATAATGGTCTTCTGGGTGTCTTTGATGCCTACGATTTCAACTTCGTCGTTGACTTTCATTTTTCCGCGCTCAATGCGGCCGGTCACGACAGTCCCGCGGCCTTCAATGGAAAATACGTCTTCAATCGGCATCAGGAACGGCTTGTCAATTTCGCGTACCGGATCCGGCACAAACGAATCAAGTGCGTCCACCAATTCATAAATCTTCTTGGCCCACTCATCGTCCGGAGAAGTCGCGTTCAATGCCTTGAGAGCAGACCCGCGAATAATCGGCGTGGTGTCTCCCGGGAAATCATACTTTTTGAGGAGCTCGCGCACTTCAGCTTCCACGAGGTCAACCAGTTCCGGATCATCCACCATATCCACTTTGTTCAAAAATACTACGACCGCAGGCACGCCTACTTGCCGGGCAAGGAGAATGTGCTCGCGGGTCTGGGGCATCGGGCCGTCGGTGGCGGACACGACAAGAATCGCGCCATCCATCTGTGCGGCTCCGGTGATCATGTTCTTGATGTAATCCGCGTGGCCGGGAGCATCAATATGCGCATAGTGACGCTTTTCGGTTTCGTACTCGGAGTGGTGGAGCGCAATCGTAATACCGCGCGCTTTTTCTTCAGGCGCGTTATCAATATCCGCAACCGATTCCACCCGCGAAGCAAGACCCTTCAAAGAAAGGGCTTTGGTAATCGCCGCGGTCAGGGTGGTCTTCCCGTGGTCAACGTGCCCGATGGTACCTACGTTGACGTGCGGCTTCGTACGCTCAAATTTCCCAGCCATAATAGTCTAAAACAAACTGTTAAAATGGATAATATATTAGCTAAGCAAATGTACAGATTATCGTATCACAGTATCAAAATCCCCGCAAGCCCCTAAATAGGCAGATCTTCAAGCCGGATATCGGCTAGCCGTACCGACGGCTGGGGTCGCATTTCGCGCGCCTCGTCAATGATAAACTGGGTTTCCTGCGGGCTTACCGCTTCCCGTATCATGCCCATATCGGACGGCATATCAAAACGCTCTTCAGTAGAATGGCGCATATCGCGTGCCGGAGCGGCTTTTGGCAAAGAGATATTTGCGAGTTTTGAATACTCGGCAAACGACATCACCACAGCTTCGGGCTCGCCGTTTTCCATGAGGATCAGTTTGTCCCCGTTGCCTTTCACCAGATTTTTGATCCGTGCAAAATCCATTTCCTATAAAGAGTAGCAAACAGGCCTCATTTGAGCAACCTTGACAAGATAGTAAAACGTGTGCAGCAGACAGCCCCGGGCGGCATCCCGCGCGAAGGTCGCATTATTACCAACAAAGATTTATCTCAACATCTCTACGATCGTAGAGATGTTGAGATAAAAATGAAAATGGAATTAAGATCTTACAAAACAAATTATTTCTTCCCCTCTATGATCTGCTGTGCCACGTTGTTGGGCACTTCTTCGTAGTGGTCAAACTCCATGGTAAATGACGCGCGTCCCTGCGTGAGCGAGCGGAGAGTCGTAACGTAGCCAAACATTTCGGCAAGCGGCACTTTGGCGTCAATGATGCGGATACCTGGTCCACGGTCCCCCGTGCCTTCAATTTTGGCGCGCTTTGAATTGAGGTCGCCCATGGTCTCGCCCAAAAACTGCTCGGGCGTGATCACTTCTATTTTCATCACGGGCTCAAGCATGACGAGAGTCGCGCGGCGCGCCGCCTCCTGCAAAGCCATGGATCCTGCGATCTTAAACGCCGCTTCCGACGAGTCTACTTCATGGTACGAGCCATCATAGAGCGCGATAGAAATATCCACGAGTGGGAATCCCGCCAGTACGCCTTTTTCGGTCGCTTCTTTCACGCCTTTCTCCACTGCGGGGATAAATTCCTGCGGGATCACGCCCCCTTTGATTTCGTTTTCAAACTCAAAGCCCTTGCCACGCTCAAGCGGGGTCACGCGAAGCCATACATGGCCGTACTGTCCGCGGCCTCCCGACTGCTTGATGTATTTGCCTTCGGCTTCCGCCGTCTTTTTGATTGTCTCCTTGTACGCTACCTGCGGCCTGCCGACATTGGCTTCCACGCCAAATTCCCGCTTCATGCGGTCTACGATGATTTCCAAATGCAATTCTCCCATGCCGGAGATGATCGTCTCGCCGGTTTCAGGATCCCCTTTCAGCCGGAACGTCGGATCTTCGTCGCCCAGACGCCGCAAGGCAGTACCCATTTTTTCCTGGTCCGCTTTTGTTTTCGGCTCAATCTTCAAAGACACGACAGGCTCGGGGAAGACGATCTTCTCAAGTATGATCTGGTTTTCCGGATCGCAGAGCGTATCTCCGGTATGGGTATTTTTAAGTCCTACGAGCGCGCCGATGTTGCCCGCGGAGATTTCTTTGAGTTCCTCGCGCGAGTTTGCGTGCAGTCGCAGGATACGGCCCACGCGCTCCTGATCGCCGGTCGCCACATTCAATACGTAACTCCCCGCTTTTAGGACGCCCGAGTACACGCGGAAAAATGTCAGCTGTCCGACATACGGATCCGCCTGAAGTTTAAACGCGAGTGCCGCAAAGGGCGCGTCATCGCGCGCCTCGCGCATGAGCTCCGCACCCGAATCGGGATCAAGTCCCTTTACCGGCGGCAGATCGGTCGGTGCGGGCAGGTATTCCACGACGCCGTCAAGCACGAGCTGTACGCCTTTGTTTTTGAGCGCGGATCCTGCAAACACCGGCACGAGACGCGAGGCGATCGTCGCGCGGCGCAAAGCCGCGCGCAGTTCCTCAATCGCGATCTCTTTTCCTTCCAGATACCTCTCGGTCAGCGCATCATCGGATTCGGCAATCTTCTCTATCATATTGTGGTGCCACTCGTCAGCCGATGCTTTCAACTCCTCCGGAATATCCATGAGTTCTATCTGCTCGCCATGCGGCCCGCGGAAATACACGGCCTTCATGCGCATGAGGTCAATGACGCCTTCGTGCTGCTGCTCGTGGCCGATCGGGATCGTCACGGGTACGGCATTGGGAGTCAGACGCTCGTGGATAGATGCAAGCGACCGCTCAAAGGACGCACCGGTGCGATCAAGCTTGTTGATGAAGCATATCCGCGGCACGCCAAATTTGTCCGCCTGGCGCCACACGGTCTCCGACTGCGGCTCCACCCCCGCGACTCCGTCAAACACGACGACCGCGCCGTCCAGCACACGGAGCGAGCGCTGTACTTCGACGGTAAAATCAATGTGTCCCGGCGTGTCTATAATATTGAAACGATACTCGGATTCGCGGGCGCGATCGGGCGCAGTGGTTCGTTTCCAAAATGCTGTAGTCGCGGCCGCGGTGATCGTAATACCCCGCTCCCGCTCCTGCTCCATCCAGTCCATCACGGTCGTACCCTCATGCACTTCGCCGATCTTATGCGATACTCCGGTATAAAAAAGCACCCGCTCCGTCGTGGTGGTTTTTCCCGCATCAATGTGCGCGATGATGCCGATATTGCGGATATGCTCAAGAGGATATTCAGATGACATACAGTTCTTGAGCGCTACCAGCTAAAATGCGCAAATGCCTTGTTGGCTTCGGCCATGCGGTGGACATCCGCGCGTTTTTTGATCGCGGCTCCTTCATTTTTGGTGGCGAGAATCAATTCGTCCGCAAGACGCGCATGCATCGGCTTGCCCTTTTTGGCACGCGCCGCCGCGAGTATCCAGCGGCATGCAAGCGCGAATTTGCGATCTCCACGCACTTCGCGCGGCACCTGATAGGTGGCGCCTCCGATACGGCGAGATTTAATCTCAAGCAAGGGTCCCACATTGCGCACCGCGGTCTCAAACGTATTGAGGGGATCCTGTTTGTATTCTTTTTCCAAAAGGTCAAACGTACGGTACACCACGCCCTGCGCGGTGGATTTCTTGCCACCCTTCATCACGTAATTGATAAATTTGGCAATGGTAACATTGCTGTATTTGGGGTCAGGCTTGATATCGCGTTGGAATTTTCGTTTTCGTCGCATTAGGTTGTAGGTTGTAGGTTGTAGGTTGTAGAGAAGACATTGCGCACTTAGACACTTGGTCGTGCTACTTCCTACAAACTACTCACTACCACCTATTTCTTTATTTTAGGTCTTTTTGCTCCGTACTTGCTTCTCTGCTGTTTGCGACCCTCCACGCCCGTCGTATCCAATACGCCGCGGACAATGTGATAGCGCACGCCCGGCAAATCTTTTACGCGTCCTCCGCGGATCAGCACCACCGAGTGCTCCTGCAGATTGTGTCCCTCGCCCGGAATGTAGGCCGTCACTTCCATGCCGTTGGTCAAACGCACGCGCGCGACCTTACGCAAAGCCGAGTTCGGCTTTTTGGGAGTCATGGTCGTCACCTTCACGCACACACCCCGTTTGAAAGGCGATTCATAAAATACGGGCTTATTTTGGAGCACGTTAAAACCCCGCGCAAGCGCGGGCGCTTTGGACTTGTACTGCCGGTGTCCTCTTCCTTGTTTGACCAACTGATTGATTGTCGGCATCTCAAATAAAAAAGTAACTGATGGCTCTATTGCAATGAAAGCACGATAGCAAATCGCGCTCAAGTAGTCAATAAGCCTTTAGACCTACTGCGTAAAGATTCTTCTACTGCAATGTCCAAATTTCGGCTACGGCTTTGCAAAAATTATTCAACATATACACCGTATATGCTTCATAATTTTTGCTTCGCCTCGCCAGAAATTTGAACATTTCGCTACGAAAATCTTTACGCAGTAGGTCTATTGAAACAGACGCTAGAAGAATCCGCCGGTGCCGGTGATCAGGCGGAATGAAAACAGCACAATCGGCGAAAGCAGAGGCGCAAGAAATGCGATGAAAAAGAGGAGTAGGAAAATCCCATATTGCTCAAGCAGGAGACGCACGCCGTACCAGTGGCGCGGCATGAGGGCAAACAAAAGTTTTGACCCGTCAAGCGGCGGGATCGGCACAAGATTGAAAAATGCGAGCGTAAGATTGAGGAGAGAGATGGTGGCCGCGATGGATATGAAGTTTGTAAGAAAAGCGCTCTCCGAAAGAAAAGGCACTGTGCGGAGCGATAAGCCAAAAATCAATGCAAGCAGGATATTTGCAGCAGGGCCTGCGATGCCGACAAGTGCCGGACCCCACTTGCCGCGGCGCAGACGGAGAGGGTTGTACGGCACGGGTTTGGCCCATCCTATGATGATCCCACCGAGCAGATACGACATGACAGGCAAAATCACCGTTCCGAAAGGATCTATATGACGGATGGGATTGAGCGTCAGACGTCCTTCTTCCTCGGCCGTACGGTCGCCCAAAGCAAGCGCCGCAAAACCATGCGCCACTTCGTGGATCACCACGGAGAAGATCAAAACTCCTATCTGAAATATGAAACTGATTGCATTTTCCATAAGGCTTTGTCCAAAATTTCAATCCCGCTTTTTGTGGGAGAAGAAATTTTGGTTACAAAACTTATGCCCCGCATTAATTTTTATATCGCACTTCACAATGAGAGGTATACGAGCCGCAGGCGACACCGCGGGGATTTCTTCATCATCGTACAAATTTGGCGCGAAATTAGTGCGGGGCACGGTTGCGTACATAACAATCATATGCTATACATATACCCATGAATATCTGCGCACTCTGTGACAAAGGCTCGGTTAAAGGCGGCAAACGCGCCTTTCTCCGAAGCCATTATAACCCGACGTCTTCAATCCGCAAACATCCCAATCTCCAGTGGGCGCGCATGGAATCAGGCGAACGCAAAAAAATCTGCGTCAAGTGCATGAAAAAACTGCACAAAACCGCCTGATCGTATGAAGATCACGCCTGTCTCGCACGCGCAAGCCGCGAGAGCAAAAACTATCTTCATCCCCCTCTTCAAAAACGAATCGCCATCCGGCGATGCTGTTTTTATGCGGCTTGCGCCGTCCGTCAAAAAAGCCGTACTGGAGTTTGCGCGAAAAGAGTTTCGCGGCGATGAGGGAGAGACGAAATCAGTCTGGTTTGCCGTGGGCGCCGTACGACGCGTGCGCCTTTTCGGCAAGGGAGAAAAATCAAAATGGAACGCACGAAAAGCGGACATCCTGCCGCGGCGGTTTATCCGCGCGGCCAAGGCCGACCGCGCGAGCGAATATGCAGTCTCGTCCGGAGGGGATCTCACAGCATTCGCGCGCAATTCCCTCATGGCGCATTTTGAATACAACCGGTATAAGGAGACTCCGAAAGGCGGCTGGCCGGAAGTAAAGAGTATCACGCCTGCCGTCGCGGACACAGACCGCGCGCCTGCTGTACGCGCGATCGCAGAAGGAAGCGCGATCGGCGAAGAAGTAAACAGCGCGCGGGAACTTGCCAATACTCCGGGAAGCGATATGACGCCCATGCATCTTGCGGAGGCGGCGCGACTTGCCGCCAAACGCGCGGGTTTTCGCGCGACCATCCTTGATGAAAAAGCAATCGCGCGCCTCGGTATGGGCGGAGTGCTGGGCGTCGCGCGGGGATCGGATGAGAAGCCGCGCTTTATCATTTTGGAATACCGCAAGGGCGCCAAAGACCAAAAACCGCTTGTGCTTGTCGGCAAAGGCGTCACGTTTGATACCGGCGGCATCAACCTCAAACCCGAACAATATATGTATGAGATGCATATGGACATGTCGGGGGGTGCGGCAGTCATCCACGGTATCGCCGCAATCGCGCGCCTCAAACTTGCCATCAATGTCGTAGGGCTCGTTCCCGCAGTGGAAAATATGCCGTCAGGATCATCGTACCGCCCGGGAGACCTGCTCAAATCCATGAGCGGCAAGACCATTGAAGTACTCAATACAGACGCCGAAGGCCGCGTCATCTTGGCAGACGCGCTCACGTATGCTCTGCGCTACAAGCCGGGACTCATAGCAGACTTTGCGACACTCACCGGAGCGGCGCACGTGGCTCTAGGCAATTATTGCTCGGCGGTCTTTACCAACCGCGATGCGCTCACGGAAAAACTCGTTGCCGTAGGCACTGCATCGGGCGACTATGTCTGGCCTCTCCCCTTATGGGACGAATACCTGCATGAGATCAAGGGCACGTTTGGCGATATCGCCAATATGGCAAAAAACGACCGCTACGGCGGCGCGATCCACGGCGCAAAATTCCTTGAACAATTCGTTGAAGACGCCCCGTTCGCGCACATAGATATCGCGCCCCGCATGACGGCGGTAGACTCCGATATTTTGGCACGGGGCGCCACTGGTGTTGGCGTCCGCTACATCGCAGAGCTTGCGCGGGCTTATCCGGGAATTATGAAGCAGGAAGAAGGAATTAGGAATTAGAATATCCGCGAAAACGCCCATGCGTAATTCCAGCATCATGATTCCCGTCCTGCTCACGCGTATCAAAACGAGCGATGGCGTGGCGCTGGAAGGTATCGCAGTGCTTCCGAAAAAATCTTCCGGCACCGCACTTATCTGGCTACACGGGCTCAACTCCCGCTTCTCATCGGGACAAATCCTCGTAAAAGAGTTCTCGGAGCAGTGCCGCAAAAAAGGCATCGCATATTTCAAATTCAATACGCGCGGGCATGACGCCGCAGGTGGTAGCGTTGCAAAAAGTAAAAAACTCACCGGCGGCGGATTTGAGAAATTTGAGGAATGCGTCTTTGACATCCGCGCGATGGCGGCATTCGCGCAGAAACTCGGATACCGCCGTATCATCCTGGCAGGACACTCTACGGGCGCCAACAAAGCGCTCTTCTATATGTCACGCACGCGCGATCCCCGCGTAAAACATCTGATTCTGATAGCGCCTGTCAGCGACCGCTCGGGCGCATCCAAAGTACACGGAGCCGCGTGGCACAAAAAGGGTCTTGCAATCGCGCATGCGCTCAAGAAAAAACGCGCGGCATATATGCCGCCCGAGTACGGCATCATGAGCCCCGACCGCTTCATCAGTCTCTATAGCGCAGGAGGCCGCGAGGACGTATTTCCCTATGACCGCGCGGACGCGCGCTGGGACGCGCTTGCGAGCATCCGCACGCCGCTTGCCGTCATCGTAGCCGAGCGCGACGAATATCTTGATCGCCCCGCGCGCGGCATCATCGCCGCATTTGAACGCCATGCGCAATGGACAAAGTCATTTTCCGGCATTATCATCAAAAGCGCCAACCACGGCTTCCGCGGGAAAGAAAAAGAGCTTACGGAAGCTATGATCGGCGAGGTCAGCGGGCTGTAGTATACCGGCAGTACGCAAGGATTGGGGGCGAAAAGCAAATGTCTTTGCTTTTCGCGGGAATTGAGAAAAATCAAAGATTTTTCGTGGTCAGTTTCGGGCCGTCGTATAATGGCAGTACGCAAGGCTGGGGGTCTTGTAGCGGGAGTCCGATTCTCCCCGGCCCGAAACTGACCATAGCAATTCCCCGGGTAGTCCGAGTCCGATTCTCGGCAGCCCGAGTACTTATGACGCATCTTTTGAAAAAATTTGAAGATTTCTTGCAGTCGATTGATCTCAATGCCTACCGTCAAAAATATAGGCCTATTATGATTGTGGAGATGGATTTACCCAAAGAAGTTCAAGCGATCGCCATGCTCTATAAAATCTATTGGGACGAAAAGAGATTTTTAACTTTCGAAGACTTCTATCGGGAATATTACGATAAGTTGGGATCAAATATCAGAAAGTTCCAGAGGAAAACAGGGATGTGCAGGAAGTGCTTTAGTAAAGGATTACCCGCGAGAATCTATCGCACATGGGCAAGTATTATTACACAGATACACGCCGGGTATGTTGCCGAGTCAGTTTTTGGCAATGGTTCAGTTGCCATGTCTGACGAACTTGATCATAAGGGAGCTGATTTTCAAGTCCAATACCGAGACAAAATTTTAAACTATCAGATCAAAAAGAAATCTTTGAGCAGAGAGGTACGGCAAGAAAAACCGAAATCAAAAAGTCCGTTAGCTGGCGAGTTCGTAGATCTCCGATACGAAGTTCCGAGCAGTGATTATTTCGAAAATCCAAAGAAAAACAACGGCGAGTACAAACTTCCCTACCAAAGATTCCAGAGCAATAAGGAATTAAAAAGGTTTCCGAACGGCTTTGTGATCTTCACGCCGTATGCTTTTCAACAGAAGAAAAAGGAGATGGACGTGGCTCTAAAATAACGAGGACGCAATGCGCGTCTTATTGATCGCTTTTTCCGCCATCTTCACGTAATCGGGGTTTATTTCAAAACCGATATACGATTGCCCCAATTCTTTCGCCGCTACGCATTCCGAGCCAGTGCCGACAAAAGGGACTAAAACGACACCATTTTTTCTTGGCATGGCTGATCTAATCAATTTTCTTGAAAGCTCAAGCGGCTTTTGCGTCGGATGCTTCATAACTTCATGCCCATTATGTCTTGGCAGCTGCCGCGGCTCAAAAACCCCGTCGCACGTCTTACACAAAAACCATCTCTCAATCATTCCGGCTCCGCCCGCTAAGGCGGGGATCTTTATCACATCCCGCGGCAATGCGCCGCCTTCATGCGCTTTATAAACTGTTTCTATGCCGCTCCTACTAAATCTCCCCAGCGTTCCTTTCCGTACTTTGCCCGCAGCCCCATTCAAAAATCCTGTCGTATATGGCTCTCTTACGTCGTCTCTGTTAAAAATCGGCCTATCTTTCCACGCACAGATAATCGATTCATGACTTCTCTGCCAAAAATTAAGAGATGCGACATTTTTATTGGTATAGTGCCAGATAAGCCATCGTTTATTGATCGGAATTTCGACGGAAAGATGCGCTAATATTTCACTAAACCCGTAAATAAACATCGTTCCGGTTGGTTTCATTGTCCGGATGCACTCTGCGATCCATTGTCTGCACCACACTATATAGTCGCCGAGCTCTCGCTTATCAAGATTATTTCCAAAATCTTTTCCAATATTATACGGAGGATCAGCGATTACTACGTCACAGCTGTTATCAGGTATCTTTCGCAACGCATCTATAGCATCGATTAAGATAATCCTATTGAGCGGCAGTGGCCGTTCTCTTCTTACGGTTGTCGGAGATATTTTTTTTTGCAACGGCAATAGCTCCCTTTCTATGCCGTACGCAGTAGCAGGCGGGGCATCCGCAAGCACACCCCACATACTTTTGGGGTTTTCATAGATATGGATAGACCGCGGCTTATTATATTCTTTTTTCAGATAGCCAAGGCCTTCAAGTTTTTTGACATGAAAATGCGCCGTGGAAACGGATGCAAGGCGAAAGCGCTTCTTTATTTCCTCCAGAGAAGGCGCGTAGGTTTTTTTTGACTGATATTTCGTAATAAAATCCAGTACCGCTTTCTGTTTTTTAGTAATCATATGTCTTCATAATAGAAAGAAAGTAGAAAGTCAGCAATACTTGTTTATCCACAGATTTCCATAAGAATTCTTTACTCGTCAATATCTTTGCCGTGACGATATTTTCGTGATACCTTGTAAGGAATATATGCCGCTTACACCACAAACCATATGGCATACCAAAACCGCATCCGAAGTGCTTGCCGCACTCGGCTCGCATGAGCGCGGACTTGCTATAGAGGAAGCCAAAACGCGTCTTGATACATACGGCGCAAATAAACTTTCCGAGGGCAAACCGGACGGTCTTCTCTTAATCTTTGCGCGACAATTTCAAAGTCCTCTCATTTATCTTCTCTGTGCCGCGGGTGCGGTCATAGCTATCACGGGACAGATCACGGACGCATACGTCGTCTTTGGCGTGCTCCTGTTTAATGCGGTGGTCGGCACACTGCAGGAAGGCCGCGCACAAAACACTCTCCGCGCATTGAAAAAATTTGCCGCAACATCCGCCACTGTCGTACGCGACGGTAAAGAGCTGATCATTCCCGACACGGATGTCGTCCCCGGAGACGTCATCATTCTGCAGGAAGGAGAAAAGATCCCCGCAGACGCACGCATCATATTCGCGCACGGACTCACCGTAAACGAAGCGGGGCTTACCGGCGAGTCGGAGCCTGCGGCAAAGATTGAGGCGCCTCTCAAAGACTCGTCCCTTACTCCGGCGGACCGCAAAAATATGATCTTCAAAGGGACGCATGTCGCGGGCGGCAATGCGCGTGCGATTGTCATCGCCACGGGAAGTGCTACCGAGATCGGCAGGATCGCCGAAGAAATAGCGCTCATTGATACGGATATCCCGCTCAAAAAAGACATCCGCTATCTGTCGCGGCTCATCATCATCGCGGTCGGGATCATCAGCGTCCTGCTATTTATCCCCGGCGTGCTGATGGGCAGATCGGCGCAGGAGATGTTTGCAACCGCTGTGGCGCTCGCAGTCTCGGTCATCCCGGAGGGACTCCCCATCGTGATCACCCTGGTACTTGCCACAGGCGTGTGGCGGATGTCAAAACGCAACGCGCTCGTCAAGCGCCTGCAGGCAGTGGAGGCTCTGGGGCAGACCAAAATCATCGCCGTAGACAAAACAGGCACGCTGACCAGAAACGAAATGACAATTGAGCGCGTCTATACAAACTGGCGTATGTATATGATCACCGGCAACGGCTATGAGCCGAAGGGCGACGTATTGCTGGACAGCACGCTCATAGACCCGCTTGAGCACGAAGACGTCCTTTTCAGCGCCAAGATCGCGGCGTTCTGCGCGCGAGCGCGCCTGTCTTTTAGTGAAGCAACGCATGAATGGAAAGTCGCGGGCGATCCCACTGAAGCCGCCCTGCTCGTCTTCTCCGAAAAAATCGGGCTTCGCCATGAAATCCTGACGGAAGAATCGCCCGAGATATTTGAACTGCCGTTTGACTACCGGAGAAAATATCACGCGGTCGCCCGCGCCGTGGACGGAACTCATTTCCTTACGGTGGTCGGCGCGCCGGAAAGCGTCTTGGCACTATGCAAAAACATCCGCCAGCATGGCCGCACGGACATGCTCACCGATGACGAGCACAAGCGACTCCAGACGGCGTTCAGCAACATGGCGGCCGAAGGCTTCCGGGTTGTAGCATATGCGATACACACGGACGCGGGTACGGTACTCAATCCGGATGCCATGCCGCCGCTCACGTTTGTCGGATTCTTCGGCATGCGCGATCCGCTCCGGCCGGAAGTACAGGAAACCGTACGACGGATCAAGGCGGCTGATATGCGGATCGTAATGATCACGGGGGATCACCGGCTCACGGCGCAAGCGATCGCCAAATCTGCCGGCATCTGGCAGGAAGGAGACCACGTGCTCACGGGCGACGACATCGGCCGGCTGTCCGACGCGGAGCTTGCCCGTGAGCTTGCGCGCACGAGCGTATTTGCGCGCGTAACACCCGAACACAAGCTCCGGATCATTCAGGCGTATCGCGCGCGCGGCGAAGTGGTCGCGATGACCGGAGACGGCGTCAACGACGCGCCGTCGCTCGTTGCGGCAGACTTGGGAGTCGCCATGGGCAAAGTAGGTACGGAAGTCGCCAAAGAAGCGGCCGATATTGTGCTTTTAAACGATGATTTCTCAAGCATTCTTTCTGCCGTGGAGGAAGGCAGAAATATTTTCCGCACCATCCAGAAAGTCGTCTTGTATCTTTTTTCAACAAGTGCCGGCGAAGTGCTGACTATCGCAGGCGCGATTGCGCTCGGATTTACCCTGCCGCTCCTGCCGTCGCAGATCATCTGGCTCAACTTTGTCACTGACGGGTTCCTGGACGTGGCGCTTGCCATGGAGCCGAAAGAAAAGTCTCTTCTCAACGGCGCATTCAAGCGCCCCAAAAAATGGTTTGTGGACGGCCTCATGGCGCGGCGCATTATTTTTATGGCTCTGCCGATGGCCGCCGTGACGCTGTATATTTTCAGCGGTTATATTTCAGCAGATATGACCAAGGCATGGACAATCTCGCTGACACTCCTTGCCGTGTTCCAGTGGTTCAACGCATGGAACTGCCGCTCGGAGGACAGATCAGTATTCAGCATGAATCCTTTCGCAAATAAATTTCTGATCGCGGCAACCGCCACGGTCATTGTGCTACAGATATTTGCGGTATATCATCCGATTATGAATCGCCTCCTGCATACGACTCCGCTGGGACTTGCCGAATGGCTCCTCATAGTTCCTCTTGCCGCATCGGTCGTAGCGGTGGAAGAAGTCCGTAAATTCTTCCACCGAAGATCTCTCGCGGTGCAAGCAATATTATGAGACCATTACAGATACAGAACTCCCTCTCCTACTGCATCTGCGCCATTTCGGCTGCGCCTTCGTCCGTCCTCCTCAGCGTATCCCGATATATCGGGACGCCTTCGTCGTCCGTCCTCGGCTCGCACGAAATGGCGCAGATTCGCTACGAAGAAGAGTTCTGTAATGGTCTCAGTCTATGCCAAACATATTGATTGCATTAAGCAAGCACATGGATTCCCACCCGAAGGAACGTAAAGTAACGGGCTGTATTTTGATTGCCATGGGAGTGCTGGCGCTTGTCACGCCCTTCACGCCGGGCGCGTGGCTCGCGCTCATCGGCCTGGAACTCCTCGGCGTACGGACATTTGCCGAAAACTACTGGGGAAGATCACAAAAGCAATAGAAATCGCTTCAGTATAAATAAAAATATCCCGACAATTGTCGGGATATTTTTATGTATTACCGATATACCTAAAACATAATATCCTCTTCCGCGCGCTTGTATGCGTGTATCTCGTCTGCCGAAAACCAGTGCGAGATCTCGTGCTTTGCCTCATCCGGATCGCCCGATGCATGTACGACATTGTGGATCGCGCGCCTGCCTTCATTGGCAAGCACCGGCGAATCCACCGAGAAGTCTCCGCGGATTGTCCCCATTTCCGCAAACGAAGGGATCGTCTTCCCGACGATCTTGCGCACCATATCTACCGCGTGAATCCCGGACACCACCATCGCGACCACCGGCCCCGATGTCAAAAAGTCCGTATTCCACCCGTAAATCATCTTGCCGATTTTCAAAGCATCTCCGGTGCCGAGCTCTTTGACGGGGTCCTTGCCGTATTTGGCATACGACTCAAGAGTCTTCTCTCCCATACCGCGAAGCCACCCTTCGGTCCCGGGATAGTGTCCGCGCGCGCGCTGTGCGCTCGGGAAAATCATCTTCATCGCGATCAGCTTGAGCCCCCGCTGTTCAATACGAGTCACGCACTCGCCGACAAGCCCCCGCTTTACGCCGTCGGGCTTTACCAGTACAAATGTCCGCTCCTCTTTCGGCTGAATTGGTTTTTTCATAAAGAGTCTTTTGCAGGACTATAGCAGACAATCCCCACTCTCCGCAAGAGGCGATACGTACATATCTTACCCGGGGATCCTAACCTGAAATGTCGTCCCCTTTCCTTCCGTACTGTCAAACGTAATCGCGCCCCCGTGCTGTTCTACGATATTTCTCACAATATAAAGTCCGAGACCGGACCCGTTTGTATTCATCACCACCGCCGCAGGAGACCGTTTGAATTTCTGAAACACGACATCGCGCATTTCAACAGGTATGCCGACACCCGTGTCTGATATCGCAAGCGTCACGCCCTTGGGATCAAAGTTCGTCACAACATCAATCGTGCCTTCCTCGCGGGTATACCACAGGGCATTTTCCACGAGATTGGCAAGCACAATCTCAATCATATCGCTGTCCACCGCAATCGGACGCCCGGTTTTGTCCAGACGCAAGATGATCTTTTTTTTCTGCTCGCGCGCGGCCGCTTCATACCGCCCTACGACTTTTTCCGTCAGCGCATTGATATCGCACGAAGCGATCTTGTACTCCCCGTAGCCTGCTTCGGCATGCACCATGACGAGAAGATCATTCACGAGACGGATCATCTTGGTAGAACTCTCATGGAGCCTCGTAAGATGTTTGATCTGCTCCGGAGTAAATCCCGGTACTATGCCCTCCTGCACCAGTTCAATCCCCCATTTGATCTCGGTCATCGGCGTCCGCAACTGATGCGAAGCGATACTGATAAAATCGGATTTTGCCTCAAGGAGTTTTTGCAGACGGACAGCGCGATCAAGCAATTCAATGTTTTTCTCAATCAAAAGCTTTGACGTGCGGTCAAGATCGCCCGTTTTTTGCGCGAGAGATTTCTCAAGCGCCCGCATGCGCCTGCCGGCCACGGCAAAAGCGCCGGTAGCACCCACCGCACATGCGATCAAAACAAGAGGAAGATACTCCATAAGACGATCCGCGCAGGACTATTCGCCGAAGATGGCAAGAGAAATAGACTGCTCATAAAAACCCGGGTCGCATGTATTCACGTTGACCTCGCTCTCGCCCAGAGGCGCTATCTGGCCGTAGGAGTAAAAGCCGAAGAGTTCCGCGGCCTCACCCGCCTGCGTCCGGATCTCCTGTATTTCTTCGTTTCCGCGCTCCCCATAAAGGATTTTCCGCGCAACACAGTCGGATACGAAGATCACTTTGGGACGAGCGTCTTTGACACGCTCGGATAATTTTCTGCTGGTATCTTTTGCGGCCCATAGAGCACTGCTCACCGTCCCGATCATCAGCGTAATCGTGCTTCCTTCAAGCACTTCCGCTCCACAGACGATTGATCCGTCGTCGTTGACCTTGAGCGGCACGCGGATCATGATCCCCTCCACATTTTCAATTTTCATCCCCAAGGGGTAGCTAACCGCCGCAAGCGAAAGCGCTGATTTGAAATCCGAAGCGCGCTTGCCGAAATAATCCTCATAAATGGAAAATGCGGGCTTGCCGTCAAGCTCAAACAGCGTCGTGCCTTTTGCTTTTGTAACGGTGCGCGCGGTCCCAAAAGGCTGCCAGCCATGATCCGCCCCGACCGCAAGCTTCATCTCCCCGCCGATTGCAAGTCCGACTGCCGCGTCATTGAGAGCTTCGCCGTTGAAATACTGAAACGTCTGCTTGAAATTCATGTCATCTCCCGCGGCACCTCCCACGAGCGGAAACTGCGCGCCCAGAGATGTCAGCACCCCGCGCACGAGCTCCGTACCGTTGCCGGACAGCGCATCGGAAAATATCAGGGCCATCTTCGCTTTGCCGTCGGCTACCGATTTCACCGCATCGCCAAATGCCGCACCCGCCTTGCGCATATCCTGCGATATTTTTTCAATCTTGATCGGATGAAACGAAGACACATCGGATTGAAGCAGAAGTACTGCGACCGCCTGTTCGTGCGGACCGCTGTTTGTGATCACGCCCGCCGCAGTGCATCCCACTGTCGGGATATCGCCCGTGACTTCGCGGATCCCCGCAAGCATTTCCGCCTGATTAAACACGGAAGACGCGAGTACCACGGCCGCATCTGCCTTGGGCACCTTGAGATTTTTCATCGCTTCTTCGGCCGCTTCCCTGCCCGCCCTCTGCGACTCCATATTTTGGCGGCTTAATCCTATCCCAATATGTAGAGACATATTTTTAGACCTACTGCGTAAAGATTTTCGTAGCGAAATGTTCAGATTTCGGAGACGGGGCGTCCCGCTAAAGCGGGAACACCTCGCGTCTGTCCTACGGCGAAGCAAAAATTATGAAGCATATACGGTGTATATGTTGAATAATTTTTGCAAAGCCGTAGTTGAAATCTGGAGATTGCAGCAGAAAGATCTTTATGCAGTAGGTCTTATGTTACATTGATAAATAATGGGTGCGTATTGCTTTTACCTAGTATACCGCACGCGCCGAGCGTTGCAAAAAGACAAAAAATGTCGTAGAATGAACGGCACGAGAAACTTACCAAGATTTATATGGCGGCTATGGTGTAGTGGTAGTCACAGGAGCTTGTGGAGCTCTTAGCACGGGTTCGATCCCCGTTAGCCGCCCTTTCAAAGCAGGTGGCACAGTACGATTATCCGATCATCAGGCAAAATCGTTATCCACACACGCATCTTCGCATTGCAAAGGCGGTTCATGGTACACTATCTTTATGGCCGCGACCGAAGAGCCGAAAATCAAAGTCCTGATCATAGAAGACGATGTCTTCATGGGCGAGCTTTTGATGCGCGCTCTTGACCGGGCGGGGTTTGAAGTCATCATTGCGAAAACCGGCGGCGAAGGCCTGACAAAATTTCAAGAAACCCGACCGCATGTCATCCTGCTTGATCTCCTGCTTCCGGATGAAAATGGTCTTGAGGCATTGCGAAAAATCCGGAGAAGCGAAGGAGGCCCCGCAGTCAAAGTCATCGTGCTTTCCAATCTTTCCCGCGAATCCAATTTTGAAGAAGCCCAGCGCCTGGGCGCGCTGGACTATCTGGTAAAAGTCAATTTCTCGCTTGATGAGATCATAGCGAAGATCCGATCCGTACTGTAGAGATCATGTACATCAAAAAACGCTCCGATCCGCCAATCGGCGGAAAATCGGAGCGGTTTTGATGCTTGCATATCATAGCATCATGCGTGCAACGTCCGCTCCTCGGCGACAAGCGTGAGCATATGCTTAATACCGGCGCGCAGGATTTTTACAGAGATTTTATCTCCGAGCGGCACATTCTCCAAAATATCTTCAAGTCCTGTTTTTTCGTCAATCACATGCGCATTGAGTTCCACAATGATATCCGCTTCCTTGATGCCCGCGTGATCCGCAGCGGATCCGGGCACCACGGCCGGGCGATCCTGTACGCCCTCGCGCAGGACAAACGCCCCGCGCTGTACCGGCAGGCGAAATCGCTTCTGCAACATAGGATTCAGCAAAATGTAGCGCACGCCGAGAAACGGCGTCCGTATCCTGCCGTATTTTTTCAGCTCCATAAGATCGCGCCGCGCTCTATTGATCGGGATCGCAAAGCCGATATTCTGCGCGCCAAACACCACCGCCGCATTGATGCCTATGGCTTCGCCCTTAAGATTGATCAAGGGGCCGCCGGAATTGCCTGGATTGATCGCCGCATCCGTCTGAATCAGCCCGCGCAGACGCTCCGAGTGTCCTTCAGCATCCGTCATCGCGGTGATTCTGCGCGAAAGCCCCGAGACGATCCCGCAGGAAACCGTATTTTGAAACTCCCCGAGCGCCGTACCCACAGCCAAGACCGACTGCCCGAGTTCAATATGATCT
>MHQM01000035.1 GCA_001820655.1 Candidatus Sungbacteria bacterium RIFCSPHIGHO2_02_FULL_52_23
GCTTCATCGCACAGCTGGATTATTTGCAGGAAAACTATCGCGTCGTTGGCTGGCCCGATGTCGCGGCGCATCTTGGAGGAAAAGCATCTTTGCCCGATCGCGCGTGCCTGCTGACTTTTGATGACGGCCTGCGTGACGCGTACACCCACATATATCCTCTGCTTTGCCGGCGCGGGCTTTCGGGACTTTTTTTCCCGATGGCGCGTACGCCCGAGCAGGGGCTCGCAGGAGTGCAGACGCTTCAGTTGATTGCAAACAAGTTTTCCGATCCTGTAGAGTTTGAGAGCATGTTGTTTGCAAAGCTGTCGGCAGGCGAGCGCGACCAGTTCATGACGGACATTGCGCGGGAAAAAGCCGAGTATCCACCCGATCGCTTCGGAGAAAACAAGCTCCGATCATTGAGGCGTGTGATCAATACATATATGTTTCGCGAGCTTGAGCCGGTGCTTGAAGAGATATGTCGCGAGAGGATAGGCGAGCCAAAAGAGCTTGGCCGCGCGTTCTATCTTGGGGACGGAGATATACGGGAGATGGTAGCGGGCGGGATGCACTTCGGGGGGCACGGGATCACGCACTATCGCATGACGCGCCTGACCCCCGATGAACTGCATAAAGAACTTGCGGCCTCGCGCGAGTTTTTGGCTCCATACACATCGGGGCCGCTTGCGCTAAGCTACCCGTATGGCGACCATAATGACGCGGTGATGGCCGCAGTGCGCACTGCAGGATTTGTCGCCGCATTTGCCGACAAGGGAGAAGGACTCGCTGACTCTGTCTATGCACTCCCGCGCGTGGATACGATACATGTGCCGCCAAAATGATGTACGAGAAGCAAGAAGTAAGAATCAAGAATCAAGGAGGAGACGCAGGAATCTATGAAAACTATTTTTGTATCAATAATTTCGGGGGTGGAAGCAAAAAATCTTCTGCGCACCAATGTGATATCCGCGCTCGTCGCACGCGAGGACATTCGTGTTGTGCTTTTCGTGCGGAGCCATGAGCGGATCGCGTTTTATGAAAAAGAATTTAGCCACTCGCGTCTCGCGTATGAGGTGGCACCCGATGCGGAATCCGGGCGTATGTGGAGATATTTTGAGCGCCTGCGTCACTACCTCGTAAATACGCGGAGCCAGAAATTGTATAAAACACTCGCGTATCAGGATCGGCGCAATCTGATCGCGTATATTGCAAGCAATCTTGCAAGCGCCACGCTCGCGCATCGCGCGATCCGGCGCCTCGTGCGCGCGCTTGAGATGGCGCTCGTGCGGGACGACCCTTTTGCGCCATACTTTGAGAAGTACAAGCCGGATCGCGTGTTTTTGGCCAATCTCTTTGACGGCACGGAAGTGGATCTCCTGCGCGGGGCAAAACGCCGCGGCATCTCATCTGTAGGATTTATCAATTCATGGGACAAGGTTACGAGCAAAGGATTTGTGCGCCTCCTGCCGGATATTCTGCTGGTGCCCAATAATCTCGTGCGGGATGAGTCGGTGGCACTCCTGGATGTAGCACCCCAAAAAACCGTTGTCGTGGGACTGCCGCAGTATGATATGTATGCGTCTCGCGACGGGCTCTTGCCGCGCGAGGTATTTTTCCAAAGGATCGGGTTTGATCCTGCAAAGAAGCTGGTCGTCGTTGCTCCCGCAGGATCAAGCTACGGGACTACGGACCGTGATATCGTAAACTTGCTTGCATCGCTTGGTGATAAAGGCGCTCTGAAGCATCCCTTTTCTCTCATCGTCCGCTTCCAGCCCAATGACTTTGTGGAGCGCGCGGGATTTCCGGAGCGGTCGTGGATCCGCTATGAGTCGCCCGGGACGCGGTTTGCCGCAAAGCGCGGGATGGACTGGGATATGAATGCGGACGAACTCATGCATCTGAAAAACACGCTTGCCCATGCAGATCTTTTTATCACCTACGGCTCAAGCATTGGGATTGATGCTGGTATCTATGACAAGCCTGTCGTGATGGTAGGATTTGAGATCAATCCCGACAAGCCGCATCTTGACCGGCCGTCGCTCCGCTACGGCACGGAGCATATCACCAAGGCATTGGCTCCCGGCGGCATGCGGCTTGTAAAAAATAGTGAGGAGCTTGCGCTCGCGATCAATGAATATTTTGAAGCGCCGGCGCACGATCGCGAAGGGCGGCAGAAATTGGTCGCGGAGCAGTGCGGCGAAATTGACGGCATGGCAGGGGAGCGCATCGCGCGCGCAATTCTTGCGGGGATTTAACGTTGCGGTTAATGTGGGTCGGAGACCATTACAAAACTCCCTCTCCTGCTGCAATCACGGAAATGAGGCTCTGGCTTCGTCAGTCCTCCTTGACGTATATTGCTCATATACGCCTTTGTCGTCCTTCCTCGCCATAGCCTCATTTCTGTGATTTCGCGACGAAGAAGAGTTTTGTAATGGTCTCTTGGTATGAGTAAGAAAAGTATACGGACAATTTGCGTGATCAACGGCAAACGGGGCGGATTCAACGCCCTGCTTCCGACCATGCGCGCGATTGAAAAGCATCCCGCGCTGAAACTGCAGGTCATGCTGACAGATATGCATCTGGCGGAGCTTTTTGGTAAGACCGTCACCGATGCGCGCACATGGATCCATATCACGAAAACCGTGGATATTGCCCAGCGTGGCGACTCCGCGCGCGAGCGCACGGAGGCTCTCGGACGTGGGCTTGCTCATATGGCAGAAGCTCTTGCCGACATGCACCCTGATATGATCCTGCTCCTTGGCGATCGCTCGGAGACTCTGGTCGCGGCTTTTGCCGCACTCCAACTCAAGATCCCCGTGGCGCACATACAGGGCGGCGAGATATCAGGCAACATTGACGGCATTCAGCGTCATGCGATTACGAAGCTCGCGCATCTGCACTTTGCCGAGACCGAAGACGCGCGGAAGCGGATCATTGCTCTCGGAGAAGAGCCGTGGCGGGTATCGCGCGTGGGTGCGCCGTACATTGATTTCATCCGCGAGAAACTGTATACTTCGCCCCGTGACGTGCGCAGAAAATACGGTCTTGCTCCGCGCGAGAAATTTGTGCTCGTGCTCCAGCATCCGGTGACGACCGAGAGCGAGCGCGCGTATCACGATGCGCACGAAGTGCTCGCGGCGGTCAAAGCATCGGGACTTCGCGCGATCGCGGTGTATCCGTGTTCGGATCAGGGATATCAGGGGATCATAGATGCGCTTGAGGAGGAGAGATCAAACACGCAGTTTACAATCTATAAAAATATTCCCGCGGAGGATTTTATCGGGCTTGAAGCTGAAGCAGTGGCTCTGGTCGGCAATTCAAGCGCGGGGATTTATGAAGCGCCGTATGTCGCATGTCCTTTTGTAAGTGTCGGCAAGCGGCAGGAGGGACGGGAGCGCGAAAACAACGTCATTGATGTCGCACCGGAGCGCGGGAAAATCCTTGCCGCCATCAGACGCGCGGCGAGTCCCGCGTTTCGCAAAAGCATGCGTCCGCGCAATATCTACGGCGATGGGCGCGCGGCAGGACGCATCGTACGCGTGCTTGCATCAGTCCCGCTCGGCTCCAAACTTTTTGAGAAGAAAATTACCTACTAAATCCGTTTTGATGAAAAACTACCAGCTCAAGGAATTTTATGATCGTGTGTACGCCAAGGGCGAGCAGAAGCACTATACAAAACTGCGTCTTGCGGGCAAGAAACTTGCGGCAGATCGCACTGCGGTACTTGCGGAGCTTGACTGGCGCGGCAAGACCGTGCTTGATGTCGGATGCGGCACAGGCGAGACCCCATATCTCATCGCAAAGCGCGGAGCCAAAAAAGTAGTCGGCATTGATTATGCGCCGCAGGCAATCGCGGTCGCCAACGCCACGTATAGGGCATCCAATCTTTCTTTTGAAGTAAAAAATGTCACAGCAGTCCGCGAGCGGTTTGACGCGGTGATCATCATGGGGACACTTGAGCACATAGACAATCCATTGGGACTTTTGAAAAAACTGAAAACGTTGCTCAATCCGGGCGGCTCTATCATTGTGACCTCTCCCAACTGGTCCAACCCCCGCGGATATATGCTCCTGCCTCTGCTCTTTCTCTTCCGCGCGCGGATCACGCTTGTAGATATCCACTACTTCACGCCCGTGGAGTTTATCGGATGGGCAAAGAAACTTGGCATGAAGCTTGCATGGCGCACTACGGATCAAAATTGGTCGCACGGTAAAAAGCTTGTGGCTGATTTTGAGCGCCGTCTGCCCAATGTTCTGCGCGACTCAAAGCTTCCTCTGGATCAGAAGCGCATCAAGGAGTTTACCAAGTGGATTGAGACTCATATTCTCCCGCTTGAAAAAGATCAGCTACATACCGGCGCTATCGGCGTATATCACTTCAGGAAAGGCGCTTGAACAGGCTCTCATACATAGCATGAGAAATGTCTTTCGGGGGAGCGTTGCCGCACAGTGCCAAAACGGGGAATCGCCAAAGCGATCCGCTTTGTCGCGATGGCGTCTGACGTGGGCGCGGCGCAGGCACTTGCTCGCGTATGTATTTGGCGGGTACAAATGGCAGATTGCCGCTCTCATGACGCTCGGTTTTCTCTCCGGCATTTTGGGAGGCTTGGGGATCGGCGTGGTGATCCCGCTTTTTTCGTTTACCGTCGCGGATCAGGCTTTCGGGAGCGACTTCGTGTCGCAGGTCGTCTCCCAGACATTCGGATTTTTCGGACTTGAGCCGACGTTGAGAGTCTTTTTGATTCTCATCTCGGCTCTTTTTATCGTGAAAGCGATCGTGACGGTGATCTTTGGGCGAGTCACGATCAAGATCAGCAGCGACTACGAGCGGCAGACCGTGGATAGGCTGTACCGTCTTGCGTTTTCCGCCGACTGGCCGTTTTTGCGTTCGCAGAAGATCGGCCATCTCCAAAATCTGCTGACGGTAAGCGTTCCGCACGGCGCGCGCCTGATACTTGCGATCAGCAGCGGTTTTCTCAATTTTGCGAATTTTCTTATTTTTCTCATTGTTGCGCTGAAGCTCTCCGTCGCGGTCACGCTTGTAGCCCTCGCCCTGGGCATCGTGGTGCTGATATCGTCCCGCACGCTCCTGAAGCGGTCGCGCGTGTACGCACGCGCCCGCGCAGGTCTGAATGCGGATATCGCCCATGAAGTCAACGAGAATATGACGGGTCTCAAAGTGATCAAGGCCACTGGGGTAGAGCGCTATGCGGCCCGGCTCGGGTCTTTGTTTTTTGAGAATATGAGCGTACTCCGGGTGCGCGGCTCCGTGATCAAGATTATCAATGCGGCCGCCATTGAGCCGGTGAGCATCATATTCATCATCGTGCTGTTTGCGGCTCTCTATCATCGCCCGCAGTTTGAGCTTGGAGTTTTTATAGTGATCGTGTACTCTATACACAAGATATTTACGTACGTGAACCTCCTCCAGGATATGCTTCATTCCGTAAGCGACGCATTTCCCTACGTACAGCAGATGGTTGCCTTTGAGGAGGCTGTCACTAAGCATCAGGAGATACAAGACGGAAAGCGCGGGTTTCGTTTTGATCGCGAGGTAGAATTTCGCCGTGTGAGCTTTACATACGGCAGCCGTACCGTTCCGGCGCTGGCAGATGTGAGTTTTACGGTGCGCCGAGGCGAGATGGTGGGCATCATCGGGCCTTCGGGTGCGGGCAAGACGACATTGACGGATCTTCTTCTGCGGCTCTTCGCTCCATCCGACGGGGGTATCCTGATTGATGGCATAAACGCAGGGGAGATTGATCTGGACGGATGGCGATCACAGGTCGGGTATGTGCCGCAGGATACGTTTTTAAAAAACGACACGATCGCCAACAACATACGATTTTATGACGAAGCCATAAGCGACGCGGAAGTGGAGGCCGCGGCTCGGACGGCCTATCTCGGAGATGTGCTGGCTCGTCTGCCGCAGGGCCTCGCGACGGTGGTCGGCGAGCGGGGCGTGCGTCTGTCGGGAGGCGAACGCCAGCGGATCGCGCTTGCCCGGGCTTTGGCGCGCTCCCCCCAAATACTGGTGCTGGATGAGGCGACCAGCGCCTTGGATCACGAATCGGAAGCGATGATTCAGAATGCGATTTTGAATCTTAGGGGAGACAAGACGATTATTGCGATCGCCCACCGCCTGTCCACGATCACTCATGCCGATCGCCTGGTCATCCTGCGGGAAGGACGGGTCGTGGAGCAGGGAAAGCCGTCGGAGCTTCTGAAAAATGTGGATTCTTATTTTTATAAAGCTCACCAGATCACGGTGACATAGGATATGGGTGGATTCAAGACCATAACCAAATGCCGGAGTTGCGCAAGCGGAGAGATTCGTCCGTTTTTCAGTCTGGGCGCGCAGCCGCCTGCAAACGCTCTGCCCTTGGGATCGAGCAAGAAAGAAAAAGCATACCCCTTATCGCTTGACCGGTGCGCTCGGTGCGGCCTGGTACAGCTCCATGAGACCGTAGATAAGCGCTTCCTTTTTTCCCATTACCTCTGGGTGACGGGGACGTCCGGCACCGCGCGCGCATTTGCCGAGCAATTTTCCCGTGCGTGCCTTGCCCGCGCGGGCGATATGACCGCAAGCTATGTGCTGGAGATTGCAAGCAACGACGGGACATTTCTCATCCCGTTTCAGAAGAAGGGGTATAGGGTGCTCGGCGTGGATCCGGCAAAAAATCTTGTAGCACTTGCCAGACGCCTCAAAGTGCCGACCACATGCGCATTTTTTGGGAAGCGCGAAGCGGAACGCATCCGCGCGCGCCGGGGAGCGGCGGGGCTTGTGATCGCAAGGAACGTATTGCCGCACGTCGCCAACACGCGCGACTTTGTCGCGGGCCTTGCCGCGGCCGTGCATGAGGAGGGAGTCGTGGTGGTGGAGGCGCATTATGCCAAGATCATGCTGGAAGAACTCCATTATGACTCCATTTATCATGAGCATCTTTGCTACTTCACATTTAAGACTCTGGAGCGGCTGTTGAACGAGTTCGGACTTTTTGTATTTGATGCGACCCGGAGTCCGATCAGTGGCGGATCCATCGTCGTCTATGCGTCCAAGACAAAGCGCCCGGAGCGGGTATCGGTAAGGCGTCTGCGCGCGACGGAAACCAAAGACGGGACAAACAGCCTCTCTTCGTGGCGGGATTTTGCTAAGCGCGCGCGCGAGCATCGGCGGGCGTTTGTCTCGCTTCTGCGGCGGGAAGTGCTGGCCAAGAAGCGGATTGTAGGTTATGGCGCGTCAGCCCGGAGCTCCACTCTCCTGAATTTCTGCAAGATCAATCGCCGTGTGATTGAAGCCATTGCCGATCAGAATCCGCTCAAGCATGGCCGCTGGACCGTAGGCTCGCAGATACCCATCAAAGATCCGGCGGAGGTTTTTGCGATGCATCCCGATGTGGTCTGCATCCTTGCATGGAACTTCAAAGATGAGATAATGCGTAATGCGCGGCGTATCTATGGGTATCGGGGACCGTTTATCGTCCCCCTGCCTTTTAAGCCCGCCAAAATTCTGTGACAGACCACACACAAGGATCAATAGAAGGAGTGCGCATAGTCCCGCTCAAACGGATTCCGGATGAGCGGGGGACGATTATGCACGGGCTTCGGGCCGATGCCATGACGCATCCTTTTGGCGAGGTGTATTTCAAAAAATTATATCCGGGGATCATCAACGGATGGCATGTACATGAGACCCTGATGTTGAATTACATCTGTCTCTCCGGCATGATGAAGCTCGTACTGTACGATAATCGCGAGCACTCTCCGACGTATCGTCAGTTTCAGGAGGTATATTTCGGCGACGACAATTATTGTCTGATCCATATTCCTCCCGGAGTCGCCAATGCGTCAAAGAGCATGACCGCGCCTCATGCCCTATTTTGTAATGTTGCATCCGAGCCGCATGATCCTTCTATAAAATACCGGAGGATTAGTCCTCATTCCGGAGAAATACCGTACGATTGGGCAAGAAAAGATTTTTAACCATCTTTCGTTATGATCATCGTCCGCGCGCCGTTACGTATGAGTTTTGTGGGGGGAGGCACCGATCTCCGCGATTTTTATCATATGTCTCCGGGCCGCGTTATCTCCACGGCGATTGATCAATACGTATATGTAGCGGTAAACCGTACGCCGCTGATGAAAAGGATTTCAGTCCGCTATTCGCTCGGGGAGGTAGTGGATCATCCGCGCGAGCTCAAAAATGACCGTGTCCGGGAAGCTCTCCTTGATCTGGGGATTGAGCACAGCATTGAAATCGGGACATTTTCGCATCTGCCGGGGCATACGGGTCTTGGGTCTTCATCGGCGTTTTCCGTGGCGCTGATGAAAGGCCTGCACGCCGCTCTGGGGAAAAACATTGACAAGCACGGGATTGCGGAAGCCGCGTGCCGTCTGGAGATTGATCTGGTCGGAGATCCCATCGGAAAGCAGGATCAGTATGCCGCAGCACTCGGAGGGTTCAATGTGCTTGAATTCAGGCCGGATGAATCCGTAGTGGTTGATCCGGTCATGCTTGATTACCAGCGGCGGCGCGAATTTGAGAATCACCTGCTTCTTTTCTTTAGCGGTATCCATCGCAAAGCCGCGTCCGTACTCACCGAACAGAAAGCCAATACTGTACGCAATCGCGAGACTCTCCAAGCAATGGCCGATTCCGTCTTTGAATTCAAAGACCGGCTGATGGAGGGAGATTTTGAAGGTCTTGGCCTGATGTTGCAGAGCGCCTGGGAGCGGAAGAAGCTTCTTTCCTCCCATGTCTCAAATTCCGCGATCAACGGCCTTTACGAAGCGGGGATTTCGGCTGGCGCATGGGGCGGGAAGATACTGGGTGCTGGCGGCGGCGGATGTCTGCTCCTGCTGGCGCCACCCGAGCGGCAGAAGACGATCCGTGATACGCTCAAGAAGCGCGCGGCAGAACTCGCACTCCACGATTTTCAGGAACTTCCGGTGAGATTTGCGCATTCGGGCGTGGAGGTGATGGTCAACAGCGATCATTCGCGGATGATGGCATAAGCCTGTATCCATACATATGGAGAAATACATACGAAACTTTGGAGGACTTGTGGCATCTGCGCTTGCGACGATGCCCGATCGTGAGATTGCGCGGGCTATGGGAATCATCCAAGCCACGTATGAGCGGGACGGCAAGATTTATATTTTTGGCAACGGCGGATCGCTGGCTCTTGCCACGCACTGGGTGAGTGATTTTAATAAGACGGTTTTTAGCAGGCATCTCACAAAGGGAGTCCGCAGGTTTCAGGCAATCCGGCTTCCTACGACCGAGGAGGAATTGACGGCTTGGGCCAATGACGTCGGCTATGAGATGGTATTTGCGGGACCGCTGGAAAATTATATGCAGGAGATTGACGCTGTGATTGCGATCTCAAGCTCCGGCGCGTCGCCAAATGTCATCAAGGCGGTGGAGTTTGCGCAGAGCCGCCATGTGCCGGTAATCGGGCTTTCCGGATTTGACGGCGGCCGTCTCAATGAGCTCGCGGATGCCAAGATTTTAATTCGGACGGAAAAAGGAGCGTATGAGGTGGTGGAAAGCGTACACGGCACGATCCTGCATCTGATGACACGGTATTTCAAAGATTATTTTGATCATGCTCTTGGGGCTCGAAATGCATGAAAGTCTTGCTTACGGGTCATCGCGGATATATCGGGGCTGTGCTTGGCGAGATGCTCGCGGCTCGCGGTCATGAAGTTGTCGGATACGACACCGGGCTTTATCGGAATGCCTTCGAAATCCCCGCCGTTTACGGCGGGGATGAAGGAGGCAAAAGGTTTTTTGAGTCAGCGGAGCCGACACTCTACCGTCAAAGCCCGCCCGGATACCCTGCCCCTTGGGGCAGGGTCGGGCTTTATGACGGTTCCGAATTATATCCGTGGAGGTGTACGTTCCGCGAGATACATAAAGACATCCGGGACGTATCGCCGGAGGATGTGGACGGCATTGAGGGAGTCATACACCTTGCGGCGCTTTCCAACGATCCCTTGGGCGAGCTGGATCTGCGCCTCACCGAGGAAATCAATTTTCAGGCCACGGTGCGGCTCGCGGAGCTTGCCCGAGCCGCCGGAGCAAAGCGGTTTGTTTTTGCCTCCACCCAGAGTATCTATGGGATTTCGCGCACTGATGAAGAGCTTGACGAGGAGAAAAGCGAGAAAAATCCGATCACGGCGTATGCCAAGACCAAATGGCGGGCCGAGCAGGTATTGAAGCCGATGGGGACGGATACGTTCACTGTGGTTTTCCTGCGCCCGGCGACTGTTTTTGGGGCAAGCCCCATGCTCCGATGCGACATCGTATTCAATAATCTGCTGGCTTCGGCCTACACTACCGGCAAAGTGGAAATTAAAAGCGACGGAACTCCGTGGCGCCCGGTAGTGCATGTGCGCGACGTGTCTGCCGCTTTTATCGCAGCGCTTGAAGCGCCCGCCGCGATCGTCGCGGGACAAGCATTTAACGTCGGGATTCCCAACGGCAACTTTACGGTTCGCCAGATTGCCGAAGCGGCACAGCGCGCAGTGCCGGGGAGCGAGCTTGTATTTTCGGGCGAGCATGGGAGCGACGCGCGAACATATCGGGTATCTTTTAATAAAATACTTACGGCGCTAAAAGATTATTACCGGCCGGAATGGGATCTTGACCGCGGCGGGCGGGAGATGATTGAGCTTTTCAAAAAATGTGGATTTACGGCGGATCAATTCCGCGGCAGAGCCGTAAACCGCCTCGCGCAGATCAGATATCTGCGGTCGGAGACAAAGCAGATAGATGATGATTTACGGTGGCGATAATCAGACATGCAACGCATCACTCAAGCGGTGATTTTGGCGGGCGGCAGGGGTATACGCCTGCGTCCCATAACCAATACGACCCCCAAGCCGTTGGTTGAAATCAACGGCCGTCCGTTTCTTGCCCATCTGCTTGATCTGCTGAAAAAGAACGGGATAAGTGAGGTGGTTTTGCTTTTGGGATATCTGCCGGAAAAGATCATGGAGTACGTCGAAGACGGCTCAAAGTTCGGACTGTCGGTGCGGTATTCTGTAGGCGGCGTGGAGGATGAGACCGGCACGCGCATAAAAAATGCGGCGCTACTTCTCGCGGATCATTTTCTTCTGCTCTATTGCGACAACTATTGGCCGCTTGATCTGCATGCATTGGAAGCGTTTTACCGCGGGAAGGGGACGCTCGCAAGTGTTACGGTCTATGCCAACAGAGATCGCGCGAAGAAAAACAATACCAAAGTAGAGGACGGATATGTGACGGCCTATGACCGGTCCCGCACGGCTTCGGATCTGAACGGCGTGGAAATAGGGTTTTTTATCATGGACAGGAGTATAACGGATATGATGCCGCCCGGTAACTTTTCCTTTGAAGACGTGATCATCCCGCGCCTGATTGCGTCTCGCGAGCTGGCAGGCTTTATGACGGACCACGCATATTATAGTATCGGGAGTTTGGAGCGCCTGCCGGAGACGGAGAAATTTTTGCGCCCTCGCTCCGTCGTATTTCTTGATCGCGACGGCGTGATCAACAAGCGGCCGCCGCAGGGCGAGTACGTAAAAAATATCGGGGAATTTGAGTTTTTGTCGGGCGTGCGCGAAGCACTGCGGCTCCTGAAGGAGGATGGTGCTGAAGTATATATTATTACCAATCAAGCGGGGATCGGCCGCGGCATGATGACAGAGGCTGATCTTGCCGCGATCCATGAATATCTGCGGCGTGATGCCGCGCGCGCGGGGGGCGCGATAAACGCGATCTATTATTGCCCGCATGCTTGGGACGCGGGGTGCGAGTGCCGCAAGCCGCGCCCGGGTATGTTTTTTCGGGCAGGCCGCGAGCACGCAATCAACTTGACAGCGTCGTGGTATGTAGGCGATGATCAACGCGATCGGGAGGTCGGCGATGCGGCCGGATGCCGTACGGTCCTTGTGACTCCGGAAAAAAATCTGCTTGATATTGTTAGGAATGAAATTTTAGTCCATGAATGAAAAAATTTGTTCGCATCACGTTGGTGGACGATCCGGAACTAGAGCGTTTCCGGTGCTCATGCGGTTTGAGTCGGATTTCGTCAATGTGCTCTACGATGCAGACCCGGAGTGCGCCGTTCAGATGGAAACTCTGCTTAAAGATAGCGCATCGGAAACAAAAGTATTACCCTATTGTCTTGGCGGAAAAAGAGGAAATGCAGTATTCAATATAAATTATGATCCCTATACAAGCTCACTCCTATCGCTAAATCCCAAAAAGAGAGAGTGGTACTTTTATTTCCGGAAGCATCAGCACGACTATATTCTGGGAGAAACATTCAAGACTATTGAGCGGCAGAAGATGCCCGTAACAACGCTTGATTTCGTTATTCGCGATCAATCAATTCAGCCGCCTGATATTCTTTCTATTGACGTACAGGGTACGGAGTGGGATGTCTTGAGAGGTGCGAAAAGAACGCTGGATCGGCATACGGTCGCGGTCATCGCCGAAGTGGAATTTCACCAATTATACAAAGGGCAGAAACTTTTTGGCGACGTGAGCGCCTTGCTGCAAAATCAAGGTTTCCAATTTGTGAAATTCAAAAAATATTTTACGGAATTTTCGCCGTACCGCTACCCCATAGGCCTTCGGGGGGAAGGATTCCAGGGGTCATCCGACGCATTGTTTTTCAAAGACATCGCTTCGGTGAAAAAGGAAAAAAATCTCAAAAAACGCACGCTCATGTTCCAAAAACTGGCCTTTATCGCAATCGTATTCAATCAGTTTGAATTTGCGCTCCAGTGCCTGAAAGAAATTTCGTCAGAGTTGAGGAATGAACCAAACGAATTGAATTATCAGGCGTTGACAAGAATGTTCGCCCAAGAAACTGCGCGAGTTCCAAAAGTCTTCCCGCCTACTTTTAAGGAAGAATATACATTTGCCCAAAGCCGCGAGAGGTTCAATCAAGAGGCGACGCTTGAGGAAGGCAAAGAGCGAGTGGTAAGTGCGTCAAGCATGAAACGCGCTTCCGACTCAAAGATAGAAAAACTTTTTCGAAAGTATGATTTGTCATCCCAGGCCGATCTCATAAAAAAAATGCGGCTGCAGCAAGAGAAAGCATGAGATAGTAGCAGTGTTATCTTCACAAGTTTCGCTAAAGGAACTAGGACGATTTTGTAAAATAATTTTATGAATAATGATGCATTGTGGGAAGTGAAGAAGATCGTTATTGATGAGGAGGCTGACGAGATGATTCTTGGAAAGGATGGAAGGCGCATTCCATTATACTCTCCTGAAGGATTTAAGATTTTATCCGCTCTATGGCTCAAGGTCGGATGGGATCAAAAGCACATGTATTCTTTTTCATGGTTCGGGCGGCCCATCATCCAGATACCCGAAGACTGTTTCCGGGTTCAGGAGGTGATATACGAGATAAAGCCGGATGTGATCTTGGAAACGGGCATTGCGCATGGCGGATCTCTTATATTTTATGCGTCACTCTGCAAGGCTATGGGACATGGCAGGGTGATCGGGATTGATATTGAGATCCGGCCTCATAATCGCACGGCACTTGAGGCGCATGAGCTTTTTCCTTTTATCACCATGATTGAGGGCGATTCATCTGCTCATGAGGTACGCGAGCAGGCGGGGCGGCTCATCCGCCCCGGGGAGAAGGTCATGGTCATTCTTGATGCGGGACATACCTACGCGCACGTGATGAAGGAGCTTGAGTTGTACAGTACGCTGGTGTCTCCCGGCTCCTACATCGTGGCGACCGACGGCTCGCGCGCCGTTCTGGGCAATACTCCGCGCGCCAAAAAGCAATATGCCGATACGCCGAGCTGGAAAGAGAATAATCCCCTGAACGCGCTGCAGGATTTCGTAAAAACCCATCCTGATTTTGCGATCGTGGAGCCGAAGTTTCCTTTTAACGAAAGCCCGATTGATTTTCGGATAACCCACTGGCCTTCGGCATTCATCAAGCGTATGGCATGACGACTCCCAACAAACAACTGCGCCGGAAGATTTTGGAGGTTATCAGCAGGGGCGGCTCTCCCCATATCGCATCCGCGTTTTCCATGGTTGAGATTTTGAATGCCGTATTCCGGACGATGGCACTGGAAAAGATAAAGGATGGAGCGCGGGATCGGGACCGGTTCGTGATGAGCAAAGGACACGGCGCGGGCGCCCTCTACGTCATCATGCACGCATATGGCTTGATGGGAGATGATGATCTGGCCTCTTTCCATGCAAACGGCTCGCTGCTCGCGGGCCATGCGAGTCATTTCGTCAAATACATAGAGCACTCCACCGGAGCTTTGGGGCACGGACTTTCACCGGCGCTCGGCATGGCGATCGGTTTGCGCGCGCTCAAAAGCGAAGCGCGGGTGTTTGTGCTGGTGGGGGACGGCGAACTGCACGAAGGATCAAACTGGGAAGCCATCATGCTTGCCGGCCACCTGGGCATGGAGAATCTGTACGTGCTTGTGGACAGCAACGGATACGATCAGATGGGGCCGTTGGGATCGTCCTGTGGTATTGAGCCTCTACGGGCAAAATTTGAAAGCTTCAATTTTGCGACGGCGGAAGTTGACGGTCATTCCGAGCAAGAAATTATGGGAGTGATACAGAAATCAGAAAACAAAAAACCGACTGCGGTCATCTGCCGTACGGTTAAAGGAAAAGGAGTCTCATTTATGGAAAGCAATGTCGTCTGGCATTACCGGACGCCCGCGGGCGAGGAGTATGAAAAAGCGCTGGCCGAATTAAACGATTAGGGTTTTGTACGACCATGAGAGCTATACTTTTTCATAAGATTTATGAGTCCATGCGGCGCAATCCGAACCTGTTTTTCCTGACAGCCGGAGTCGGTTTCAATCTGATTGAGCCGATGTGCAAGGAATTTCCGGATCGCACCATGAATGTCGGTATCGCGGAGCAAAATTTAGTCGGTGTCGCCGCGGGGCTTTCCAATCTCGGATTTAAAGCGATCTGCTACTCCTATACCAATTTCCTTGCCGAGCGCGCATTTGAGCAGATCAGAAACGATATATGCCTCCATCGCTATGCGCCTATTTTCATCGGTACGACCGCGGGTTTTGATAACGCAGGACTTGGCGCGACGCACCATGCGCTAGATGACATCGGCGCGCTGAAGACGCTCCCGCATCTTAAGATTTACTCTCCGTCAAGCTCCGAATCCATAGGATTGATTTTTGATGAGGCGCTCGCGTCGGACATGGCGTCTTTTATCCGGTTTACCAAAAATGATTTTTCGGAAGGGCATCCCGTATCCGACGCAAACCGTTTTGTCATAGAACGCCATGCCAAGATTCTGATCATCTCCCACGGCAAAATGGTCGCAAACTCCGTCAGGGCCTCTGAATTTTCTTCGGGATTTGACCTATTTGCCATGGATCGGATCAAGCCTCTTGACGCAGGGAAACTGAAAGATCTTTTCGCCGGTTACCGTGCGATCGTGGTCGTTGAAGACAATTTCAAATCGGGACTGTATAATTCCCTGGCCCAATGGATGGCCGAGAATGATGTAAAAAATACCCGTCTTCATTCAATCAGTGTGGAGGAAACATATCGCGGAGAGATCGGCACTGCGGCATATCTGGAAGATCTCAACGGCCTGAATCCGAAACAAATAGCCGATTTCATAGGTCTAATAAATAAAGATTTATCTTCGTATGATGAAATTTAGCCGCATCCTCCGTCTTTTTGTCCTAGCGCTTATTTTTGTCATTCCATTCATCCCTCTCGTCGTGACGACGAGTCTCTTGTTTCCGTACATTACCGGAAAAAATTTTGCATTTCGTATCTTGGTGGAGCTCGCTTTCGGCGGATGGGCAATTCTTGCCATTACAATGCCCTCCGTCAGGCCCCGTTTTACCCGGTTTGCGTGGTTGTTGATTATCTTTCTCGGTGTTATCGGGATCGCGGACATTTTAAGCAGGGATCCTTTTAAGAGTTTTTGGAGCAATTTTGAACGGATGGAAGGGTATATCACGCTCCTGCATCTCTTCGGCTATTTTCTTGTCGCGCGCGCCATGCTGTCCGGGGAAAAACTATGGACTCGTTTTTTCCAGACGTCCATCGGAGTAAGCGTAGTCGTATCACTGCACGGCACTCTACAGCTTATGGGCGCACTGCCCATGTATCAGAGTACAAACCGAATAGAAGCGACGCTGGGCAACGCTTCTTATCTTGCGGCCTATATCATGGTGCATATCTTTTTGACGCTTTTTCTTTTGATGCGTGAAGAACGCTCGCGTCTCATGCGGTATGTCTACGGCGCCGTCATCATTCTTGAGGCGGTTATTTTGTATGAGACCGCTACCAGGGGCGCAATACTGGGAGCCATTGCCGGTCTGCTGGCATTTGGAATCATCGTTTCTCTGACAAGACATCGTATGAAATCGCTTCGCGCTGTCGCACTGGCAGGTTTCGTAGCGCTTGGTATCGGCATCGCTCTCATATTCGCTTTTAAAGATACCGCGCTGATACGCTCCTCAACCCCTTTGAAGCGGTTTTCCTCCGTATCGCTTGCTGAAGCAAAACCGCGATTCTTGCTCTGGAATATCGCGTGGCAAGGTTTCAAGGAGCGGCCTCTCTTGGGATGGGGCCAGGAGAGTTTTAATTATGCTTTCAACAAATACTATGACCCGAAGATGTATGCGCAAGAACAGTGGTTTGACCGTACGCACAATGTCTTTCTTGACTGGCTTATTGCCGGGGGTCTTGCGGGACTTGTCAGTTATGCGGCACTTTATGTCTATGCGTTTTTTGCCGTATGGTCCGGTGTCAAACCTTCTCCGGTGCCCGGAGCGATACGGACATCTCAAGGTAAGCACATCCGTGCGCACCATGATTCTATCCCGTCTTTTTCTATGCTGGAACGGGGCGCTCTTACGGGTTTGCTGATTGCGTATATGGTCCAGAATCTCTTTGTGTTTGACAATCTCTTAAGCTATATAGCTTTCTTTTCCATTATTGCATATATGGATATGCGCGCGGCTTCAAGGATGCCGCACTGGCAACAAAACCCCGGGAGATCAAAGAACTTTTTGTCTCATCCGCGCATTGCTGTCTTTGCGGCTTCCTGTATTGCGGTTGTCACCATGTCGGGGATATATTTCCTGAACGCGCCTCCTCTTCGCGCGGCGGCCGGGCTTACAGACGCAATCAAGCCGTATCCGGAAGGAGTGAAGAAAAATCTGGAATATTTCAAAAAGATCCTGGCGAAACGGTCGTTGGGTACATCAGAGATACGCGAACAGCTTGTGTATGCAACTCTCTCTGCCATTAGGGCGCAAAACGTTCCCGAAGAACTCAAGCGGGACTTTTTCATGCTGACAATTCAGGAATTTGACAAACAATTCTTGACGACTCCTCATGATGCTCGCCAACACTTCCTTATCGGCACGTTTTTGAGCGGTACCGGATTTTTCAAAGACGCTCTTGCAGAGCTTGAAAAGGCCCGAAGCTTATCTCCCACTAAGCAGCGGATTTATTTTGAAATAGCCGTAGCATACTTTTTTATCGGTGAGACGGACAAAGCGGAAGAAGCGGCTCGGATCGCATATGAATTGGAGCCCGCATTTACGGAGGCCTACTATGTATATACGAATTTCTTGATTCGTAATAAAAAATTTGAGATGGTCCGTGTATTACAAAAAGAGCGATTCGGCTCTGCGTATTACCCGGACGGCCGTCTCATTCAGGCGTATCGCGAGATCGGGGCGTTTGATGAGGCGCTTGAACAATGGAAAGAATTAGTGCGCCTGTATCCGGATATCACAGAGTATAATCTCGGGCTTGCGATTGCGTATTTTGAGGCGACCAAGGATCCCCAGAGAGCGTACGATGTTCTGATGCGTACGGCTGAACAATATCCTGCATTGAGGGAGCGGGCCGAGTATTGTGTGAAAGAAATAGCCGCAGGGCGCCGCCCGCAGGATACGTGTCTTCCCAAAGAGTAAGGCGTTCAAAAGTGCTCCGATGCGTCGGTGCGGCAAATCAGCCACATCTCATCTCTCATATTAATTCTGCGGTGCGGATGCGGGGGGAGAGGCGGTCGCCGTCTCGGCAAGCATATGTTCCGCGAATTGGCGGTTCTGCTCCCACCATGCAATGGTTTTCTTAAGCCCTTCGGTCAGAGTTACCCGCGGCTCCCAGTCAAGAGCTTTGCGTGCCGCGGTGATGTCTGCCGACATCGTCATGATCTCGTCCTGCCGCATGGGGATGCGTCCGAGCAAAGGCGTGCGGGGACTTTGCATGAGCGTGAATATCTCTTTGACGATATTTTTGACCGGAATTGCGTGTCCGGATCCGATGTTAAAAATAGATCCGCTTTTCACTTGTTTGGTGCCTGCGAGGACCAATGCCTCTACGACGTCGTCAATATAAACGAGATCGCGCTTTTGTTCCCCGGAAGTCATGGGCAGGTCGCGTTTCTCCAATACCGATAAAATCGTTTGGGGAATCAGGCGATGAGGATGCTCCCACGGCCCGTACGGCATGAAGAAACGCAACTCCACGGTTGAGAGTCCGGAAATGCGGCCGTACGTCTGCAGGAGGGTGCTTGCGGCTGCTTTGCATGCGCCAAAAACGGTATTGGGAATAATGGGGGCATCTTCTTTGAAATGTTCACCCGGACCGTACACCGCGGCGGTGCCGGTGAAAACCACTCTGGTTCCGGGTTTGTCTTTGAGCGCTTCCATGAGATACAGCGTTCCGAGTCCGCTTACCTTCAGATGATCTTGCTGTCCAATGCCGGGCACTCGCGCCCATACGCTACTTGCCAAATGATACACGATCTGAGGCTGGATCCGCTCGATGGCCTGCCGGATCTCGTCCGAGACGGTCAGGTCGCCGATGATGATCTCTATCTGATTTTTCAACTGATCCATGCGTATAAGATCCGGCCCGGGGAGAGTGAATACAGCGACGCGGTATCCGTCGGCGGCCAGCCTTCGCACGAGATTGGAGCCGATGGCCCCGGCTCCGCCGATCACGAGAGTACGTACATTTGAGTTCGGATTTGTCATGACGCGATTGTACTATGAGAGCGCGCGAGCGGCAACCAGTATACGAGGACTGGATTTTGGAAATCATTATGGTAGAGTTGCCATATCATG
>MHQM01000036.1 GCA_001820655.1 Candidatus Sungbacteria bacterium RIFCSPHIGHO2_02_FULL_52_23
GTCGGAGCATATCAAGCGAATCAACTTCCTGCAAGAGCTTGGCTCCCGCGTTTTTCTTGGGATCTTCCTCATATACGCCTTCTACATTGGTCGCCTTCAGGATCGCTTCGGCACCAATCTCGGATGCGCGCAGGGCCGCCGCAGTATCGGTGGAAAAATACGGACTGCCGGTGCCTCCCGCAAAGATGACCACTCTCCCCTTTTCCAGATGCCGGAGCGCGCGACGGCGGATAAACGGCTCGCACACGTCAGACGCCGCAATCGCGCTCATGACTCTCGTGGAAAGGCCACTCTGCTCAAACGTGCTCTGGAGCGCCAGCGCATTGATCATAGTGCCGAGCATACCCATATAGTCTGCGGTTGCGCGGTCAATCCCGATCTGGGACAGTTTCTCCCCACGGATAAAATTACCTCCTCCGATGACCACCGCAATCTCGCACCCGAGCGCGTGCGCCGCTTTCACTTCCCCCGCAATATATGCGGCCGCATGGACATCAAGCCCCGATCCCCCTTTGCCGCTCAATGTCTCGCCCGAAAGCTTGAGCAGTACGCGCTTCCACCGAAGATCTTTGTGTGCCATAAATCCGATCAATTATTTCAGCAATGATTTTTTACGGAGCGCCTTCTTCATGCGCGGGCTTTTGCCAAGATGCTTGAAAAACTCTACTTGGCGCAGGCGCTTCTTTGCCTCCGCGAGCGTCCGGTACGTGCCAAACGATCGTCCGGTACTCTCCGACACTACGACATATTTTCCTTTCACTTTCTTGATCATATGCCGGGGGTGGGGAACGATCCCACGACCTCAACGTTATGAGTGTTGCGCTCTTCCACTGAGCTACCCCGGCAATATTCCACCTATCTAGCCAATCCCTCAATCCAGCCCATAACCATCCTTCGCAAGTCTGTACTCCGCCGTACCTTTACCCGTAATGTACCAAAATATTGATTAGAATTCCAGTAGCGCTTCTTGCTTACAACATTAATAAATGTCGGTTTCGAAAACTGATCTTCCGGCAATCCTGTCGCTTCTATCCAAAATTCTTTCACTTCTTTCATACGATTTTTATGAATAGCGTTTATGCATATGCGCGCATGAATCCTGTCCGCCTCCACCTTACAACACTCTTTGAGCCATCGGATAATAAATCTGATCATGGTGGGATCAGAGTTGGTAAACCCAAATTCTCCATCCCCCTTCCGATAGCCCTCGGCCCAATAAAGCGCGGTTCCTGCCAACAACAATTCTTTAGCCGATAATCGGCCTATCTGTTTTGCGCCTTCTTTTCTCAATCTTTCTATGAGAACTATCCTCTTCTGCCGCACCCTTTCTGCCGCTTCTATACCACTCATTTTTTGTTTTTCAAAAATGCGGCGCTGTTGAGACTGAGACAGCACAATATCACGACACCAGTACCGTACGGTACTTTTCGGAACTTGTAGCTGCAAGACGATCTCGTCCAAACTTGCGCCATCAGAACGCAGTAGCCTTGCTTTGTCGCGCACTAACACATTGGCCATATTTGTATATCCTTGTACTAAAATTATAGCAGGTGTGGGGTGTACAGTCTAATCAAAATGGTCATACGATCTTCTTGCTTTTTTCTTAAAAACATTTATACTTATTTTGCGGGGTGGAGGAGAAGTACCTCGCGAGGCTCATAGAAAAACTGTGACCCGGCGCGGCGACGCGCCGCGGAAAAACTCTCAAAATTGCTGGAAACCCCTTGAGAATCAGAGCGGCTACAGCGGGGCCGGAAACGGCGGACGCGAACGCAGAAAATGCTCTGGATTGGGCAATCAGCAGCGAAATCTCGCTTCATTCGTGCGGGAGACGTTCAGAGACTATAATGGGAGCTTCTCGCCGCACACCCAATAGAGAAGATGGTATAGTCCATTCCTTTTTGAAAGAAAAGGTAGGAAAGAACCTTGAGACCCGGGTGCAATTCCCGGCCCCGCAATGTACAAGAAAACATCCTGTCAGTGACGGGGTGTTTTCTTGTACATGTGAGTTTATCGGGAATTGCAGGGTACTTGAAAAACATAAACTGCTTTATGTTTTTCAAGACCCGGGTTTTGGAGGAGAAATTTCTCCTGTTTGCCATCGGCAAACGTGAGAAATTTTGGGGGAGAAAAATTCCCGGCCCCGCAATGAGATAAACAAAACATCCTGCCAGTGGCAGGATGTTTTGTTATGAAGGCATCACTTCAATAGTTGGTGGAACCGTCTCTTGTTTTTTGAGCACGCCAAGCTCGCGGAATGCAAGCTCGTATGACGCAAGCGCGTGATCAATGGTCTCTTTGGTATGCTGAACCATCGGATCGTGCGCGACCATATTGCGCAGGCGATGCGCGGAGAGTACGCGATCTAGCGACGGCAACTGTGTCGGATCCACCAGATCCAGCCGCTCTTTGACGGTATTACCCTCGTGTCCCATATGCTGAAGTACGTCATCCAGCAAGGCATCGGCCTGCAATACCGCCATGTTCCATTCGGAAGGGCTCTTGGACTCGCCGAATTTGCGCACGCCCGCCCACTCTCCGCTGATCTCTTTTTCAAACGGTACGGCGCGCTCACGAGGCCCTGCGTCAGGAGGGAGAATAAACAACGGATGCCGTTCGGCAAGGTGATAAAACTTGCGGAGGGTCTGTATGATAAATATGACCAGGCCGACATTCAGCATCATTGCGATGACGGCGATGATGAGGCGCGCTCTGCGCCAAAATCTGCCGAATGCATCCACAAAATCAATATACCAGCCAAATCCCTGCGTGAGATACGCGCCGATGATGGATACGACAATAATGAAAATGATCGCCGCAAGCGCGATTTCGGAGAATACATACGCGGGACGATGCTCCGGTTTTTCTCTTTTTTCTCTCACTGGTGGCATAGATATAGATTACCTCGCCAGAAGCAATGCTTCAACCGCGCGGGCGATGTCAAAAAGCCTCTGGTCCGCGCGGCGCGGGGCGATAAGATGAAGTCCGACCGGCAGACGCGATCCTTCCTGCTCCGTAAAACCTGCGGGGAGCGACAGCGCAGGAAGCCCGGCAAGATTTACGGCCACGGTATAAATATCCGCAAGATACATCTCCAGAGGATTGCTCCGGCGCTCGCCGATACGAAATGCGGGCGTCGGAGTCGTAGGACCCGCTATGACATCTACGTCCTCAAATGCATTTTCAAAATCTTCCTTGATCAGGGTGCGCACTTTTTGCGCTTTTACATAATACGCATCGTAGTAGCCGGCGGAAAGCGCATAGACGCCGAGCATGATGCGCCGCTTTACTTCCGGGCCGAACCCTGCCGCACGCGTTTGTGCGTATATATCATAAAGATTCCTAATTCCTAATTCCTTATTCCTTATTCCTCCGTAGCGGATGCCGTCAAAACGCGCAAGATCGGCCGAGACTTCCGAAGGCACGACGATATAGTATGTGGGAAGCGCCAAAGACGCATGCGGCAGACTGATCTCGCGCACCACCGCCCCCGCGTCTTCCATGACCTTGATCGCGGAGCGGATCGCCTGCTCCACGGCAGGAGACAATCCCGTCCCGAAATATTCGCGCGGAAGTCCGACGCGGACTCCTTTGAGACCGGCGCTTGTGGTGTGTCCGCCAGCTGGCGGATTATGATTTGTGATTTCCATTGAGACCGCATCATGAGGGTCTTGGCCCGCGATCGCATGAAAGAGAATCTCCGTATCGGCAACCGTACGCGCCATGGGGCCGATCTGATAGAGAGATGCGGCCATCGGAATGACGCCGTGGCGGCTTACGCCGCCATAAGTCGGCTTCATGCCGACGATGCCGCAAAACGCCGCGGGCTGGCGGATAGATCCGCCGGTATCGGACCCCAAAGCGCCAAGGCACATATCCGCGGCCACTGCCGCGGCCGATCCCCCGCTGGAGCCGCCCGGGACGCGTCCCGGATCATGCGGATTTTTGGTAGGACCAAATGCGGAGTTTTCGGTGGAAGACCCCATAGCAAACTCGTCCATGTTGGTACGCCCGAGAAATATCGCGCCTTGCTTCTTCAGCCTCGCGATGACGGTCGCGTCATACGATGCCGTATAGTCTGCAAGCATGCGGGAACCTGCGGTGCAGAGTTTCCCTTGTATTAAAATGTTGTCCTTGATCGCAATGGGAATCCCGAAGAGTGGCGGCATGGCGCGGCGTGCGTCCCCGCCGTATGCGGCGATCTCTTTATCGCGCGCGCGAGCCTCGGTGAGCGCATCGTCAAAAACTTCCAGATATGCATGTATCGTGCCGTCGCGCCGCGCGATAGCATCACGGCACGCCGACACAAGCTCAACGGACGAAAAATCTTTTTTCCGGATGCCTTCGCCCGCCTGCTCAATAGTAAGTTTATTTAATTCCATATAAATAGAGACTATTTCAAAACTCTTCTTCGTTGCGAAAGCGCGTAATTTTCCGTAGGGCGAGGAAGGACGACGAAGGCGTATATGAGGAATATACGTCAAGGAGGACTGACGAAGCCATGCGGAAAATTACGCACTTGCAGCAGGAGAGGGAGTTTTGAAATGGTCTCATAGTGTGTCCTATTCAAACACCGAGGGTACTTCCAGCAAACCATTGCGTCGCTTGGGCATCTGATCAATCAGGCTCGCAGAATCATGAGTATCCGCCTCACGCGCAGTATCGGCGCGCATCACATTGATAAGATCGGTCCCGCCGGTCATAGCCGCAACATCGGCCGTATCAACTTTTGCAAGCTCCGCGACAAATTCCAAAACCGAAGAAAGTTCTTTTTCATAAGCGGCTTCTTCCTGTTCGGTCAGCGCAATCCGCGCCAAAGCCGCAATACGTTTTACTTCCGCGCGTGAAATTGCCATGATGTTGAGTAGACCTACTGATTAAATATTATTCTACTCCGATGTCCAGATTTCGGCTACGACTTTGCAAAAATTATTCAACATATACGCCGTATATGTCTCATAATTTTTGCTTTGTCTCGCACGAAATCTGAACATCTCGTAACGAAACTATTTAATCAGTAGGTCTAGTTTATTTTGATGATGCAGTCTTCTGGCGGCGATGCATACTACTTACTTCATCCGCCGATGTCGCGTCGTGGGGTTTTTTGTCGTCCCGTACACGCACCAGACGCGGAAAGCGGAGAGACAATCCTCTGCGATCGCGGCCTCGGCCCGCGCTATGGCGCGGGGAGCGCGTGATCTCGTCTGCCAGTATTTCTACCACAAGAGACGGCTCAATCCAAATATCAGGCGCAACCTCTTTGTCTACGACGTATTCTTTCGGCATCGCCGCAACTTCGTGCGCTTTAATGCGGCGGCCAAGCTCGCGAAACTGCTCGTCGGACATGCCGGTGCCAAGACGCGAGAGCGAATAAAATCGCTCGTCGCGGCCCGGAACTCCAAGCAGAAATCCTCCGACGCCAAACTTCGTGCGCTTGCCGCGGCCCCGATACGCTCCCATCACCAGGCAGTCTATGGTATCGGGCAGGCCCTTGATCCGCCCGCCGGCACCCCCCGCACGCAGGTTGCCGAGTGCCGCGGTATTTGCCTTGAGCTTGATCCAGTGGAATCCGCGGCTCCCCGCCTCGTACGGCGCAGAAAGATTTTTGACCACGAGTCCCTCAAGGCCTTTATTCACGCTTTGCGTGAGCTCCGCCTTGATTACGTCTATGTCATCGGTAAGCCGCTGTCCGGCAAGCCGAATCGTGCCCGCACCTGTACGCCGTCCCAGCAAATCTTGCAGATGCCGGCGCCGCTCGCGAAAGGGACGGGCGACAAGCGATGTGCCGTCGCGATACATGACATCAAACACAAATGCCGCAAGCGGAATACGCGCGGCAAACTCCGCGACTTCGTGTTTGCGTTTGCGCTGGACCGTCTCCTGAAACGGCGCAAACGTATCGGTACGCGCATAATATCCGATAGCCTCGGTGTCCAGAATCACGCTTTGCACCGGAAGTTTTTTTGCCGCGTGGACGATCTCGGGGAACATCGCGGTCGTATTTTCAAGATTGCGCGAGAAGAGCCTCACATGCACACCCCCTTTCTCCCGCCACACATGTATCTGGGTGCGAAACCCGTCAAGTTTTACTTCCACTCCGACTATAGGCCCCGCTTTTTTCACGACATCGTTGATATCATTGAGACGCTCGGCAAGCGACGGCCGGATCGGAATGCCGGGGGTCGCATGCAGGCGCGAAAGAGATGCCAGTCCCCCGCGCTTGACGCGCGATGCAAGCGCGCCGATGTCCGCAGTGACATTGTATGCGCGCTCAATCGCGCGGCGGCCGGACTTGTCGCCCGTGACCATAAGAGACAGCGCATCCAGAAGTGTCGCGTCCGAAAATCCGAGACGCAACTTGCCCAAAGGGATCCGCGCGACATATTTTGCCGAGAGCGGATCAAGCGATGACAGCAATGATGCCATAGCGCGAATCTTGCGCTCTTGGCTCCCCTCCCCCGCATCCTCCGCGATCCCATACATCGCGCGATACACTGCGGCGACGGTCATGCGCTTGCCCAAAGAGCGATGGTCTCGCGCAAGATCGTATGCCGCGTCCCCGACATCGCCCCGCGCGGCGACGCGGCGCGCCGCCTCCTCCCGCGTTGTGCTGTACGCGGCCGCCAGAGCCGCGATCATCATTTTTTCGGCGATCTGAAACTCAAGTCCCCGGTATGCGGGAACCAATTCGCCGAGAATCAAATAGCATATTTCATCAATCTCCGTGCCGCCCGCATGCTTGAGCAAGTCTGCAAGAATATCCGTCATCGTGTTGCGCGATGACGTACCTTCCAGCCGCTCAAGATATCCAGCCAATTCCTTAAAATACATAAGACCTACTGATTAAATAGTTTCGTTACGAGATGTTCAGATTTCGTGCGAGACGAAGCAAAAATTATTCAGCATATACGGCGTATATGTTGAATAATTTTTGCAAAGTCGTAGCCGAAATCTGAACATCGGAGTAGAATAATATTTAATCAGTAGGTCTATATAAGACGACAGTACCTATCCACCGATCAATAAACAGCCTCAAAAGCGCGCCTCACAACCCGAAGCGGATTTACCCCGCACTGATACTGGCCGGTTACGGTGATCTTCATCCGCGGCGCTACCGCTCGCCTTGCGACTCTCACCTCATAGCATGCGCCGGATGGGACATTGACCATCACGATCGGAACGCAGGGATCCGCAATACCACTGCATAGCGGCCCCTGCTGTCTGTCTTTATATAAAGTCCGCTCAAATCCCTCATCCGCGGCATAAAGCGCGCGAAAGGAATCGGCCGCATCGCCGGAAATACGAAATTCTCCCAGCATCATATTAAAAACGCCAAGACTGACGGAAAGAATAGCCGCGACCAGTACGACGACAAGCAATAAAATGATGCCTCGCTCCGAATGACGTGGTGTATTCATAAGATTATAAATCACGAAGACGCGCTACTACGGTGGTCTGGATATTCGCACGCGACTCAAGCGACTGATCTGGATCCGCCGATCTGACGGACAGCGAGATTGAGACCCATGGCTGGCCGTCCGTAGGACCAAGGACTTCACCCCCAACTCTGAATTTCGCAAGAGTCACGATAGCATCGCCCCCGATAAAAGAAATTGCGCTTGCGCAGTTTGTAGTCCCGACAAGCCGCATCAAAGAATTGCCCGATTTATAGTACACGCGCACCGCACCGGTAAACGTCAGGAAGCTCACTTCCTCTCCGGAAATGCCACAAAACGTAGTGAGGCGATACGCAGATCCCGTCCGCAATTCTTTGGTCATCAGTTCAAGCCCGAAACGGGCATTATCCTGCACTACCTGAAGGTTGGCTGCCTTCCTTTGGGCCTGCACCGCCGCAAGCGTGATCCCGATCGCGGCAACCGCGATCAAAGAAAAAATCCCTATGGCAACGATCATCTCAAGAAGCGTAAACCCCGTTAGAAACTTCTTATCTTTGGAGTAAGCAAAATGCGACAATCTCTTCTTTGTCGCAAAGGTTTCTAACGGGGTAAACCCGTTGGAAGCGGAAAATGCAGAGCGAAAAACGAAAAACCGCGGTGTCCCGCCTGCTGCGGGATTGCGTTTACTTTGATACTGTCGTTTTGCGTTTTGTGTCATACGAAAATTATTCCCAATGATACAGCCGCTCACGCAAAACCAGCGTCCTCGTGCGGCCCCGCTCCACCCATGTGACGGTAGCAATCACGTCCATCTGGTCGCTCGCGGGAATGTCAGTGTCATGGCCGCCGGAAGGCGGCGAATTAATATTGATACAACGGGAGAAAGTCGTAGGCGTACCGGTCTGATACCCATACGTACCCGCGGATGCATTGTAGAGAAGAACCCGCGAACATGAGTTGGTGAGCCGCGGAAATTTGATGCTGGCACTGCCGCATGTGATAGTCGTAAAGGCCTGCTGAATATCCACTTCTGCCCGCGACGGCATAGTGCCGCCGTCGGGATTGCTCGTCCAATTCTGTTTTTTGGGGCCGTTGGCAAAATCGCAGGCGATATTATTCTCGCGTATCAGCCGGACAAGTTCAATGCCTTCTTGGGCGAGATTCACAGCGGTAATTTTGCTCTTGGAAGAGGAGAAGGAATAAATCCCCCGCACGATCAGAGACACGGGACCCACCAATGCCATCATAATCAACGCCAAGGCCACGATCGTCTCCACCAGCGTAAACCCCGTTAGAAACTTCTTATGTCTGGGGCCGGAAAAATACGATGAGTTTCGCTTTGGCGCCGGGTTTTCTAACGGGGTAAACCCCTTTTGACGTGAATTATGAGTCATGAATTATGAATTATGGCTAAGAAAGTGCAGACACCATTCCTGATTCTTGATTTTACTTGACGGTTATCTGTCCGCTCGTGCGTATCGTCACTGTCCGTATGACATCCCCCGCAGGAGTCCCGATTCCTATCTCCAATACATCCCTAAGAGTTCCCCCGCCAGCGGCGGTAAACCGCATAGTCGCTTCGGGCGCTGTCACGACTATATGAGCGGCCGATATGAGTCTCTCAATACCCCCGGCATCTACATATTTGATAGTGCGCACTTGGACGCCGTCCGCCAATTTCGCAACCTTGCCGACCACCGTATCTCCGGCTCCGAAAATGCCATTCTCATTCTTGTCAAGAAAAATCGTGTAGTCCAAAGAGCCGCTGGCGATCTTGATTCCAACAGTTTGAGCAGTCGTCGGTTTGAATCCCGCCTCAACTTCGGTAATTGAAAGCGAAATATTCTGCACCCTGCGCACTGCAAGCGCAAATTCCCGCGCGGCGCGATTCACCGCCGTCCGTTTATGTATGCCCGAAAAGCTGATAAGCACCATAGCACTCGTCATCGTCATGATTGCGATCGCAATCACAAGCTCAAAGGTGGTGAAGCCCGCACGGAAGGTTTCACTCCCTTGCTTTCGTCTCTGATGCAAAAAAAACCTCATGAAATCATTCATGGCGCTCCGGAGCATGCCTCAAAACCCTACTCTAAGGTAAGACGCGAGAGTCTCCCATCTCCGAAATCGCAGAATTTAGATATGAGACCTACTGCGTAAAGATTATTCTGCTGCAATTTCCAGATTTCGGCTACGACTTTGAAAAAATTATTCAACATATACGCCGTATATGCCTCATAATTTTTTCTGCGTCTCGCACGAAATCTGACAATTTCGCTACGAAAATCTTTACGCAGTAGGTCTATGCTCTATTATACTCTTTGACTCAAAAATGGGAAACTGCGACAGGCCCGTATACGCGAAAAAAGCAGGTGCCCAGACAAACGCCGCCAGGGCTCCCGCAATGAGAAACGGGCCGAACGGGATGCGGCTTTGCATATCTTTCCTGCCGGTCGCAATCAGCAGGGTGCCGACTATGCCGCCGAGCCAAAATGAAAAGAGAAATGCGGCTATGGATGCGGGAAATCCGACTGCAAGAGATGTAGCCAGCGCGAGTTTGGCATCCCCAAAACCCATCCATGTGCCTCGCGAAAAAAACCACAAAGAAGCAAAGAAAAGCGCAATCACAAGAGCCGCGCCAAGATCATACAGAACGCTCCCCCGCGCGATGCTCGCTGCAAGGCCCGCAAGCGCAAGTACAATCACGGCGCCGTCGGGCAGGATCTGGAAACGGATATCCGAAACAATCAAAACAATGAGTGCTGCGATCGCAGGAAGCGCTATGACAGCAAGTAGGAGCGCCTGATTGCCCGCCACAAGAGAGATGATTATAAGAGCCGCGATAGCAAAAGCTACAGCCGTCCCAAACTCCACCAACGGGTGCTGGATTGAAAAAGTGGTACTACAATGCCGACACATCCCGCGCTGTATGATAAAACTCACGATCGGGATCAGTTCGTGCGCTTTCAGTACAGTCCCGCAGGTATCGCAGTGAGATCTCCCGCCCAATGTCTCCCCGCGCAAACCGCGCAGAATCACGACGTTCAGAAAACTGCCTACGGCAAGACCCGCCGCGAATGCGGCGGGTCCCACGATCAAGCCTATATATGCTTCGGACATCAGGATCGCTTCAGACTACGGCGTTACGTCATAGAGAAGTCCTGTGGTGTCCGGAATGGTGAGCCCTCCGTCAAATCCACCGGTGTAAGCCGCAGTGCCACAACCGGCAACACTTGACTCGCAATCCCGATCGCCGGTGAATGCAGCATTGGCGCTGTCCTCAAGCTGTGCCGCCAAATGATACGCCTGCTGGACGCCGGCAGCGCTGGGAGTCGCATACCGATAGCAAAGAGCTGTTCCTGTTCTATTGGGATCGCGCGGAACCTGGGGGATGTAGTTTGGCGCAAGCGCTTGGAGACCGTACGCCAATGTGGTCGCATTGCAGTTCCCAGCCGAGAATAAAGTAGCCGGCGGATATCCCGGAGTCGGCGTCTGGGCGTCATAATAGAGCTCCAAGGCAAGCTGGATCTGCTTGATGTCCGTAATTCTACGGGCATCACGAGATTTCCTGCGCGCCGTGTTGAGCGAGGCAAGCACGATAGACGCCAATACTCCGATAATCGCGATAACTACGAGGAGCTCAATGAGCGTAAAACCGCCCTTTGTCCCCCGCCTCATAAAAGATAGACTCATGGGAAAACAATTAAATTAATGAAGAATAGAAGATGATAAGCTCTCGATATCCCGAAAACGACCTGCTGTGATTATATACCACCGCGCCGCAGGCGCAAATGGCTTATCCACACCCTGGGCGGGAATTAGGAATTATGAGTTATGAATTATGAATAGGGGTCAAATGGAGCCGACCAAATTATATAGGGGGATAAGGACTGATGCGACAAGTCCCCCTACTCCAAGGCCGAGAAAGACGATCAGCGCAGGCTCAATCAGCGCCACGAGGTTTTCAAGCACGACATCAACTTCTTTACGATAAAATCTCGCAACGCTTCCCAGAATAAAATCAAGGCGTCCCGATGTCTCGCCGATATGGATCATTTGTGTTACCAACGGCGGGATTTCGGGAGTCCCCTGAAATGCCGCCGAGATCGTCCCGCCGCCTTTTACGGACTCAATCGCACGCTCAATCGCCTTTTGATACACGACGTTTCCTACGACGTCTCCCGTAATGGACAGAGCGCGCAGGATCGGAATGCCGCCTGCGATCAGTGTCTGCAAATTATCCGTCAGGCGCGCCATGAAAAGCTTCCGATAGAGCTGGCCAATGATCGGAGTATTGATCTGCAGTTTGTTAAAGAAGAGCTTGCCGGGAGGAGTATGCGCCCAGCGCCATGTAAATATGCCGCCTCCGATGAGGCCTAAAATAATCAGAAAACCCCAGCGCCGCAGAACAAGAGATACGAAAATAATAGCTTGCGTATACAAAGGAATCTCCTGTCCGGTCTCCTCAAAAATACTGACAAGGCGCGGAAACACGACGACCAGCATCACGATCAAAACAGTGATAAATACGATCAGTACGAATGCAGGATACATCATGGAGTTTTTGGCTTTTGCTTCAAGATAGTAGGACCGCTCCATGTAGTCGGCAAGGTAAGTAAAAATCTCCTGCAATTTGCCCGACTCCTCGCCCGAGCGCACAAGATTCACATAAAACGACGAGAACACGAGCGGATGCTTTGCCATGGATTGCGAAAGCGCAAGCCCGCCGGCGACATCATCCAATACCTCCACGATCACGCGCCGCATAGCGTCTTTTTCCGACTCATTCATGAGCGTCTTCAAAGACTGCGCCACGGGAATGTGGGCCTCAAAGAGTGTCGCGAGCTGGCGGGAAAAAATCACTACGTCTTTCTGCTTGACGCGTCCGCCAAAACTCATGGAACGCTCAAAAAGAGAGGGTGCGGCCGCCTCGCGGATCGCGACAACAGTCAGATTGTTTTTTTGGAGCGCATCAAGCGCTGACTCCTCGCTAGACGCAGAAACCACACCCGAGCGGAGCTCGCCTTCGCGTGTCCGTGCGCTGTATTCAAAATTAGGCACATGAAAAGCGTGTAGCGTGTAGCGTGTAGCGTGTAGAAAAGTTCCTACCAGCTACCTTCTACCTTCTACAGGCTAAAATTTACTTCATTAAGCTTTGGAATTCTCCGGGATTCTGCGAGTACAAAGACGCATTTTCAAACGTAATCTCTCCTTTGCGCACCAGATCCACCAGCGAGCGGTTGAGACTCAACATCCCTTCGCCGGAGCTCGTCTCTATGACAAGATCAAGCTCATGCACTTTGTTTTCGCGGATCAGATTGCGGACAGCGGCGTTGGCAATCATCACTTCCACGGCGGGTATCAGGCCGCCGGACACGCGCGGGATCAGGCGCTGGGACATAATGCCGATCAAGCTTGAGGCTAGCTGAAGGCGTATTTGATTCTGCTGGCCCGGAGGAAAGATATCAATGATGCGGTCAATCGTCTGGGCGGCATCATTGGTGTGAAGCGTGGACAGGATCAGGTGGCCGGTCTCGGCCGCAGTCACCGCAGTCGCGACAGTTTCGGGATCCCGCATCTCGCCCACCATTGCCACGTCCACATCCTCGCGGAAGAGCGAGCGCAGAGCCGTCGGAAAATCCGCGGTATCTATCCCCACCTCGCGCTGATCTATGATGGACCTGTCTGACGCAAACAAATACTCAATCGGGTCTTCAATAGTAATAATGTGGTCGCTCCGCGTGCGGTTGATGTGATCCACCATGGATGCAAGCGTCGTTGACTTGCCGTGTCCGGTCGGTCCCACGACGAGAAAAAATCCCTGCTGGCGATTGGCAAACGTCTCAAGCACCGGCGGGAGGTTGAGCTCGCCAAGACCCAGGACTTTGGCCGGGATCAGGCGGAGCGCGCCGCCTACAAATCCCCGCTGATGAAAGAGGTTTACCCGCAAGCGCGCGCGATCCTGAAAATTGTATGAAAAATCTATTTCTTTCCCGCGCAAAAAACGCTCCTGCTGTTCGGGCGTCAAGAGAAACAGGAGGAAATCGCGGGCGGTGTCGGCAGTCAATATCTCTTCATTGAGCAGAGGAATGAGCGTGCCGTCCACGCGTATGGTCGGGTGGCGTCCCGCCGTGATATGCAAATCAGACGCCCCTTCCTTGAGGACGGTCGCAAGAAGCCGCTCTACCAATTGCCGTGCATTTCCCATACAGTACGTTTACAAATAGACCTACTGATTAAATAGTTTCGTAGCGAGATGTTCAGATTTCGTGCGAGACGAAGCAAAAATTATTCAGCATATACGGCGTATATGTTGAATAATTTTTGCAAAGTCGTAGGACAGACGCGAGGTGTTCCCGCTTTAGCGGGACGCCCCGTCTCCGAAATCTGAACATCGTAGTAGAATAATATTTAATCAGTAGGTCTCATATCTTACTTCGTGCCTAAAAGCTTACGCACGCGTTCCACGACCTCGCTCGGAGTGAAATGCGCTTTGACGACGTAATCCGACGCGCCAAGAGCCAAACCGCGCTCAACGTCCTCTTTCTGTCCGAGATTGGTCAGGAGAATAATCTTTTGCGGGACATTTTTCTTTCTGATCTCCTCAAGCACCTGAAAACCGTCCATATCCGGCATTACGACATCCAGCAAAATGACATCCGGCTTATATTCGTCTATTTTTTTTAGTCCGTCTTTGCCGTTTCGCGCGGTCTCTATCTCAAACTGCTCGTCTTTGAACTTCAGCACATACATATCGGCGATGAAAGGATCATCGTCTATGATGAGAATCTTTGGCTTATGCGTCTGGTCTGCATTCATAATTCGCTATTCATGATTCTTTATCCCCGGCTCCCTTACCCCTATCTTATACCACCTCAAGGAGTTCCTCAAATCCGATGATGCCATCAAGCACTTTCAGGACGCCGTCCTGCTTCATGGAAATCATACCCTGGCGCACGGCTTCGGCCT
>MHQM01000037.1 GCA_001820655.1 Candidatus Sungbacteria bacterium RIFCSPHIGHO2_02_FULL_52_23
TTTGGACCGGTGTGGATGATACTCTATTTTCTCATGGGCGTGTCATTGTGGCTGGTGTGGAAGAGTGATTCGCACGCGCGGATGCAGGCACTGGGGCTGTTTGCCGCTCAACTTGTGTTAAATGCCATCTGGACGCCGGTATTTTTCGGCGCACACTCAATCGGCAATGCGCTCGCTATTATCGTGCTCCTATGGGCGGCAATTGTCATGACCATAATAATATTTACCAAAATCTCCAAACCAGCCGCTTGGCTCCTCGTGCCCTACATCCTCTGGGTAACCTTCGCCGCGTATCTCAACTATTCCCTCTGGACACTAAACTAGACCTACTGCGTAAAGATTTTCGTAGCGAAATGTTCAGATTTCGGAGACGGGGCGTCCCGCTAAAGCGGGAACACCTCGCGTCTGTCCTACGGCGAAGCAAAAATTATGAAGCATATACGGTGTATATGTTGAATAATTTTTGCAAAGCCGTAGTTGAAATCTGGAGATTGCAGCAGAAGAATCTTTACGCAGTAGGTCTACTAAACTAATCCCCACCCAACATCATTCCTACATACTTGAGAATATAAGGATGTGTGGGGATGGGGCGGGGGTGACAGGGTGGCAGAAAAGATGTATAATATTTTTTGATGAAAGAGGAGAAAAGCAGAAAAAGGGTATATGTCGGGATGTCGGGCGGGGTAGATTCGTCCGTGACGGTAGCACTTCTGAAGGAGCAGGGGTATGATGTGGTCGGCGTGCATATCAAGATGTGGAGCGATCCGTCCATCCCGTGCAATTTTAAGGAAGACAGGTATGACGCTATGCGTGCGGCGGAGAAGATCGGCATCCCGTTTCAGACGTGGGATCTGACGGAAGAATACCGTACGGCTGTGGTGGAATACATGATCCGCGAGTATGCGGCGGGGCGCACACCCAATCCCGATGTGATGTGCAATCGTCATGTGAAATTTGGCGTGTTTTTGCGCCGAGCGCTTGAGGCGGGTGCGGATTTTGTGGCGACGGGGCATTACGCGAGAATCAGGAATCAGGAATCAGGAATCAGGAGCTTGGATGCGGCGCGGGATAAAAACAAAGATCAGAGTTATTTTTTGTGGACTCTCGGGCAGGAGCAATTAAAACATTGTCTATTTCCGATAGGCGAGTATACCAAGCCTGAAGTGCGTGAGATAGCGCGCAAATTTTCTTTGCCGACTGCGGAGAAAAAAGACTCGCAGGGGATCTGTTTTATCGGCGAGATTGATCTCAATGCGTTTTTGAAAAAGCATATTCCTATGAGACCCGGTCTCATAGTGACAACCGCGGGGCGGATTGTGGGGGAGCATGACGGGCTTGCGTTTTATACGATAGGCCAGCGTGAGGGACTCGGCATCGGCGGGGGAATCCCGTACTATGTCGCGGCCAAAGACGCGACCGCCAATACTCTTGTCGTGGCCGAAGGTCCGTATGATGAGAAGCTTTTCCGGCAGGAGCTTGCCGTCATGGATGTGAATTGGATATCCGGCAGTGCTCCGCCATCCGGCGGATTTCGGTGCGAAGCTCGCATCCGCTATCGCCAGCCGCTACAAAAGTGCACCGTAAACCTACAACCTACAACCTACAAACTACAAACTATTTTTGATGAGCCGCAGCGCGCTGTAACACCCGGGCAGTCTATTGTCTTTTATCGTGGAGAAGAAATGCTCGGCGGCGGGATCATCGTATGATCCGCCGCCGACTATCGGACTTGCTTTATCGTAGGTCTTATCGTATAACACATACATCATTTGATCTTTTTACGAACAATTCTTGATGCGTTTGTGCATCGGGAGGACTGCGATGCGTCCAGTAACGGCTTGCGAATCCGAAGTGCCCGAAGATGTAGTAGAAGTGCGTACCTCGGAGGATGGGGATAATCTGATCCGCACATACTTCGGTGATGTTCGTAAGTATGCGCTGCTGAATCATGCGGAGGAGCGTAAACTTTGGGTGCGGATTACAAGCGCTCAAAAGCGTGAGCGTCGGGCGCTCTGTATGTCGCCCGTGGCCTTGCCCGTCCTTATAGGGTTTTTGCCGCAACAGTTTGAAGACGTTGTGCGCGAACTGCAGGATATCGCCCCGCGTCTGCAGGATTTGCGTAGCCAGAGGTGTATCGTCTCGCGGTCATCTCCTGTGTGCCGCACTCTTCGGCGTGTTTATGCCGAGCTGTGGCGGCAGTGGTGCAAGGCATGGGAAGCGTTGGCCCTGCACCCGCAGGTGTATGATGCAATACGCGAAGTTCTCGCGGCGCAATCGCAGAACCCGGCGCTTCATGTCGCTTATCATGCGTGGCATCGCGCATATGAGCGTCTCGGGCAACTTAAAGCGCGGATGATCAATGCCAACCTGCGGCTGGTTATTCACATAGCCACTCGCCATCAAAATCGGGGCATGACGCTCCTTGATCTGATTCAGGAAGGCAACATCGGACTCATGCATGCGGTGGATAAGTTTGACTCAAGTCGGGGACTCAAAATTGTTACCTATGCGCATTGGTGGATTCGTCAGGCCATTACCCGCGCCATCAGCGACCAGCGTCGTACGGTTCGTCTTCCCAATCATGTGGTTGAAAAGGATCAGAGGATGCGGAAAGTTGAAGGGGCCCTATGGGAGGTACATCATCGGCCTCCTACCGATCAAGAGTTAGCTCACGCGCTCGGTTTGGCGCTTGAGGAACTTGAGGATCTGCGGGTAGCGATCCAACCCGTTATCTTTATGGACCAGATGATGGTAGGAGAAGACGACGGTACGAGTAAGATGACTCTCGCCGACATCCTGACGGATGAGGATGCGCGAAATCCCGATGAACCTCTGATCAACGAGCAGTTGCGAAAATGTCTAACAGATTGTCTAGTAACGCTTACAAAGCGGGAGGCGTTTGTGATACGCCTGCGTTATGGTCTTGAGGACGAGAATCCGCGCACCCTGCAGGAGATCGCGAAGATCCTCGGTATCAGCCGGGAACGGGTCCGGCAGATAGAGAAAGGTGCTTTTCAGGAAATACGTTTGCCGTGGCGTAGAGCTATGCTCAACGGTTTTGCTTAGCTACGGTTACAGGTGCGTATACGTCCTCTTGCGAACTCTATGTTCGCAAGAGGACTTTTCATTTTATGAAAATCTCATATTTGAAATAGGGATGGTTTTGCGATACGATGGTTTGTATGCAATCCTCTGCAATCCGGAGAAAATTTCTGGATTTTTTTGAAAAACGCGGCCATACGGTCGTGCCGTCGTCTTCTCTGATACCCGACGATCCGTCGGTGCTTTTGACGACGGCAGGCATGCAGCAATTCAAGCCCTACTATACGGGCGAGGCTGATCCGATGACGTCCATACACCCCACGCTTGGCCGAGCGCTCGGCAGTCGCAATGCGGTATCCATTCAGAAATCATTTCGTACTTCGGATATAGACGAAGTGGGCGATGAGCGTCATCTGACATTTTTTGAAATGATGGGCAATTTTTCTTTTGGTGGGTACTTTAAGAAAGAAGCGATAAAATATGCATTTGACTTTTTGACAGAAGAAGTAGGACTTGAAATTTCTTATGTAACGATCTTTGAAGGCAAGGACACCATCGGCGTGCCAAAAGACGAAGCATCGCGGAAAATATGGCAATCTTTGGGGGTAACCGATATACGCGAAGAAGGCATTGAGGATGTATTTTGGGGCCCCACCGGATCATCCGGCCCATGCGGCCCCACGACCGAGGTTTACTGCAAAAACGGTGCAGGGGAGGATATTGAAGTATGGAATATCGTATTTAACGAGTTTTTTTTCAACGGATCGCGTGAGGAATTGCTTTTAGGCGCATCCGGCAAAAAGTTAGAACGTCTCAAAACCCCGGGCGTAGATACCGGTATGGGTTTGGAGCGCCTTGCGATGTGTGTACAGAAGACAAAGACAGTTTTTGAAACGGATTTGTTTGAAGAGCATATCGCGGTATTACCTGCGGACTATACCGATCGCCAAAAGCGCATTGTGGCGGATCATGCACGCGCGGGAGTATTTCTCCTAGCCGACGGCATCCGGCCGTCCAATAAAGACCGCGGCTATATTCTGCGTCGTCTCCTGCGTCGCGCGATCGTATCGGGATCGGATATTGCGCGTCTGCTTGAAATTACGGTCGCGCAATACGGCGCTTTTTACCCCGAGCTTACCCATGAGCATGGTCGGATACTTGCCGCGTATGTCGATGAGCATGCGAAATTTTCCCGCACGCTTCGCCATGGACTCAAAGAACTTGAACGTACTGAAACTCTTGATGCCAAATCGGCATTTCGGCTTTATGAAAGCTTCGGCCTGCCGTATGAGGTGATCAAGGATTACGATGGCGGCAAAAAAACTCTGGGACTCACGCGTGAAGCGTTTGATGAAGAATTCAGAAAACATCAGGAAATTTCTCGCGCCGGATCAACAGCAAAATTCGGCGGGCATGGGCTTTATATGAAGACGGGCGAAGTGACGATCCGCGATGAATCGGAAGTGGAGAAAGTAACGCGCTTGCATACGGCCACACATTTGCTTCATGCGGCTTTGCGCGCGGTCTTGGGGTCGGAAGTGCGGCAGGACGGATCGGATATTACTGTGGAGCGTACGCGATTTGATTTTAGGTTTCCGCGTAAGGTGACTGCGGATGAACTCAAAAAAGTGGAGGATTGGGTCAATAATACCGTGCGTCGCGATCTTACAGTACAGTGGGAAGAAATGGCGTATGAGGAGGGGATCAAGAAAGGCGCTTTGGGATTTTTCCGCGAGAAGTATCCGCCGCGCGTGAAAATATACACGATGTATGACACGGCAAGCGATGAGGTAATATCGTGCGAATTTTGCGGCGGGCCGCACGTGACGCATACCGCCGAGGTGGGGAAGTTTACAATCATCAAAGAAGAAGCATCATCCGCCGGAGTGCGGAGAATACGCGGAGTGGTGGAGTGATAGCCTGTGCTCTTGACATAGGCTATTATCTGTGATACAATCGCAACACGGTGCTCATAGTGAGTATCGTGTTTTTGTTCTTACAAT
>MHQM01000038.1 GCA_001820655.1 Candidatus Sungbacteria bacterium RIFCSPHIGHO2_02_FULL_52_23
CATTACTGGGGAAATAAGTTGTCTGCCATATGGTCTTGAATGTATCCTCGTCCTCTATGGGGAAGACGGCAGATATTACGATCTGCAAAATATAAACCATGAAAGCGTAATCGCCGCAGGAGGGATCAACCATGGACAGCGGGTTACCGTATCCGGCACACTGATTTCGCCGACTCCGGACATTGCCTTGCGTGATTATGACATCGCCGGATCTATTGATATCGCTTCCTATATTGCCGCGCCGCGATAAATCCATATATTCTCCTCATGCGCCGTCAGACGATTCCTCTTGTTGTTATCAGCGCTATTGTCCTGTTCCAACTCCTGACGGGACTCTGGCACATCAAAGACCCCTTTATTGACGGGCGCTACCACTACAATTGGAATCCTCCGTTCTGGCTGATCAATGCCGAGGCGACCAACCGCGTGGGCATCGCGCATAGCTTCTTTGGCGTCGTCAGCGGTGTAGCCGATACTCCAGGCGTGGGTGCCGAAGCGACTGCATATTATGAAAGCCACCCCCAGCTCATCGGGCCGCTTTTTGCGCTGTGGACGCGCGTCATGGGCTATAGCGAATGGTCGCCGCGCCTGTTGTCGCTTCTGCTCATCGCGGGGACGACGCTGATATTTTTCACAGCCTTGCGCGTGATTTTCGGATGGCGATTTGCGACAGGGTTTGCGGCGATATTCGTTCAGCTTCCGCTGATCTTTGTGTACGGCAAGATGCTCAATCACGAGCCGCTCGTGCTTTTTTTCATCGCCGTTTCGTTTTGGGGATTTGTCAAAGTCATACGCGTAGCACCTTACGGCCTGCCTCTGCTGATCACCGGCATCCTCGGCATGGCGCTGTCCGACTGGTCTGGGTTTGTCTTCGGAGGACTTTTTATGCTGATCATGTTGGCTCCTCCGCTCGGGCGCGCTCGCGCTATCCGCCGCGCGGCACTCTGGATATGCGCGACACTTCTCCTCGGCCTCGCGATCTTTTTTATACAAAGCTATCTGCAAAAGGCGTCTCTTGGCGTCGCGGCTCCGGACTTGGGCGCATTTATGGCGCGCTACATGGATCTCTGGCGCTATCGCTCGGGACAGGAGACTACAATCCCGTGGCACATATGGCTCGGCAAAGAACTGATCTTTGTAAACAGAAACTACTCGCTCATTTTGTGGATCGCCGGTATGGCCGGACTTGGCGGCGCGCTCATCAAAAAAAGTAAATTGGCGATGTCGCCCGAAAGAATGGCGGCAGTGTGGTTTTTCATCGCCATAGTAGTAGGTCAGATGTTTTATCTCGTCTCGCTCAAGCAGGCGACATTTATCCACCTCTACTACCAATATTTCTTTTCTCTGCCGGTAGCATTTGGCACGGTACTCCTGCTTGACCGCATCGCCGGATCAGTACGCTCCGTACAAAATCGCCACCGCGTACTGCTCGCCGCAGCCGCCGCGATCACTCTTGCATCGGGACTCTACAGCGTGCACGTCTACACCCGTCTCCTCACCAAAGAAATGTGGGGCGACCGCTCGGATATAGCGCTCGTGCGCTCCCTGCGCGATCTGCCCAAAGACGCACGTATCATTGTCGCGGATAATCAGACGGCGCTTGATTGGTTTGCAAACCCGAATATCATTTACTACGCAGGCAGAGCGCCCGAGCGGTTTACGCTTGCCGAAGTGCCGCATGCCCCGTACCAGATCGTCCCCGCCAGTATGGCCCCTGCTTTAACGAAACTCCTCATAAGCGGAAAAGCATACGGCGTGGCGATGCCAACGGACACTCTTGGTTGTTCCACGCATTTCTGCCTCCTGCATCTGCATGAATAATCCCGCCCAGAAGCAGATGCGCGCGCCAATACTTGATGCGCCCATCGCGTCATTACCCAAAGTATCACGCGCGATCCTGCCGGCACTCAAGCGCCTCGGCATTGAGACGCTCCGCGATCTCCTGTTTCATTTTCCGGCGCGCTACGAAGAGTTTCCCGCCGAGCGCCCGATTGCGCGGGTCGCGGCGGGGGAGAGTGTTACGATCAAAGGCGTTATACAGCGCATTTCAGGATTTCGCACTCCGCGCAAAGGCATGCACATCACGGAAGCCGCGATTGCCGACGCAAGCGGCATGATCCAAGCCGTCTGGTTTAACCAGAGATTCCTTGAGCAAAATCTGAAAGAGGGGAGCATCGTACGGCTCTCGGGTAAAGTTGTACGCGGCACGCGCGGCCTCACGCTCCAAAATCCCTCGCATGAAAAAGTGACAAGCGATCTGCGACAGGCGACAGGGTCGTCAGATACTCACACCGAAGGTCTTGTTGCCATTTATCCGGAAACATACGGCATCACTTCCCGATGGCTACGGTTTCTCATCCGCACCTATATCGGTGCTACATCAGACATGCCCGATCCTCTCCCGCAGGAAACACTCGCGCGGCACGGCCTGCCACCGCTCACGTCAGCACTTCGCGCGATCCACACTCCCGACACGCGCGAGTCAGCATTGCGCGCCGAGAAGCGATTTATTTTTGAGGAGATGCTTCTCCTGCAGATGCACTCGCTTCGCGAGCGCGCGCGGCTCAAAGCGCGCCGCGCGCGCGAAATCCCTTTTGACGTACCTCTGGTAAAAGAATTTGTGATATCCTTGCCGTTTCGCCTCACCGACGCACAGCGGCGTGCGATCTGGGAGATTGGACATGACATGGCAAAAGACCAGCCCATGAACCGCCTGCTTGAAGGCGACGTCGGATCAGGCAAGACCGTAGTCGCCGCCGCGGCCGCCCTGCTTGCGGTACGCGCAGGCGGCCGGGTCGCCTGCATGGCGCCAACCGAGATCCTCGCGCGCCAGCATCACGCGACATTTACGAGTATCTTAGCGCCCTTTCATGCCACCATCGGCCTGCTCACCGGAGCAAAAAAAGAGTATGGCGCGCTCACGGATATCGTCATCGGCACTCACGCGCTCCTACACCGCGAAAAAGATTTTGCCGATTTCAATCTTGTAATCGTGGACGAACAGCACCGCTTCGGAGTCAGCCAACGCGCCGCTCTCACAAGGAATAAGGAATTAGGAATAAGGAATAATGATAAAAGTGGTCATCCCATAATTCATAATTCACAATTCCTTCTTCCTCATTTCCTGTCCATGACCGCGACTCCCATCCCGCGCACACTCGCACTCGCCGTATACGGCGACCTTGATCTCTCTTTGCTTGACGAAATGCCGCAAAATAGAAAAGAGATCATCACGCGGATCGTGTCACCCGGCAAACGCCGCGAAGCCTACGCATTCATCCGTGCGGAAGTTTCCCGCGGAAGGCAGGCATTTGTCATATGTCCGAGGATTGAGACGCCGAATCAAGAAGCAAGAATTAAGAATCAGGAAGGACAGCAAAAATCTCTCCTTGCGGCCGAAGTAAAGACCGTAATGGACGAATACAAAAAACTCACGACCGAGATTTTTCCCGATCTCCGCATCGCAATGCTGCACGGCCGTATGAAAGCAAAAGAAAAAGACGCGATCATGCAAAAATTCCGCAGTCGCGATACCGACATCCTTGTTTCAACCTCCGTCATTGAAGTCGGCGTGGATATACCCAACGCCACCATTATGATGATAGAGGGTGCGGATCGTTTCGGCCTGGCGCAACTGCATCAGTTCCGCGGCAGAGTCGGCAGGGGAAGCGATCAATCGTACTGCTTTTTATTTCCCACGGAAGACGGTGCTGTGTCACGGCGCCTGCATGCGGTGGCTAATGCCAAAAACGGATTTGAGCTCGCAGAAAAGGATCTGGCAATCCGCGGCCCGGGAGATATCTTCGGCACACGCCAATGGGGCGAAGCCGGCCTTGCGATCCGCGGCGTGCGCGATCCCAAGCTCGTCCGCGACGTACGACAGGAAGCAGTGGAGCTCGTCAAAAAAAGTCCCGATCTTTCAGCATATCCCGCGCTCGCGGAACGCCTCGCCCGCATGGAGAAGACCTTGCATCTGGAATAATGCTCGTCCCAAAATGAATGAAGTCGGGGCAAGCCCGACTTCAGCGTTACAGATGCGCAAGAGAGACATCTTCAAGTATCCGGCGGTCTTTGGTTTCGCGCCGAACACAACAAAATGTGCTTCGCTCGCCCTCTATCACCCTATCCTGCACGCGACAGCGCCTGCAGAAATCCTCTATCACATGTACGCACTTGCCGTCCGGCCCGCGCGGTACTCTGCGTTCGCCGACTCTCATCGGCCATGCGCACAGTGTCCCGTCCGACCGCTCTTTCTGGCACTCAAAAACATGAAAGATCTGCATCTGTCCCTCCTTTTGGAATAATGTCCTCCCTCCGATACAAAACTACATTATGCGTTCGGCATAATCAAATGTTACTTTTTCTCTTTACAATTCTTATAGAAAATGCGCCTAGAGGGAATCGAACCCCCGCTAGCTGTGTATAAGACAGCCGCTCTACCATTAAGCTATAGGCGCTCGTATGTACTATCCCGATGTGATACCAAGGACGATATTGAACTCAAGTTCGATTCGCTGAAGATCTTCTACAAGTCTATGCATCATCCTGCTTTTTGCGTTTATATCATCTCCGCCTGTGGCGGAGATTCGTTCCATTTTGTCTTCAAAGTATCGCTGGATGCCTGTAACTGGCGGACTGCTCAAACTATCAATATCTGCAAGATTCGGACTCTCGGCTGCCACAGCCGGATCCATCTTCAACTTTTCCCGCAAAGATCGCCACTGCTGGCTCATCCTCTGCGCGATTGCCAAAGCTTCCTGATGATACTGATTGAAACGCTCTTCAGGAGATTCGACTGTATGCGGCGTTAATTCGCGCATAATATCAACTTTATACTTTCTCTTTCACTATCGTATTAAACGCTTCGCGCTCTATTGTCTCTTTTTCTATCAGGACTGCGGCGATTGCATCCAGCGTCTCGCGCCGGCGGGTCAAAACCTTTTTGGCACGCTCAAACGCTTCATCCATCAGGCGCTTTATTTCGCCGTCAATCATGCGCGCGGTCTCCTCGGAGTAGTTGCGGCTGGTCCCAAGCTCGCGGCCGAGAAATATCATCTCCTCCTGCTCGCCAAAGGTCATCGGTCCCACTTTGTCGGACATACCGAACCGCGTGACCAGACTCCGCGCCAAGTCAGTCGCTTTTTTGAGATCATCGTGCGGCCCTGTCGTAAGCTCATTGAATACCAGCTTCTCTGCGGCGTAGCCACCTAGGGCTGACGCAAGCTCATCAAGAAAATACGATCGCGTATAAAGATGCCTGTCCTCGCTCGGCAATTTCATCGTGTACCCTGCGGCGCGGCCGCGCGAGACAATAGATACTTTGTGCACGGGATCCGCATGGGGGAGAGAGGCCGCGACGAGTGCATGACCCGCTTCGTGGTATGCGGAAATCTTTTTCTCCTCCTGCGAGAGCAAATGACTTTTACGCTCGGGTCCGAGCAGGACTTTTTCAATGGACGAGATTAGATCCTGTTGTTCTACTTTCTTGCGGTCTCCACGCGCGGCGAGGATCGCCGCTTCATTGACGAGATTGGCAAGATCGGCGCCCGAAAACCCGGGTGTCCGCTCCGCGATCACGCGAAGCGTAATTTCGTCCACGATGGGCTTGTTGCGCATATGGATTTTGAGTATCTCTTCGCGGTCGTTGATATCGGGGAGATCTAGCACCACGCGGCGGTCAAATCTGCCCGGGCGCAGGAGCGCTGGATCCAACACATCCGGACGATTTGTAGCGGCCATCACAATCACACGCGCATCGGTCTCCATGCCGTCCATCTCCACCAAAATCTGATTGAGCGTCTGCTCCCGCTCATCATGCCCTCCGCCGAGTCCTGCCCCGCGGATGCGGCCAATCGCGTCCAGTTCATCAATAAAAATAATCGCGGGCGCGGCTTTTTTGGCAATACGGAATAAATCTCGCGTGCGCGAGGCGCCAACTCCTACAAACATTTCAATAAACTCCGATGCAGACATATGGAAAAATGGGACTCCACTCTCACCGCTCACGGCTTTTGCCAAAAGGGTTTTACCGGATCCCGGCGCTCCCATAAGCAAGACGCCTTTTGGAATCTTGGCACCTATATCAAGATACTTTTTCGGATTTTTCAAAAAATCCACGACTTCTTTCAATTCCTCCTTGGCTTCTTTGACTCCCGCGACATCCTTAAACGTCGTCTTTTGCGTCTCGCTTTCAGGCGAGATAAGCCGCGCGCGGGACTGGCCAAACGTAAACGCCTGCATGGAGCCCTTGTGCACCTGTCTGCCCGTAAACCAGATGAAAAACGCGATCAGGAGCACGGGCGCTAAAATCGGCAGGAGCACTCCCAGGACAAAGCTCATCCCACTGCTTGATTTCACGGCAATCTGTACGTCTTTGAGTTTGGCGGGCTCTACACCGTAGTTACGGAGCGTCTCGGTGAGGCCTGCCTCTGCTTCCTTTTGCGCGGACAATTCTTCGCCGTTTTTGAGCTTCACCGCAAGGGATGCATCCACGATATCAATCGCCGCGACCTCGCCCGCGTTTATTTTTGCGACAAGGTCGGAAAGAGAGATTTCTTTATCCTGCGCGGTCAAACCCGCCACTGCCGAATAAAGCAGGGAAATGCCAAGCAGGATGGTAATGGCCCACACCAGGCTTTTGGAAAATTTTTTCATGCACTGCAACTATATATTTTTGAGCGGCTTTTCGCAAGTGCTCTTGACTTTTATATAAGTATAGTGTATGAAAGACGCCAGTACTTCATCGTCAAAACCCTTGAGACAAGGAGGCCACCATGGCCACGACAACGACCGGTGTTGCGATAGACAAATCGGTTAAGTTGATCGCCATACAATTCAGTATCCCAAACCCCGCGGCCATGCCGCCATCTTTGCGGTATCTCCCGCAGGAAACTGGAAAGGAACGACAGAGACGCAAGGAGTTACCGCCGGGTCTGCTCGTTGTCCCCGAGACTCCACGGGTGCAGATTGTGGACTTTGTCGCCCAAATTGCGGGACTCGGGTACAAATTGGTCTCGGCGATCGCGCAGGAGCGGCCGGATCTGGTTCCCGGGGTTGTATTGCCACCACGGAATCGCGCCCGCTACGTCCTGATCCCGAATCAGGATGTGGAAAGGGGACGAGCCGCTCCTGACCTGAAAGTCCTGATGGAGGGACTCATGGAGCTTTGTCTCGGTGCCATGTGGACGGTGAAGGCTTATATCAATCCGTATTGCGAGGGCGATGTGGAGTGTCTAGACCTTTTCTGTCTTGAGATAGTCCTCGGCACGCGCCAACCGTTTTGCGACCGCGACGGCCGCCCACTGATGGCGCGGCCAAGAGACGCTAATGGCAAGACAATCCGCGATGCCACGCCCCAGCCCATTGTCCCCGACTTCCTCATGAAAGTCGTGGACGGCGAGTTGGCACTCGTCTCAAACATCTAATTTCTCGCCGCCACACCCTCCTCCTATTGAAGTCTCACTTCAATAGAGAGAGCATCCCGACCCGATGCGCACTCCGCATCGGGTCTTCACATTTTCCATTCCTAATTACCTTATTTATTTTCAACATTTCCTACGTTTGTGGTGTTTATTAATATCACAATCAGTGCGGTGGCTACGAAGGAATAATAAAATCAAGATCCCC
>MHQM01000039.1 GCA_001820655.1 Candidatus Sungbacteria bacterium RIFCSPHIGHO2_02_FULL_52_23
CCGTAAAGTCGGCAAGCGCAATTTGCCGTATAACTGCCAAGAAAACCAAGGCGCCTACGAGGAAAAAAATGATGCGCCAATACCGCATAAAGAGTTTACACTCCGGAGATTACGCTTCGCTTACGCAGGAAGAAAGTAAAACGCGAGCTTGCGCCGAGTGCCGACGCCGCAAGAGAGAGAGGAAAACATACCGCCGCAAGCAGAGGATTTTTGTATGTCAAAAATCCCGCAAGACGTACCTTGCCACGTTCCCGCGCGATACGGGACATGCCCCCGATCCAGTCATTGGGCACAGTGCCATAGCGCATGTGCTCCGTAGAAAATCCTGTCTTTGCGGCATACGCACGCAGGGTCATTTCGGAAAAAATATGCAGATGCCGCGGCACGTCAAATCCGTGCCAGAATCTGCCGAACGCCCTACGATCCCACGATTCATAGTTCGGCACACTGATGACGGCAATCCCGCCCTCACGTAGCATGCCGTGGATTTTGGTGAGTGCTGCAAGAGGCGACGGCAAATGTTCAAGTACGTAGGAGAGCACAACGCAGTCAAACCGCTCATTGGACGCAAACTCCGCACTCTCAAAGGTATCGGCGCGTACGTCTGCTCCCTCGGCGCGCGCAGCTTCGGCGGACACAGGATCCATCTCAAGCCCCGCAGTGCGCCATCCGCGCGATTTTAAAAACTCCAGAAACTCTCCGCGGGCGCATCCAATCTCAAATACCGAGCCAACGCCTCCGGCAGAGCGTCGCAGGATCGCTTCCGTGCGCGCCCACTGGCGCCGTTTGAGCATGCGGATGAGACGGTTGCTTTTCTGATATGGGACATACTCATGCGGGTAGTGATCGGCGAGTGAGGCCGCATCGGGCCGCGGATCAAGCCGTACCAGGCCGCAGTGCGCGCACTGCACCATGGCAAATACTCCGTCGCCCTTGAGCGCGGTATCATGAAGATCGCCATACAACGTGCGCGCGGAAGTCGTACCACAAAGATCACACGCCAAGATTGATACTGTAGCATCCGTCATATTACAATTTGTGGCAAGCTAAGCTTACCGCACAAGAAAATATTCTCCAGAGCCGCTACGATGCGCCGCTGATCTTGAACCGTAATGTCCGCATACATCGGGAGAGCAAAGATGCCGGACACAATCTCGTCCGTTATGGGACACGGATCGTGCCTGCCGCGGAAAAATGGTTGCCGATATACAGGCAGAGGATAGTATACGCCCGTCGGAATCCCCTGCTCTAAAAGTTCGCTCCGGATCCGGTCTCTTGATTTTTCAGGAGAATACACAGGGTACAAGTGATATACATGATCCGCACGCGGATCGCGCGCAGCAGGCGCGACGGGTATCCGCGCCTCGCGGATCATGCGGTCATATCGCGCGCCGGCACGGCTGCGTTTTTTCGTAGCTCCATGGAGAAACTTAAGCTTGAGACGCAAGGCGATCGCTTGCATAGCATCAAGCCGCATATTGAATGCGTACTCCACGTGATTATCTTTGCCGTCCTGGCCGAGATTGCGCAGAATTTTCAACGTGCGGTAGAGTGCCAGATCGTTTGTCGTAACAGCTCCCGCATCCCCGAATGCCCCGAGATTTTTGGTCGGATAAAAACTGAATGCGCCGATGTCGCCCCATGCGCCCGTCATTTTGCCTTTAAACGCCCCCAGATGCGACTGCGCGCAATCCTCTATGACGCGAAGCTTGTGGCGTTTTGCAAGAGCCATGAGTGCTGCCATATCATTGGGCTGACCAAAAAGATGTACCGGCATAATTGCCTTGGTTTTTTTGGTGATTAACTTCTCTGCCGCATGCACATCCATCTGCCATGTATCGCGCTTGATATCGGCAAATCGCGGTACAGCGCCCGCACGCATGATGGCTGTTACCGAAGCATTGTATGCGTTGCCCTGCGTGATTACTTCATCACCATCCCCTACGCCAAGCGCGCGAAGTCCAAGGTACAATGCATCGGACCCGTTGGAGACGCCGACGGCATAGCGCGTCCCCACGACACGCGCCCACGCTTTTTCAAAGTCTTCCACCTCGCGCGTCAGGACGAAATTCCCGCGGAGAAGCAGTTTATCCACTTCCGCAAGATATGCTTTGCGGATTTGCGCCGTAGGTGCTGCAAGATCAACAAATTTTACATTTGTGCCCTCTTTCATGGCTTTTCAAACACTGCGAATAACTGCCTCCCCTTGCCGCTCCATGTAAACAAATCATCAAAAAAGAAGAGTCTGTATGCGATGGTCGCAAGAGTCCGCTCCCAAAAGCCTTTTTTACTCTTTTGATCCATTCCCACGGGATGCCGCTCAAGCATTTTATAATACCAATGGTAAAGAGGCCACCCCCAGGAAAATTGATATACAAGCCGAAGTTCTGCGGTACTGGCCAGATCCTCAATATCCCGCACGCTGTAGCGCCGCCATACACGGAGATCATCAAGTTTGTTCCAGTATGCGGGATCGTGCTGTACGGAGATGACTAGATGGCCACGCGGAGCAAGCATGGCCGCCATATTGCGCATTGCGGCCTTATCGTCTTCTATGATGTCCACGGTCGCAAGGGAGATGATCGTATCAAACATCTCCGGCAGTCTTTGCTTCTGGACATCCAGCTCGTAAAACGAAAAGGACGGATATGACGCGCGCGCAAGATCAAGCGCCGCAGACGCCACATCCACGCCCGCAATTTTTGCATAATGCCGTTTCGCCGCGGCAAGCCCGAGCAGGAGACCTGACCCGCATCCGACATCAAGCAAAGAACCGTTTTCTTTTGAATACTTTTTCAGCATCCACAGTGCGAGACGTATACGCGTCCGCGTGCTCGGACCACCAGCAAGAAAATTGCCTGCATCGCGCTTCCAGATGACATCCCAGTCAACATCGGAAGGTAAAGCGCGCGATGACATGTCTCCGATTTTTTCTTTCGTATCCGTCATAAATTGGGGATGCACAACCTAATCACTCCGACAAGATGCTGCGCCTGCTTGAGCAAAGAAAATTGATCCCTAGCCATGCGCCTGCCCGCCTCCCCCATCTTCGTACGGAGCGATGCGTCGCCGATGAGCAGGCCGAGCTTTTGTATCCAGTCTTCATCCGTGGCCGCGAGAAATCCGTTGCCGCCGTCCCGAATCACGGTCCGGTTGAGGCCGACATCGGCCGCGACGACCGGAAGCCCCACTGCCATATACTGTATCATCTTATAGCCAAGGCGTCCGCGGTTGAAAGGCATATCGTCAAGCGGCATGATTCCGATATCAAACGATTGCAGATCCGCAAGCTCTTCTTCCTGTGTCCAGTTTTTAGAGGTGAAATGAAATCCGGCCATCGTAAAATCGGGTGCTGTGCCGACTGCTTTGACCGTCATCTGCGGGTAACGCCCGCCAAGTGCCACAAACATCGGCTCAAGATTTTTTAAAAGATAGCTCGTGCCGGGACTGCCGATCCATCCGATTATGACCGAGGGATCTCTCGCGCGATTTTTATCTCCGGGCGTAAAGCGGTCCGTATCAATGGGTGCTGTCAGAAGCGAGACATTGCGGTTGTGTTTGCGCGCCTCGCGCGCCAGATACTCGTTCTCCGCAATCACATGTGCGGCGTGGCGCATCATCGTGCGGCATCCGCGCGCCTGATAGCGCAGCGCCATGTTATGTATGCTCCCACGGTGCCAAAACGGATTGATCTCAAAAATAGTATCTTCTATTTCATAGATGATGCGTGGATTCAGATGTCGCATGATCCAGTACCATGAAGGCGGAAACACTTCGCGCTGGATCAGCACCGCATCATACCGCGCCACGGCGCACACCCAGTATGCCTTTTTAATAAATCCCGCAAGCATGCCTGCAAGAAAATTGGCCGTTTTCCGGCCACGCGAGACGCGCACGATGCCGTTTTGCATGCGGTAGAACCGATCGCTGTAGACGGTACCGTGCCGATATTCAATCCCCGCTTTTTTCAAAAACGGAAAAAACTGAATAACTTGGATTCGGCTTGATCCGCCGAGTGCCGAAAACTGCGTGATGACGAGAAGACGCATGTTATGCATGATGAATCAACAGTGACGCGAGATCGTGAATGCCAAGTTCTGCCTGCATACGGACGAGGTCCATGCTCGTATCGGCAGGCACCCAATCGGGACGCGGAATCGTCTCTATGTCGGGCCGCGTTCTTTTTGCATACGCTTCAAGCGATGTCCGCGGGCCGCCGAGGTTCATCACGCCCGTTGCGGTACTCTTGGCCGCCGCAAGCACCAGCGGCGCCATTTCATCAACGTAGAGTTTGGAATTGTATTGATCCGCGTATACTTTCTCCCACGGAAACGGAGTGGGGCCGAAACTCAAACGCAAAATCAGAGAGTCATCCAGCATCCGTACCGCGCACTCGCCCCCGAGCTTGGACCAGCCAAATTTATACAGGCTCGTGACCGGCTCGTCTTCGCGATGCGGACCGGCACCCGCATACACATAGTCCGTGGAGGCATAGATCAGCCGCGCCCTGTATGCAAAACACGCCCGCGCCACATTGGCCGTGCCGATGATATTGACGGCAAGACCGACATCCGGATTTTTTTCATGCTCCGGCGGCTTTGTCGCGGCCGCAAGATGCAGGACAATATCGGGAGCGTACTTTTGCAACGCACGGGCGATTGACCCGGGATCGGTAATATCAAGCTCCGTATGAGCAGGAGCTACGATCTCCGGGTTGAGCTTTACGATCTCTTTACCCAAAAGGCCCGATCCTCCGGTCATCAATATCTTCATACCGCAGGTTTATATTATACGCGGCGTGGGAACATGCGTGACCCACCGCCCGCCTCCCTGCCTAAACCACGCCTGACTCTCATCAATCTCTTTCAAATGATTCCACGCAAATAGCACCGCAATGTCGGGCGCGCGTTTACTAAACTCCTCCTGCGGCACGATCGGGATATGCACTCCCGGATAAAATTTTCTCTGCTTGATCGGAGTATTGTCCGTGATGTATGGCACGAGATCGGGGCCGATTTCGCAGTAATTGCAGACGATCACGCCTTTGCTGGATGCGCCGAATCCCCCGATTTTCTTGCCTTCTTTCTGAAGCTTCAACAGAAGATCACGCAATTCTGTTTTTGATTTCTTGATATTCGTATCAAGCAGGGCAAGCTTGCCTTCCAAGTCCCCTTCGCGCGAAAGCCACTCGGCGACGGCGGGCTTGGCAGGATACTTATCTTTATGTCCCACATACATCCGAAGCTCTCCCCCATGGACATCTATATGCTCGCAGTCAAATACATGCAGACCCATCGGCGCGAATACATTATTGATAAAAGAAATCGTAAAATACCACACGTGCTCGTCGTACACCTGGTCATACGATGTCTTCTCCACGATATCCAAAAAGTACGGGTCTTCAAAAACAAAAACTCCATCGCGGCCGATCAGCCGCGCGACCAGACGCGCGTACTCGGGAAAATCCTCAATGTGACAGGAAACATTGGCGCCATACACAAGCGACACCGGCCCCGCGCTCAAAATCTCGTCGGCGGTTTTGTCATCCATAAAGCGCTCTATCACCCAGTGGCCGCGGCCGCGGGAGACAGTAGCGACATTGGCAGACGGCTCCACCCCCACGGCGCGCACGCCAAGCTCCTTCCATACCTCCAACATGATGCCGTCGTTTGACCCCATCTCCACCACGATGCCTCCCTTGGCATACGGCAAAAGCTTCTCTGCAGTCGCGCGGAAATGCCTCTGCATGCCTTTGGAGGTGGACGAAAAAAACGCGTACTGCCCATGGAACATCTTCTCGGGCGGCACGCGATTGACAAGCCCGATGGCGCTTGTTGCAGGATCAAATCCCACGACCATCTGATAAAAATACTCCGTCGCGAATTCATCAGGAGTCAGAAATGCGTTTGCAATCGGCATCCTGCCGAAATCAATAACAGGATTGAGCTTAATTTCCATAGCAAAACTATACTGCTTTTCATGCGAATTCGCAACCCATGCCTCGTCTAAAATTTGAGACACCTCCGCGCATTGCGCGGAGGTGTAAACTTACATTTTTTTTAGACGCTGTACCTCGCCGCTGGGATAGTAGATCCCTACGGTCTGGCCGTCAAAATCGCCATGATGATGAATAAGACGAATCGTCTTTTTGGTCAAAACTGCGAGACGACTCCACCCCTCATCATGAGAAATCGCACAAGCACCCAAATCGGTATATTCATCCCCCTCCCAGTCCTGTAAACGCTGGCCAAGAAAGATAGCTTGCAAATCTTCTATCGGCAACTTCATCGCCCGAAACACATCGGCCGCAAGCTCGCCGTATGCCTCCGGATCCCCCGCCTCAACGTGAATGTAATTAAGGCCGGGAAAAGAGGAGCGTCTCCCCCAGTAATACCAGACATTGCTTTGAAGCACTGTCTGAATTCTATTGAGTAGCACTACTATCGGAGTATCCATCTTCAGACCTCCTAGGAAACTATTAAGAACGTATCCCCCGAAACGGTTTCAAAGTAGCACACTTGCGGTGAAAAACAAGAGCTGACACTATGATCAATGCATGATCTCCTTCAATTTTGCAACCGTATCGCCGATCCCTTTGTGCAGATCGCCATGCGGGATAAATCCTTTGGCACGTATCTTAGCGTCGTCCACATCATACGAAAGCTGGTTCATAATCGGCGAGTCCACATACGAGACTTGCAGACTCGGAATAAATGCTTTGATAGCGCCTACGATTTCCTCCACCGTATGATTTTCAGTCACGATGTTATAAATCTCGCCGTCAAAGAGATCGCGCTCCAAAATGAAATTGATTGCGCTGACACAATCGCCCAAATCAAGATACGGCCGCTTCTGCCGCCATGCGGTCTTCCAGACCGTAAGCGGAGTGCCGTTGATTGCCTGCCACGTAAATTTATTGACCGCCGTATGAAAACGCATGCCGTGCGACCACCCGAAGATCGTACCGAGACGACACACGACAAACCTCAATCCGTTTGCTTTTTGTCCTGCAAGATATTGCTCTGCCGCAAGCTTGGATTCAGCATACGGACTTTGCGGTTTTAATTCCGTACACGTCTCATCCACGCGCTCTGCCTGGCTCCCGTAGACACTCGTCGTAGAAGGGAAAAACAAAGGTATGTCCGCGGCACGGCACGCTTCGGCCACGCGCTTGAGCCCATCAAGATTCACATCCATCACCTCGGTGGCACGTCCCGCGCTGTTGGCTGCATCGGTGAGTGCAGCCAGATGCACAACCGCGCCTATCTGATATTCAGACAAAATCGTCCCGAAATCCGATGTGCGAATATCCGCTTCCAAAAACCGATACCCTAGATCACCCGGCAGATCAAAAAGAGACACATAGCGCTGGCTTTCCATATTATCCAGCAGAATGATACGCCCAGCCGCCGTGCGCGAAATATCACGGATCAGCCGCGACCCGATATGCCCCAAAGCACCCGTAACAAGAATTGTTTTCTTATTCATATCAAGCAGTGTCTTGTTTTATTGCCTCCAAAAACTCCGCATAGTCGCGGATATATTCGCTCTCATCGTAGTAATCATCGGCAAATATGAGAATCACGCAGTCCTTGGAGAACTCGCTCATCGTCGCCCAAAGATGCGGCCCGAGGATGATGCCGCAGGACGGATCGGACATCTTGATCGTCTGTTTTGTAGCTCCGTCATCAAGAGCAAGGGTAAAAGAACCTCCAGCCGCAAATATGATCTGCGTGAGGGTACGATGCGCGTGATTGCCGCGCACGGCATCAGGCGGCATGCCATTCATAAAATACACGCGCTTGATCGCAAAAGGGATTTCTCTCTCGGCCTCCGCCGCATAAAGCATGCCTGTCTCGGCTTTACCTGCGGCTTTCAGCCGCACAACGCCTGAATTTTTTACAAGAATTTCAACCATGTATTCAAAGTGTTTGAAGTCCGACTTCAAACAGCGGACCAGTCAAATCCTATCATCGGCGAATCATGCGGGATCTCTTCAATCCCCGGATTTGCCGGATCGTACTCTTTGCCCGCGTGATATATGATGCCCATGGGAGTCGTACCAAGTACTTGATACCCGTGCGCCACTCCCGGCGGAATTGCGATTACTTTCATATCCCCTTCTCCTGTCATGACAACTTCAATTTCTCCTTTTGTGGGCGAGTCCTCGCGGATATCGGCAAGCACGATCTTCGCACGCCCCTTTATCACGCACCACATCTCCCAGTATTCCTTGTGGTTATGAAATGCCTTGATAGCACCCGCTGAAGTCTCGCTGTAGCTTGTCTGGCGGATTTCATGAAATATCTCCTCCCCCGCTTTTGCAAGCTCGGCAAAAAATCCGTCTTCACTTTTATGCGCCGTCACTTTTTTTATCGCAACTCCCTGAATCATAAATTGATTTTTTCCTGAATATCGTACGGAGTTTTTTTCTGCGACTCGTAGTAGGTACGCATCATAACTTCGGCGAGTACCCCCATGACCATGAGCTGTACCCCGACGATCAGAAAGAGCGCTGCAAGCACGGGCAGAGGCGTGCGCACCAAAGATATATCGGAAAATATTTTCAGCGCAAGGGACCATATCCCCGCCGCCGTGCCGACGATAAGCGCGAGCAGGCCGATCCCGCCGAAGAAATGGATCGGGCGATTCATATAGCGCGTCAGAAACTTAATGAGCAGTAAATCCAGAATCACGCGATACATGCGGGAGATGCCGTACTTGCTTGCGCCGTGCAGACGCGGACGGTAGCGTACGGGAAGCTCGGCGACTTTGCCGCCGCGCCAGTAAATATATGCGGGGATAAACCGATGCATCTCGCCGTACAAGGGAATTGCCGCGATGCGCTCGCGGCGATACGCTTTGAGCGTACATCCGTAGTCGTGCAGGGCAAGGCCGCCGATTTTTGAGATCAGGAAATTGGCTACACGCGATGGGATCTTGCGCGTAAACGGCTTGTCGTCCCACCGCTTCTGCCGCCACCCGGACACCGCGTGGTATCCCTTTTCAAGCAAAGCGACAAGCTGGGGAATATCCGCGGGATCATTTTCAAGATCGCTGTCAATGGTCACGACGATATCGCCGCGTGCGGCGGCAATGCCCGCCGCGAGCGCCGCAGTCTGGCCGAAATTGTGGCGGAATGCGATCACTTTCAGCCGCGGCGTATCCTCTGCCATAGCGCGCAGGAGTTCAAAGCTCCCGTCCTCGGAGGCGTCATCCACCCCGATCAATTCAAAATCGCCGCCCATATCCTGCATAACCCGAAGCAACTCCGTGATAAATGCGGGCAAGTTTTCTTTTTCGTTATAGACCGGAAATACGACAGAAATCATACGTAGAGATATTATTTGCTTGAGGAAAGAGCCTTCGTCTTGCGGCGATAGAGTTCCAAGGTACCGCCGTCGTTGCCATCCGTATACTTGCGGGGATACACGTTATAGACGGCGCCGACGGGCTCATACTGCTCGCGGATAATCTTCTCTATCTCGACAAGGCGCGCTGCGGTATTCTCGCTCCCCGCCCCCCAAAACGGCCGCCGGATCAGAGACAATGGCCACTGCTCGCGCTGACGCGCAAAATAGTCGGCGTCATGGATCATCCAGTCGCGCACAATCGCAAGATTGTAAAATCCCAAAGACCGCACGCGCTCGTCGTCCGCATCATGCAGAAACAGGAAGTCTCTTTGCATGAGCGGCATGAATGTCCTGCGGTCGGCAAGAAATACATGATACAGCGAGTTGTCAAACGTCAGAATCTTGTCGCCGGGCTCTGTATGCGCGCGTATGAAATCGGCTCCCCGCTCTACGCGCGCCAGATCCGTCTCCTCGGCCGGATTTGAGACGACATCCGTGCGATAGCTATTTGCCACAAAATTGAGCGCAATGACGGATACAAGCAGGACGCGCGCCAGCGTATTCCCCGAAAAACTCAAGACGCCGACAGCACCCGCAAGAGCTGCAAGAGGCATGAAGTAATTGGCATAGTACAGATTGCCGCCGATGCGCCAGTAGCAGAAGTGGGCCGCAAAAAGTCCGGCCGAAAAAATCACCAGCAGTGTAAACCCCGCATTTGCGCGTGCAAATGCACGCAGACGGCGAAACTCGCGGAGCTTAACCGTACCTACGACCGCCAAAAACAGTATGATAAATCCGAAGTATTCGCGGATAAATCCGACCAACACTTCCAAAAACCGTCCAAAGCCCTGCGCGATCAGAGGACGCGGCAGAGATGCAAACGGGCCGAAGCTGATATACGGCCCCAGGATAAAGCTTAATGCTACGGGAGGATTGGGAAGTATGATCGGGAGATAGCCAAGTACGACAATAGCGCCCGCCACTGCGGCAAAAATCCCCAACTCCACTAAAGATGTCCCCATCACCAGAAGATACATCGCGTAGAGCACTGCGGCCGCAGTCATATTGGTACGGCCGAGTATCGCAAGAGCTAAAACCGCCGCGATCAGCACTGTCTTTTTGCGCCGCGAAAGTCCGCTAATCTCAAGGGCAACCACAGAAAGCAGGCACAGTATCGTAAACGGATACATCGTAGCCGACACGTAGTTGCCGACAAGCAGAAGATTGCTCAAGACAAGCAGGAGCGAGGCGAGCCCCGCCCATCTGCCGCCAAGACGCCTGCCGATCCAAAACACGAGCACAAGAGCGCACGCAAGGAATACCGATGAAAGTATCCGTGCTACATACAAATCCGGCCCGAAAAGATAGTGTACCAGGCCATACATCACCGTAAGGGGTGCATAATCAAAAATGCCGTTTTGAAACGGCACAAGCTCCCCTTTCAAAATAAGGTATCCTTTGAATGCGGAGAAGATCTCATCCACCCATGTCTCACGGAATTTCACCAACACAAAAATCTCCGCAAGCGCAAGCACGGCCGCCGCCGCAGTCGCGATATGAAAAAAGATATCTTTTTGCTTGGATGTCATAAGACCTTTTGCACAATAAGCTTTTGTGATGATTTTTTCAAATTTCGTGCGAAAAAGGTGAAGAGGGCTGAAGGCGTATTGGCTGAAATACGCCGAAACCCGATGAGCCTTTTGCAGCCGAAATTTGGAAGAATCAGCCAGAATGTTATTGTGCAAAAGGTCTATAGATGTACGACTTCCCCTTTGTAACATTTTTAGGGCTTTTTGAAAAGAAACGACAGTATCCTCGCTGAAGCCTCGCCATCCAAAGCCCCGCAGATTTTGTCGCGAAGCTCCTGCCGCTTGTCGGCGTCAAGATCGGGATTTTTGAGATAGGCATCAATGGCTGAAAAGAGGTCGTCAAAATTATATACCACGCGCAATGCGCCGGTTTCCAGCACCTCGCGGAAATGATCAAATCCGAGGAAACGGCGTATGGAACGGCGATAAGGCCTCGTCTTATGTCCGTCAAACGCGGGCGCAATCAGAGGCCGGTCAAGCACCGCGGCCTCCACGGTCATCGTAGTGTAGAGCGCAAGGACGGCATCGGCATGCGCCAGGATATTCATGAAATCAAAGCTCCGCGACAAGTCGCCCCAAAACTCCTGCTTGTAAAATACGACGCGCGGATGATCGGCAAATCTGTTGAATTTCTCCATATCAAACGCCTTGTCGCGGCCGCGGCCTCCAAGATACGGCCGGATGACCAGACGCACATCGCGGCCAAACTTCCCTTGATCGGCCCATTCAAGAATGCCCGCTATAATATCCGGCTCATCGGGACAATACGCGCTCCCCGATACGTACAGGATATATTTTGAATCGGGCGGGAACGCAAGCTCATGCAGTACATCGGCACGCGGACGCATATAGTCCTTGCGGACGATAAAATCAAAATGCGGGTAGCCGACAAGAGCGATATTCTCCTTGCGGTACGCCTGATGCTCAAGCGCCATGCGCCGCACCTGATCGCTTGCAACAAGCAGACGATCGGCATGGAAAGGCAGGAAATATTTATCCAGATGATCCCATCCTGCAGGCATCGCAACGGTCGCGATCCCGCGGCGTTTTGCTTCGGCAAGCACATGCGCGTCAAACCATCCGTAGATATGCGGCGCAAATACGAGATCCGGCTTTACCTCGTCAAAAATCGCGCGAAACGGCCGCTCGGGAAAAATCTTGAGCCAGAGATACGGCACCAGCGCACGCTTGATCCGGCGTGATGTGCCGAGCGTACGCGCGATCAGAATCTTTGCGGGCGCCAAGTACCACTTGCCTCCCGCAGGCGGCTCATCGGGACGCGTACCCATAGTCGCCATGATCCGCGTCGTACCGGTAAATACCAGGTAGGAATACAGGAAGTAGAATGCGCGCTGGAAAAAAGATTTTTTGAGCGGCGCATCGGCGATCGCGACAATCACCTGCCGTTCAAGTCCCTCGGGCACCAGCAGGTGCCCGTACTTGGCACGAAACTGCGAAGGCAAGATAAATATGATCCGCTCATCCGGATGTTGGCGCAGACGCTCGCATGCGCGCTCAAAGAGGCTTCCCGGAAAAAAGAAGAGATTGCGGTAGACTGCGGATGACGAGACGCTCCAGATGATTGTTTTCATGCTGACGATACTTTCCTACATAACATATTCGCCCACCCCATGCCTCTGGGACGGTTTCGCGCAATACCAAGTGCGGTCTCGGGCGTCACATCTTTCAGACTCCCCGACTGCGCATGCACCAGCGCACAGCGCAGACCCGCCGACTCAAGAAACTGCACAAACTCTTTCGGATCGGTGCCAAGATTGCGAAGGCCATATGGCCAGAACTCGGTAAAAATCACAGGTTTGTCGCGCATGATCGTCTCGCGGCCGCCCCAGAAGGCCAATCCTTCAGCGCCTTGCACGTCTATTTTTATCGCGTCAAGTTTCTTCTGTCCCATATATGCGTCCAGCATCGCCACTTCTATCTCCTCGGCACCTCCACGCGCCGTTGTCGGAATATTCTTTTCACTAAGCGACGGATTCCCGAGATTTTTGCGATCAAGAAAGAGCCGTGCCGATCCTGCGCGACTCCCTGCCGCGGCTTTCACGGGCGTGACATTGGCAAGTCCGTTGAGCCGGATCGTCTCCTGAAGCATGCCGTACGCGTGTGATTCGGGTTCAAACGCATAGACGTGTCCCTCCGGACCCACAAGGCGCGACATAAGGAGAGTAAAATATCCAAAATTGGCTCCGATATCCGCGACGCTCATCCCCGGTCTCACAATTGCGCGCAATATCTCAATCTCTGATTCATCGTATGCACCGAAAAGAAAAAGGTACGGCGCCTGCCCTCTGTCTTTCAGATCAATACGCACTTTTCCTTCCGCAATGTCCAGCGTCACTTCCCCCGACGGACGCAAAGCATAAAAACAAAACAGCAAAACACGGCGGACTCCGCGCATCCGGTCAAGACGATGCGCGACGAGAGCATGGGATATTTTTTGAAGAAGGATAAGCATCACGCGTACTTCAATTTAACATACGAGTAAGAGATGCGGCGACGCGCTCTCCGGCACGCCCGTCGGTGTATCCGCATTGGTCGCGGACGATTTCGCTACGGCCCCCGGCATGCGCCTCCGGATTTTTAAGTGCGGTTCGGATCGCCCGCGCCATCTCCTCCCTATCCGTAATGACATCCATGGCTTTGAAACGCATGAGGCGCGCCAAATGCTCCCACTCAAAAAAACGCGCGGCGGAATTCCAATAATCGCGTTTCTTCAGGCCGTCAAACGCAACCGCCAAGATCGGCTTGTCAAAAATCGCAGCTTCAATGAAAAATGTGGAGTACATCGTGAACACGACGTCCGCATGAGCAAGGGTCGCATGAAGAAAGTCGGCAGATGCCCCGTCAAACTCCCAATCGTCTTTGCCGTCTCCGATATGTGCTACGGCAGGGGCCGCAAGAAATCCATAGTCGCGCCGCATGCGCTCAAGCTTCTCCTCCGGGAAATCATAGCGCGGATACGGACGCAGGAGAACCTCCACGTCCTCCCCAAGCTCTCCCCCCTTGATGATCTCATGCAGAATCTTCACTACTTCAAACTCAATCCCAATACCCGACTTCCCGGAAAAAGCGTACAGGATAAGTTTCTTCGCAGGATCTCCGCCAAGTGCCGTGATGAATCGCTCGCGCGACACGGTACTTTTCCTCTGAAAGTATCTGTCGTATTGTGGCACGCCGGTAATCTCAATGCCACGCGCAGGAAAATCTCCGAGATTTACCGCCTGATCCTTGAGATACTCCGTATGCACCAGCAGACGATCGGGGTGCACCCGAAGCAGAGTCTTGCTGAAAAGATTGTCCCATGACAGCACCATTCCGGCAGTCTTGATGCCCTGCCGTTTCGCTTCTTTCAAAAACGGATAGTCGCCGCCGATCATAGCGGGCGCAAATACAAGATCAGGACGGTAGTGCGTAAGAACGGCGACTGCGGCAGAATGCGGTATCAAAAAGTATGCGCGCCGCACAAGCATGCGCCACCAGCTGAAACGCCCCAAAACCCAGCAGGCGCGTCTTACGACAAACACGGCGTAGCGTACGAGTACGGCTCTGCGCGCCCCGCGCCTGTAGAGTTCGGTGAATTGAAGCATCTCCTCGGTGCGGGAGTGGATGCTTGCGGTCTCCACAAAAAGAAATACATCTTCAATCCATGTACGCACGTCAGGCATTGCCTCTATACGGGTATGGGACGCTGAAAATTCGCTCCGGTAGTATGCGAGTCTTCGCGGCGGCACCAGCAAAACAATATACGCGCCCGACGCGCGCAATTGCCCGTACGCATCCGTCCGCAAAAAATTGCGGGAGAAAAAATTGGTCGTGACGGGTATGAGTATCGTTTTCATCCCGTTAGAAGCTTGTTTAACATCTCCTGTCGTATATACATGTATGCATATCTATTATTCATGACAAGATTCTACAGCTACAAAGTTTCTAACGGGATTCATTGAGATGCGTTCTCTAACCCGAGAAATGATATCAGCTCGTGCGCGAGGCGCTCGCCCGCGCGGCCGTCGGCATGCGAAAACCAAAGCGCGCGCGCGGCCGCGCGACCGCGCGATCCGCTGGCGGGATTTTTGAGATAAGCCGCGATCGCATCCAGCAGTTTTTCTTTCGTATCCGCATACGTAACGCCGCCGCATGCCGCAAGCTTTTTGATATGATTGTCGCGGTATCGCCACACTCCCTCAAAAAAGTGCCGCGGCGTAGGATAGATGTCGGCCATGATCGCGGGCTTATCAAAAAACATCGCATCAAGCGCAATACTGGTAGGGCCGGTTACTACGACATCGGCGTACGAAAGCTCGCGCATAAGCATCGCATCATCCTCCGGTCTGATCTCCCGATCCCCCACCTCGTTCTCTTTGAATGCTTGTCCGGGCCGGTCATAGGCCATATGGGACGGTTTGGCAAAATTCTCAAGACGCACGCCTTTTTCCGGCGGAAACCGCACCATGATATTCACAGAAAGACCTGCAAGAATCCCCATGATGTATTGATCCATGTCATTGATGCGGATCAGGGCATCGCTGACGGGTGCATACAGGATCAGCTTTTTGCTAGGGTCAAGACCGAATGATGTAAGAAACGCCGCGCGATCCATATCGGGGCCCTGACGATATAGGTCGTAGTGCGGATTGCCCGTGACAGCAAGGCGCGATGACGGATACCCGTGGAATTCTTTGAGCTCACGCGCAAGAACTTCCGACCCCACGATCAGACGATCCGGAAATACGCGAAGAAACCGGAGCGTCAGATTGTCCCATGAGCGCGCCATCGCAATCACGCGAATACCGCGCCGCCGCGCGTCCTGCATGAGCGATACATCGTTTTCATTCTGTACATCTGTAGAAAACACCGCATCGGGACGGAGCCGCGCCAGAAGCTCGTCAAAAAGTCCTTTTGGCGACAGCCGGAGATCCAAAGCGCGCGCGGCGCGCCGCGTAAGAGCGCTATGCCCAAGCGCTCCCAGGATCATTGCCGCACTATACCGGAAAACTTTTCCCGTCAGATAATAGTCATACCGCTTGCGGTTTCTGGCGCTCTCGGAGTCAAAAAGGAAGATCGCAAGTTTCTTAAAAAAGAGTCCGCGCAGGGTGCGTGATGCGCGATAGAGCGCAACACCTTCCACCAAGACGTTCGCCCCGCCGAAGCGCTCGCGAAAATACTCCGCCTTATAGGCGGGCACCACAAGCACGATCTTGATATCAGACCGCGCTTTCAGAAGCGAAAACGCGCTTGTCGCAAGCACGTTTCGCGAAATATGAGGATGAAAGCTTGTAATAAAGATCGTTTGCATATCAGACTCCTCGTGTAACGCCGCAGACGGCCATGCCGGTTCCCAACTTCAGATTCTGGAGCGGCATAGGCGTAAATCTCAAAAGAGTAAATCCCGCACTCACGCATACGTCGTACGATGCTCGGAAATAATCTACATTACGCAGATGCAGGCGCCGGAAAAGCGATCCCTGCGCCTCACGGAATTCTTCTATAAAGCATGCGTGCTTGCGACAGACACGCCGCGCCTCACGAAAAGCGGTAAGATGGTCGCGCGGTAATTGTTCAAATGCAACGTGAGAAAACACAAAATCAAAAGAGCCGTCCGCAAAAGGAAGCGCACGCATATCTCCTACAAGACATTCAATCACGACGCGCGCGAGACGCTGCGAAATTTCCGCGGGGTCAAGGCCCGTCAGATACGCAAGCTCCTCCATCGGAGGATCTTTTTGCAGTTTGTTGGCGGCGTCAGGTCCCGACTCCGTAATATCAATGCCCGTCCATGTCGTGATTTCAGGATGCAAAGCCGCAAGCGCCAGAAGATTGGCGCCGTTGCCTGCCCCGAGTTCAAGCACCGATGCGGGACGGAATGAGGAGATCGCATCGCTCATTTCGTAAATCGCCTGCTTTTGCAGATCAAGCCCCCTGATCACCGCAGGTGTCCCGTGATACAATGCCGGCCGCGGCTTATAAAGAAATTTCTGCAGGCGATGATCGGATGATTTCCATACGCTTTCATATTCTTTATGAGAGACGCCGTCATCGCGGCGTTTTATATGCTTAAACAAGCCGCGAAGCGCATCCCGCGTGATTGACCCATATACGTGATACCGGCTTTTCATGAGAAATCCGCGCGTGATTACGGCAATAACGCGTACTGTGCCACGGGATTCATGCCCGCAATGACTGACTGATCCGGCCGATGAAAATTGATCGGATTTTTGGATGCGCGCGACGAGAATGCGGGCAGAAGCAGGACGCGCTGGGTCGTCGTGCTGTATCCGCCGCGATGCAGGCCGCTCGTATCGCAGAAAATTACCGTTCCTGCGGGCGCAAGACATACCTGAATATCGCTTTTCGGCACGATCTTCTCTACCTCCCCCTCCGGGGGATACGACCCCGCAGGCGGACGCTGGGGGAATACATGGCGCCATCGTCCGCCGAGCTGTGACCCTTTCACATACGTAAAAGGTCCTGCGCCCACATCATTGACATCCGTCATGTATATAAAAACTTTCAGCATTTTTTTGTCTTCCGGATCGCGATGCCAGCGCTGGGAGAGATACGCGGGCGCGCCCGGAGGCACGAGGAGTGTCTGCTGCAACATAAAGCTGTTGAGTTTGGGCAAAAATCCGAAATATGTCGCCGCGACATCAAGAACGCGGCGCGTCATCAAAAACTTTAGGAATGGATTGTCTTTTTCATAAAGCACTTTTCCCTGCTCGTCCGCAGGAAACAATGATACCCAGAAATCCTTGAGATATTTGCCCCCTGATTTTTTGCCCTCTTGACTCCGTTCCGCAAGTAAGGTTTTGCGCCGCGCGCCCTCCGCGATGACCGCGGGATCCGCAAGACGCTTCTCAACATACGCGCGCATTCCCGCGAAAAACGCATCGCTTTTCATGATGTCCTTAAGCGGAATGATGGCGATGCCGTCGCGCGCAAGGGTCTCGGCGATCGTCTGCTGTACCGCATCAAGTTGTACCCGTTCCTGCCGCCACAGTCTGCGGGGACGGGCATTGAGCACATAAAACCATATCGGCCACGCATTGCGCAGGCGATGATAGAGATGGGATATACGCTCTGCCTGCACTTTTGCAAAAGATGTCGCCATATAAGAAGTATGCTTAGAAAAATTATTAGACCTACTGATTAAATATTATTCTACTCCGATGTCCAGATTTCGGCTACGACTTTGCAAAAATTATTCAACATATACGCCGTATATGTCTCATAATTTTTGCTTTGTCTCGCACGAAATCTGAACATCTCGTAACGAAACTATTTAATCAGTAGGTCTATTTTTTTCTTCGGGCGCTTGGGGGATGCTCGTTTCTCGGCCCAGCGCGATGACTGCATAAGCGATTCAAATGTCCCCGCATCCGACCAGAATCCATGCACGAGACGAAAATCATGCTCATTCATCGCGATGTACGCATTGGTAGCATCCACGATCTCAAGCTGTCCGCGGGCGGAGGGACGCAGTGTCTTGATGATATCAAATATCCGTCCGTCAAAAAGATAGAAACCCGTATGGGCATACGGCGATTTTGGATGGCTAGGCTTCTCTTCAATCCTCGCCACTGTCTTGCCGTCGCGGGTAAATACCGGAGCGCCGAAACGCCGCGGATCCGGCACCTTCTTAAAAAAAGATACCGCGCCTTTTTTGAATGCACCGACCGCATCGGCAAAATGATGTTCAAATATATTGTCTCCGAGGATTACGGCAACATGGTCCCCCGCCGCAAAATCCTCTCCGTAGCGCACCGCGTCAGCAATGCCGCCATCATCTTTTTCCTGCACGGCATAGGAAAGCTTGATCCCCTGCGCCATCTCGTCCCCCAGAAAACGCATGAAGGCGTCAACGGCTCCTTTGCTTGTCACGATGAGAATATCGCGGATGCCCGATCGCGCAAGCGTATCCAAAGGATATGAAATCATAGGCCGGTGATACACCGGCAGAAGATGCTTATTGACGATTTTGGTCAGAGGATGGAGACGCGTCCCCAAGCCCCCTGCAACAATAATGCCTTTCATGACTTTGTATGGGACGCTAGGGGTATATGCGGATTCAGAGCGTCAATGCGGTCCCAGGCGCTCCGCATCCAGTCCTGATGCGTACGATACCACGCAATCGTATCCGCAAGACTGTCCTCAAAATTCATTACTGATTTCCAACCAAGTTCCTTTTCTATTTTTGAGGCATCAAGCGCATACCGCCTGTCATGGCCCGGACGATCAGCCACAAATTCTATCCGTGATTCGTCAGCGCCGAAATGCTTGAGTATGAAATGCGCGATCGCTTTATTGCTCCGCTCATTTCCCGCACCGATATTATACATCTCTCCGGGCTTCCCGGCAAGGAGACATCGCTCCAGAGCCGCGCAGTGGTCTTCCACATGAACCCAGTCGCGCACATGCCCGCCGTCGCCGTAGAGAGGCACTTTTTTCCCGTCCATCACGCGCAAAATAAAATACGGAATGAGTTTTTCCGGATACTGATAAGGGCCGTAATTATTGCCGCACCGCGTCACCACTACCGGCACGCCGAATGTCCGAAAATACGCACGACACAGGAGATCACCTGCGGCTTTTGATGAAGCGTAGGGAGAGTTGGGACGCAGACCGCTTTCCTCAACAAATTTCTTATTTCCTGAATCCAGCGGCAGATCGCCGTATACTTCATCGGTGCTTACCTGCACGAATTTCTTCACCTGCGGAGAGCGCCGCATCGTTTCAAGCAGGACAAAAACGCCATGCACGTTGGTACGCATAAATTCCTCCGCATCTCCATGAATACTGCGGTCTACGTGCGATTCGGCGGCAAAGTTGATCACATAATCCGGCCGGTGCTCCGCACATACACTTGCAAGCGCTCCGCGGTCGGCGACATCCCCGCGGACAAATATATATCGCGAGTCGTGCGCAATGTCCGCAAGATTTCCGACATTGCCAGCATATGTCAGCTTGTCAAAATTCACGATACGGACTTCGGGATGCGCGCGATGAATCCTCCGGATAAAGTTTGATCCGATAAAACCCGCTCCTCCGGCGACAAGAATAGTTCCTTCTATTTCCCTATTCATGCTTTTTTGATGCCATCAGAAAAAATTTCTCCATATCGTCGGTAAAACGGCTCCATGACATACGACTCTCCACAAACGCGCGGCCGCCCTCGCTCATATGCGCAAAGAGTGCTGGGTCTTGCACGAGTACTGCCACCGCCGCCGCGATCGCCGAAGGACTCTTCGGCGGGACAATCAACGCGGTGTCGCGATCTGCAAGCACTTCCGCCGCTCCTGCAGTCTGGGAGACCACGACTGGTACTCCGGAGCTCATCGCCTCAAAAACCGCAAGCCCCCAGGACTGGAGATGATTCGGGAAAAGGAAAATGTCATGCTCCCGATACATGCGGACAAGTTCCTCATCGGAAACTTTGCCTGCAAGTCGCACTACCTCCTCAAGTCCTCGCTCGCTGATCAGCTTTTTTATTTTCTGCGCATACTCGCGATCCGATCCGGTATCGCCTGCGATGGTAAGTTCGGCAGGGATCCCCTGCCCGCGTAGCAGTTCCACCGCCTCTATCCCGTCTTCAAACCTGCGGTGCGGGAAAAAAATCCCTGCCATCAGGAGACGCGGCGGCGTCCTTGCGGATACTCTCCTACGGTACGGAAACTGCTCATAGGAAACACCACTTCGGATCACATGCGCCTGCTTGCCGAATTCATCTTCAGCCCAGCCGCGATCCCGCTCATCAAGCGCCAAAATCACATCCTGTCCTGCGATAAATACTTTGCGATCATACCAGTCAAGCAGACGATGCATCAGGCGCTTATACCACGGAATAACAGTATCGGGTTTCGCTTCTTTGAGCCGCTCCTCGGCGCGGAGACGCGTCGGCACGTCATTCATCATCCAGACAGAGGGTATGACGCGTACGCGTTTTTTGAAGTACGCCGCGACTTTGTACGCCACCTGATCATGCGGATTCAAGATATCGGTTTTGTGATCAATCGCTCCTGCAAGCATGCGCGCCGCGCGATTTTCGGTGAAATCGCTAAGCACGCCACTGCTCGGATACGTCCCGAGGGCTACGACTTTCAGTCCCTCCAAAAGTTCCGGATAGCAATCCGCAGGAGACAGCAGAAATGTATACAGGGTAACCGCGTGGCCGCGCCTGCGAAGCTCTTGCGCCAAATTCAAAGCCTGGCGCTGGGTCCCGCCTTTTACGTTGAGCCGCCGGACAATGATAGCAACGTTCATTTCGCGGTATGCTCCCGAGCAAGCTTCAAATCGGAATCAACCATCATCCTTATCAACGCCCGGAAACCGGTCTTCGGTTTCCAGTGAAGCTCGCGGCGGGCGCGCCTCGAATCGGCAAGAAGCGTGTGCACGTCCACAGGACGAAAAAAGGCCTTGTCTATCTTCACGTATTTTTTCCAGTCAAGTCCGAGGCGCTTGAACGTCTCCTCCACAAATTCGCGTACCGTGTGCGTCTCCCCGCTCCCGATGACGAAATCGCGCGGCGTTTTCTGCTGGAGCATCAGCCACATCGCCTCCACATAGTCCCCTGCAAATCCCCAATCGCGCTTGGCGTCAAGATTCCCAAGACGCAGTTCTTTTTCAAGACCGAGCTTGATGCGGGCCGCGGTATGCGTGATCTTGCGTGTCACGAATTCATGGCCCCTGCGCGGAGATTCATGGTTGAACAAAATACCCGACACGGCAAAAAGCCCGTATCCTTCGCGATACATCCGCACCAGATAAAACGATGCGAGCTTGGAGATGCCATAGGGCGAAACCGGATTAAACGGCGTCTCTTCATTTTGGGGAGATGTCAGGACGCGTCCGAACATTTCGCTGGTCGCGGCAAAATAAAATCTGCAGGAAGGATGCAGTTCTTTGATTGCGGACAAGAGATATGCAGTACCATCAATATTGATCCGCATTGTAGAAATGGGGTCTCTGAACGACTCACCGACGAAACTTTGCGCGGCAAGATGATACACTTCATCGGGCTTGATCATGGCAATCAGGCGCCATACCGTCGGGTAATCGGACACGTCGCCCGCATGCAGGCGGATTTTGCCGGCAGAGCCTTGCAGACGCGACAGCCGCTCGCGGTGGTCTTCCACCGCAACGCGGCGCAGAAGGCCGTGCACCTCGTAGCCTTTATCCAAAAGCAATTCGGCAAGGTATGAGCCGTCCTGCCCCGCGATACCGGTAATAAATGCCTTTTTCTTTTTCATGACTGCTCTTGCACCGGTATCTTCTCAAGCAGGAAATAGTGATTGCACGGCGTATCGGGGAGAGGCCCGCTCCGCACGATTCGGAATCCAACATCCGCAAATGCCTTGCGTACACGCCTCAAAGGAGACCCGATTTTTCCGATCTCCCAGTGATGTCCCCGCTCGGTCGTTACAATCTGGCGGGTAAACGCGGGACAGCGGACAGACACATTCAGTTCTTTGATCAGCGGCAGTTTCAGGCGCAGACCCATCAGAGTCCTACGGGCATCAGGCACCGATATGAGCACCGTGCGCCGGGAGACGCGCCGCATCTCTCCGAGAGCCTTCAAAGTATCCTCAAACGGCATATGCTCAAGCACCTCGCACGCAAAAGCCATATCAAACGTATCGTCCGGAAACGGCAGTGCACGCACATCCCCTATCACATCGGGTTTGTACTCCGGCTTGTAATCAAGCGTCGTCACTTTCACTCCGAATTTGCGCAGGTACTGTGTTACAAGCCCGTGCACGGGGCCGATCTCCAACACAGACCACTTTTCCAAGTCGCCGCCGCTTTTTCGCACTTCATCGGCTACCGCGCGAATCTGGTGGAAATAGTGTATCCACCGCGCCTTGTGATCATAAAATTTGTCCGAATAAAACGGGACATCGTAGGCACCCATAGTGGGTACACTATAATCCTCCGCTCCATAAAACGCAACATTTGTCGTTTGCGAAACGTATGTTTTTATGGCATGATTGTCTCCAATGAAAGATGCAAAGAAATTGAATCTCGGATGCGGGACCGATATCAAACCGGACTGGGTCAATCTTGATTCGTCACATCTGCCGGGAGTGGATATCGTGCATGATATCGCCGCACTCCCCCTCCCTTTTCCCGACGGGCAGTTTGAGGAAATCCTCTGCCGCGACATACTGGAGCACCTGGACTATGCGCCGGTATTGCGCGATATTCATCGCATCATGGCACCAGGCGGACTGCTCCGTATCCGCGTGCCGCATTTCACGTCAAAGCACAATTTTATAGATCCGACGCACAAAAGACTCTTCTCGGTAAACACGTTTGATTTTTTCGTAAAAAACTCCGCGCTTAAAAGAGAACGTGCATATTATTTTGATTTCGCGTTTGAACGTATCGCCTCGCGGCGCATCACATTTGAGCGAAGCTCGCGCATCTATGCCTACAACCGCATCGTGGAGTGGCTCGCCAACCTATCGCCCCGCTCGCAGGAAATCTATGAATCTACCGCTCCCTCGCGCCTTTTCCCCGCCTACAACATAGAAATCACGCTCGTGAAGTGAGCCGGCAGGACGTCCTTCTCTTCCCGATACCAATTCAGCCTATACTTACGATCGTAAGTATAGGCTGAATTCAAAAATCTCCTGTAGTATTCGTACTGATGAGTTTCCGATAAAGCTCAATATAGCGCGCGATCTTGTGGTCCCACGTCATGATTCGGGCAAAAGCAAGCGATGAGGATACCATCGCTTTTTTCTTGTCGGGATTTCCCAAAATCGCAAGTATTGCGGACGCAAAATCGTCCGGACTGCGCGTCGCGACAAGTATGCCGTTTTCGCCTTCGCGCACCGCGTCATCAATGCCGCAGTTTTTGCTTCCGACGACAGGAAGTCCGGCCGCCGCGGCTTCCAGAAACACAAGCCCGAATCCTTCCACATCGTGGCCAACATTTTGCGAAAACAGGCAAAAGAGCTCCGCTCTGCGGTAGACATCCGCAAGCTTTTCGCGCGTATCCACGTCTTCCAGCATCACGACCGATCCCTCCAATCCTTCCTCGCGGATGACGCGCCGCAGGCGCCCATAGTAGTCGTCGGCAAATCTGTTCCCCACGATCACATAGGAGAGCTCCGGAAACTGTTTTTTTACTTTGGCAAATGCCTTGATGCTCAAGTGATACCCTTTGCGCCAACGCAACTGTCCTACGCCGAGGATATACGGCTTGAACTGCGATACGTCGTAATGCGCGCCATCGGCACGGGCAAAAAAATCCGCATCCACGCCGTGATTCAGAACCTCAATCGTAAGATCCGGGACTTTCTTTAAGACTTCATCGCGGGTAAACGCGCTGATCGCGGTAAGATGATCCGCGCGGCGGTATGCCCATGCGACCAGGGGACGATGCAGTACGCTATAGAGCGGTATGATGGAATTACTGCCGGTGGCGGTAATGATGACTCTTTTGCCCATACCAAGAGATGCAAGCACGGCAACCAGGCCGTAGGGAAACACATCAAGCGCATGCACCACGTCGCATGTCCGTATTATGCTTCGTATCCGCGGCAGTGCCATAAGCAACGACAGCGCGCCGGGGCGCAGAAGTGCTGTCTCATACGGCTCTCCCGCGGGAGCCGACGTCACGACCGCGACCGCATCGCTACCGAATTCGTCTTGAGCGCCTTTGATAAGCCTGCGGGAAAATACTCCCGCGCCATTATCCTGCCGTACATTATGCGTAAGAAAACAGATTTTCATACCAGCGTATGCAGTACCAAGAGAACTCCTTGAGCGGCTTTCGGCCATGTAAATTCGCGGGCGCGCGCGCTCCCGCGCATAATGAGATCCGATCGCACGCGCGGATCGGCCGCGATGCGTTCCATTGCATCGGTAATCTCCTCCATCTTCTCCGGATCCACGAGCAGTGCCGCGTCCCCCGCGAGCTCCGCAAGCGATGACGCGCGGGACGTGATGACCGCCGTGCCGCACGCCATTGCTTCCAGTACCGGCAAGCCAAAGCCTTCAATCATACTTGGATAGACGAGTGTCGTAGCACGGCGATATAGATACGCGATTTCACCGTCAGAACGATATCCAAGAAAACGTACCCTATCGCGGGCGCTTCCCTGTGCCGCCTCGCGCCGCAGACGATCTGCGTACTCCCCTTCCGCTTTGCCCGCAAGCAGAAGATGATAATCAGGATGGCGCGAAGAAAATCTTTCAAATGCCTTGATGATCGCAAGAACGTTTTTTCGCTCCTTCATGACACCGACAAACAAAAAGAACTTTTCGGGCGTATCCACAGTCTCCTCGGGCGTATCGCATACAGGATTAAATCCCAAAGGTACGACGCGTATCTTATCCTCCGCAATCCCGAAAAAACGGACGGTATCCTTTTTGGTCGCTTCCGAAACCGCGATAACCGCGTCAGCACTTCTCAAAGCAAAGGCATGGCGGAGACGCAGAAAATATCTCTGGAAACGCTCTCCAAATCCTCGCGCCGGCATCGCAAGATACGCAAAATCAAGCGCGATCACAACGGACTTTCCGGGATGCACAACTATCGGCATGATCGGCGTGTAATACAGATACACGTCCGCGCGGGGAGCGCGGGCGATACCGCGGTCGCGCCAGAACAGTCCTCCGCCGAGCGGATGATGCGACCAGTTGTGTCCGGGGAATTCCGGCCGGGTGGGCACCGTACCTTTTGTGAATATCAGAAACTCATCTCCGGGGGCGCTTGCAATCATTGCGCGCACAATATCCATCAGCGCGCGGCCAAGGCCTGCGGGTTGTTTTTCTCCGTACGGATCCAAAATAATGCCTATTTTCATAAAAAATTCTGCATTCCGGCTGCTGCAAGGATGCGTCTGGCGCGTTTCTCCCATGTAAACCCCGCTACACTCTCCCGCGCGCGCCCGGCACGTGCCAGCGCTTCATCCGGATGGGACAGCACATACCGTACCGTCTCGGCACACGACTCGCCATTGTCAGGCTCATAAAAAAATACTTCGGCTTCGGTCACTTGTGCGCGGTTTGCCGGTGTCGCGGAAGCCACGATCGGCACGCCGGACGCCATATACTCAAAAAGCTTCATCGGCGACGTATGCAAATACGAGTAATCGTTTTTCTTGGTTCCGAAGAGAAGCAGGACATCAGCTGCCGCAAGCCACATGGGCATCTCTCTGTACTCGCGAGCTCCTGCCGCAGTCAGATTGGCGGGGAGCTCGCGCCCCGTCACTTTTTTAAGTTCTCCGGCGTCTCCCCCCACCGTGTAAACTCTCGCATCAGCCGCAAGAAGTGAGGCCGCATCTATCATCGTCTCAAGTCCTTTCCATGAATAAAACTTCCCCGCATACAAAGCAATCCGATCTTCCGCAGGCAAGGCGAGCGCGCGCCGCGCCGCAGCTTTGTCTTTATCCGGCGCAAACATCGCAAGATCAATACCGTTTGGCTGGACAGTGATCTTGTCTCCGGAGATTCCGAATGCCCGTATCAGCGCATCCCGAACCGCAGAATTGATGACAACGATCGCCACGGCACGCCGGAACAGCGCCTGAAACGGGAGAGACCACTGTTTTGCATCATGAATCTCCGCGATATACGGAATCCCGAGAAACGGCACGAAGAGAAAAGAAAATTGATCTACATCAATTGCCCATAGTATGGCACGCTCCCTTCTTTTTGGCCGCAGATACGTACGGTATGCGAACATAAAGACAAAAGAGCTGATCCAATATCCGATCCTGCCCCTGCCATACCAGTCCAGAGTCGGGAGACGCGTTATAGGGACATCCACGCGCAAGCCGTAGAAATCTTTTAAACTTCGGGCATCCGTAGCGCGTCTTGGCGCGATCACTTCCACGTCGGCTCCCGCCTCAATAAGCGCCTCGCACATCTTGGCGATCTGGATGCCATGCGCTTTTTCAGTCGGCAGACGCGCATTTGCGACATAATAAATTTTTATTCCGCGCGGCATAAGAGAAGTCATACCGGACGCGCAAGGAGATGCGCCATGGTCTCCACCATCCGGTCAAGCGCATGATCCCGCACCACAATATCGCGAAGCTCTGCCACAGGACGCTTTTCTTTACTCAAAGTTTTGATACGCGCCGCAAACTCCTCCGCACTCGGACGGTCAATAAAATACTGCGCGGGCAGGATCGCGCGATACGCGTCGTTTGACGTCAGCACCGAAAGGCCGCATGCCATGGCTTCAAGCACTGCCTTATCAAGAGAGCCTGTGCGCGAAGCGTTTAAAAAGATGTCATGGTCTTTCAAGATGCCGGGTATTTCCGAATAATGCCGATCGCCTAAAAACTGAATACGGTCTTCAAGATTCTTTTCACGGACAAATGCCTTGATTTTCTCGGCATACGCAAAATCGCCCGGCGTGATGGGACTGCCGACAAGCGTCAGCGTCCATGCGCGGTCCCATGTATCGCGCAGGAGAGCTGTCGCATTGATGATGGTCTCATAATCCTTGACCGGTGAAAGCCTGCCGACGCTCACAAAGCTCAGAGGATTCTTTTTTGAGACAGGACGGTGGGGGGCGAGAGAAAAGAGATCCGTATTGATCGCCTGTCCCACATGATGGACTTTTTTGGACGGCAATCGGAATCCCGCTTCCGAGGACGTCACGACATGATCCACAAGGCGCTCGGCCAGATGCAGACGCCACGACACTCCTCCATGCGCATACCACAGAGCCGTCGTCTGCTTGCGTCCGACGATAAAGGGAAAAGCGGCGATCGCAAACTCGGGAATCTGATGGAACAGCACCGCATCAGAATGCGCAAAGTGGCGCGCAAAAAATACCCAAAACCGCCAGAGGCGCCGAAGTTTCCCGTATCCCTTTTCTTTGCCGAGCGAATAGACCTCCACGTTTGACGGGAAATCCGTCGTGCCTACGCGCGACGCGATGATCGTCACGGACGATGCGTGCCGCGCAAGCAATTCAAACCAGTAGTAAAACGCGCCAAGATTGGTATCTTCGCGATCGGCCGCCTGGGTTACGATGAGTAACTTCATGAAAAGCAGGATTCCAAACTCTTCTTATATAACATAAGATACTCCTCACGCGTTTCCGGGTACAGACCCGCAGATGTTTCGCGGGCTTTATTTGCCATACGACCGCGAAGTCCCGGGTCGCGCCAAATCTCTGCGACAGCCGTGCCAAATGCCTTAATATCCCCGACAGGCACGACACGCCCATTTTCGTGATCGCGGACAACTTCTCCGGCAAGCCCGACATCGGTCATGACGACGGGAAGCCCCGCGGCCATGGCTTCAATTACTGCCCTTCCCCATCCTTCATACCGCGATGATAAAAGAAAGAGATCAAACGATTTATAAAAAGATGCCAGATCATCACGCCACGGCTCAATGATGATATTTTTCGTCAATCCATAATTCCTAATTCCTAATTCATAATTCGCGTTATCCGGTCCTTCGCCTACAATGACGAGAAGCGCTTTCGGGCATATCTTTACAAAGTCACGCATCATATCAATCAGCAAAGAAAAATTCTTTTCTTTTTCCACAAATCTTCCGGCCGCGATCATTTTAAAATCATAGTCTTGAAAGCGTTTCTCGGTGGCCGGATCCGGTACTGACGCCATGAACCTAGAGACATCCGTAAAAATCGGCAATACGAAGATTTTTTCAGGTTGTAGGTTGTAGGTTGCCTGCCTGTCCGGTAGGCAGGTAGGTTGTAGCAATGAACGACGAATCCGATGACTCACAACGCGTAGACACGATACCCGCGGAATTAAAAACAGCGCACACATATACCGCATGCGCTCTTTCCATGACGCACGGCGATACCACGGACTCATGACATCGGTATGTATCTGCAGGTGAAATGGGACGCCGCTCATGCGCGATAGCACATATGCAAACATACCGGTTTCATCCGCGCCCTGCGCGGTGATCAGATCATATTCTCCTCTCAAAGCACGCGCTTCGCGCCACGCCTGTATGATACGCCCGCGAGACAGCACGACGATATACAGCGCGTCAAAAAGACGCGCATAGTCCGCCATCCTCGTAGCACTCTCACTGCCGGGGATTTTCACGCGGGGATCCGCGCTGATCATCAAAACCTTCATAGATTCTTGAGGGCTTGTACTGTTTCTTTTATCATGCGCTCTTTGGTGTACGGCCAATCATGGATGGGAGCCGCCATAGGAGTTTTGGCGACTGTTTTCCGTATCGCGGCTTTCAACTGCTCAAGATTATTATACTCTATCAGAGTACCGCGTGCGTCATCCCCTATGACCTCGGGATTGCCGCCGATGCGCGACGCAATCACAGGAAGCCCCACAGCCACGGCTTCAAGCAGAGTATGCGACAGCCCCTCATAGCCTGAATTGAGCACAAATACATCTCCTGCGGCAAAATACGATAAAAGCATCTCGCGGGAAATCGCTCCTGCAAGGCGCACGCGAGGCGCGATTCCGCGCGCGGCGATTTTCTGCCGGATATTATTTTCTTCAGGGCCGGATCCCGCAATCACCAGAGACACATCCGGTATTTCTTCTTTCATGTCCGCAACCGCATCAATCAGCACTGAAAATCCTTTCCACGGGACAAGACGGCCCGCCGAAATAATCACCGTACCGGAAAGTCCGAGCGACGCACGCGCATCCTCCCGCGCAGGCAAGGCACGCGGGATCTCGCATGCATTATAAATGACTTCAATCTTCTCTGGCGCGATACCCCATCCTGCCACGATCCCCGCAAGATACCTGCTCGGCACGATGACGCGATCC
>MHQM01000040.1 GCA_001820655.1 Candidatus Sungbacteria bacterium RIFCSPHIGHO2_02_FULL_52_23
CCAGAGGCGATTCTGGGTTAGAGCAGGACGCACGGGCATAGGAGCAGCGCACGGACGCGCGTGCAGAAGATCGTATTGCCCCTCAAGCATACCGAGGGCAAAGCGCTCTCAACAAGCGGGAAGATTTTTGTCGCATCAACCTTCAGAAATGTCCATCAAAAGGCGACTTAAGCCAAGTTGACTTGTGGACAAATTGATGCTACTTTTACTATACCATCCTTATAGTTTTCAGGAGTATTAAACAAGATAACTTACTATCTATGGAAGCTATAATTGCCAAACCAGACTTATCAAAACTTTTAGATAAGTTCAAGAATAAATGGGTTGCCCTATCTCCTGACTACAAGAGTGTTCTTTCCAGTGGCGATACCCTAGAAATGACTGCTAATAAGCTAAAGAAGACAGACAGAGAGAAAGTTATCTTTCATAGAGTTCTTCCGAGCGGCTTCGCTCCATTTAGCGATGAAGTATAGCTATACCTCTTATCCACCCGACGAGGCAGGAAAATTCGTTAAGAGACCAATGATCGAAATAACGATTTTTGGTCCAAATGGCACCCATAAAGAACTGGCCCTTTTGGATTCTGGCGCTGACAGAACCTTATTGAATATGGAGATTGCCAAGTATCTTGAAATTGATCTTTCCCGAGCCCTAAGGGGGAGGATGGACGGAATTGTCGGAGGGACAGAAGCGTTTACCACGGAATTGGAAGTCCAAGCTGAACATCTGGGTAAAATTAAAATCCCCGTTAGCTTTATTGAAACCCGAAACTTCGGCGCACTACTGGGAGAGGATGGGTTTTTTGATTTGCATAAGATTAGATTTGAGAAAGACCATAATACTTTTGAGATAAATCCAGTTAGGAAATAGTCCACGAGAGCGTTTCTTTTTGTCTCTTCCCGCACGATTTCCCTACTTTCCGTGTCCACCTCATCCCGGTACACTTGAGGGGTGATCTAGGTAGTGTTTGTTATGAGATAGGGGAGTTGTCAACTTGATAGACGAATGCGAAGGAACGAGAATAGACGGAAAATTGCCCAGCAAAGAAAACATCACCTCCCAGAGCTTGAATACAACTCGCACCAGATCTATGCTGATATATAAGGTCTTTTATTATTCATCTTTAATTCATCTCTCACGTAGTACAGCGGACGTTTTCTTGCCTCGTTGTCATTCAGCAAACTGACCATTTCCTTTTAGGGAACTTTAGTCTTCCGATTATATCGGTGTCCAAGATATGGAAGATCACTCTTCTGTAGGTAAGCGCCGATTGAACCTCACGGTTCTCGGACAGATACCCTAAAGGTCGGTCTCATTTTCATAATGGGAATATGCGTTGGTCTCGCCCCGTTAGATATGGAAACGTATCTGGGGCTCGTCTCGGGTGATAGAAATATCTAACGGGGCGAGGAGCATCAAGTTGAGACCGTCGGAACAGCTGAAAGGACGTATAGTCAAAGACCGCTCGTGTGAGTGGTCTTTGTTATGATTGCGATTGGGTTTGGTTTGGCGAAAGGCTTGAAATATCTTATGATGGACGGCATGAAGCTTTTCTCATCCGGGAGGCGGAATGTGCCGCAGGGATTTACCGTAGTGGAGGCTATGATAGCGGTCGGTATTATCGGCATCATGGCGGCGATTATCATGACGGCATTCAATACCGCACGTATCAAAGCGCGCGATGCGCATCGGGTTGGCGATATCAAGCAGATACAAAGCGCGCTTGAGCTTTATTTCGGCTCTCGCGTGCCGCAGGAGTATCCGCCCGCGAGTCCTTTGTGCGATGCCACGCATGCGTATGGCCTAGAGGAGCTTGTCCGGAGAGGATTCATGATTGCCGTGCCGCGCGATCCGAGCCTCGTACCCGACTGCTATCTTTATACTGCGGAAGAATTCCCGCCGCGACGCGTCTATCACCTCGGAGCCATTTTGGAAGACAATACGCATATAGCACTGAAAGCCGACAGGAATTGCAATTCTCGTATTGCCGCAAGTCTTGCGGGGACGCCGCATATCTGTGCCGCCGAGACGGAGTATGGCCCTCCGGGGACTCAATTTGACGGGACTATCGGACGGATTTATGACGTAGCACCGTAGGATGTCCTTTTAATCGGGACGGTTGCGACGCACGTCTTTTTTTGGTACGCTAACGCGAAAGCTGTTTCGGGGCGTGTAGCTCAGTGGTAGAGCGTTACACTGATAATGTAAAGGTCCCAGGTTCAATCCCTGGCACGCCCACAAATGAGTTTGGTACGGGGTAAGCTGATAATGAAGTGGCTGGAAGGCGCGATTTCTTCTACGTCCACCAGAACTCTCTTTCCGATTTTGATTTTACGCGCGTCACCGAAATATCCTTCCGAAGAGAGGATTTCTCGCTTGGCCTTGCGCTATACATGGACGGCGCGAATTCACTTGGACGGCACAAGGGGGACACTACGCCGGTTTCGCTTCAAAATCGCGGTCGAAACTGCTAAACTGAAAAAGTGAAGAATCGCAAAAGAAAACTAAGAGTCGGCGTTGTGAGGTTCCCCGGCTCAAATTGTGATTTTGATGCGCTCAATTTTTTCAAAGGATCCGGACATAGCGCGGAGTTTGTTTGGTACCGAGAAATAAAACTACCGCGCTATGACCTCTTGGTATTGCCGGGCGGCTTTGCTTTTGGAGATCGTCTCTACACAAGAGCGACGGGACGTTATCGTATTGACCCCGGCGCTCTTGCTGTACGTTCTCCTGTGCTAAAAGCAATTAGGCAAGCCGCCCGTTCCGGCACGCCAATTCTGGGTATTTGCAATGGTTTTCAAATTCTTGTAAAAGCAAGGCTTTTGCCGGGCAAACTACTCCGCAATGATTCCAAGAAATTTTTCTGTGATTATGTTGCCTGCAAAATAGTCGGCAATTCATTTTTTAGAGACAAGTCAATGCTGAAAAAATCATTCACGATTCCGGTTGCTCACGGATACGGTAAATATGTGGTCTCAAAAAATGAACGAGAAAAACTTGAGCGAAACGGGCAAATATTTTTGAAGTATGCAAAGTTCAATCCAAATGGTTCGGTGGCAAATATCGCGGGAGTGAGCAATAAGGAAAAAACCATTTTTGGCATGATGCCACATCCGGAACGCTCGCCGGACGCAAGATATTTTATGCGAGCAATAGAAAAATATGTCGCAAAAAACTGAAATACCAAAAATACTTGCCGAGGCGATGGCAAGCGAGCACACGAGCTATAAGAGCACGAAAAGATTTCTTTCAAAGCTCCATACGACGGGCTCGCACGTCATACAGGGTCCTGGTGAAAATGCCGGAATCGTAGACCTTGGAAAGGGATGGGCGCTTGCGATGCGTATTGAAAGCCATAACCATCCTTCATTCATCAAGCCCTATCACGGCGCGGCAACGGGTGTGGGAGGTATTCTGCGCGACATCTTCACTATGGGTGCGCGCCCAATCGCGTTATTGGATATTCTTCGGTTTGGTACCGACGCCCGTGCACGCCGTCTTTTGCCCGAGGTCGTGCGCGGCATCTCTGATTATGGAAATTGCGTTGGAGTTCCGGTCGTCGGTGGTGATTTATATTTTGACAGTACCTATAATCATAATTGCCTGGTAAATGTCGCGGCATTCGGTCTCGTTAGGATAAATAAAATTATTTATGGAAGAGCACTTACGCCGGGGAACGATCTGATTTACGTGGGCGCACGTACGGGGAGAGACGGAGTCGGCGGTGCGCAGATGGCCTCGGTCAATTTAGATACTCACAACGAATCCGCAGTTCAAGAAGCCGATCCGTTTCTTGAGAAATTGCTTTTGGAGGCGTGTTGCGAGTTGGCAGATACAAAGTGGATTGAAGGGATGCAAGATATGGGCGCGGCGGGATTATTGTGCTCAACCTCGGAAGTTGTTTTGCGAGGGCGCAAGAAAATTCGGAAAAATCTCGGCGCAAAAGTGTATCTGAATCGAGTGCCGACAAAAGCTCAAAAAATGTCTCCTGTTGAAATGTTGCTTTCAGAATCGCAAGAACGAATGCTTATTGTCGGACACAAAAAATATCGAAAGGAAATTTTGCAAGTGTTCAAGCGATGGGATTTAGAAGCCCGCGTCATTGGCACAATAACGAATGATGGGAAGTATACGATTGTTTATGATACGTCGAGCAAGAAGAATATCGTTCTGCCGATGGAGTTTGTCGAGATTTTTCCTGATGTGCGGGAAGAGTGGGATGCGAAATCGTGGAAATCACAGGGTACAAAACATCAAAAGGCCTCGTACCGGATTACACAAAACATTTGGCATCAATACGATTGGATGGTTGGCGTACGAACACTCAAAGGTCCGAATAAACCCGGCCATTACGCCATTCTTGATGTTCCCGAAATCGGAAAGGAAGTCGTCATTGCGTGGAGTTCGGACGAGGGATTATCTGACCGTACTCCGGCGCGAGGCATTGAGCACTCGTTTGACCTTTGCTACAAGCAAATCCGCTCACTCGGAGCCACTCCTCTTGGTATCACTAATTGCCTCAATTTTGGACATCCCAAAGATTCGATTGGTGCGTTCTCTGAAACAATTGACGCGCTCACGGCGCGATGTAAAAAATTCAAAATACCGATCGTGGGCGGGAATGTAAGTTTGTACAATGCACACGGCTCACATTCAATAAAACCGACTCCGGTACTTGTTATGGTCGGAGTAAGATAAATTCCAATCGGAATTTTGAAACGAGCAAAATGGAAACCTCCTTTTTCTCATGGGCATTTGGTCGCATTTGCTATTTTCTACGGGAGGGGGTATCATGGATTCCATGAATGAAGCATATTGCGTAAAGTGTCGCGAAAAGCGCGAGATGAAGGACGCCAAGGAAGTTGCCATGAAGGGCAAGGGCGGCCAGGAGCGTCGTGCAATGACGGGGACGTGTACCGTCTGCGGCACGAAGATGTTCAAGATTCTCGGCAAGAAGCAATAGTCAGGCCTTGTCCTGGCTCTGTGCCGGTGTCGTGGCTGTTTGGCATCCTCTAGAGCCGAGGTCCTTTTTTCTATGCCTACAACTCCCACGATACTCGTCATTTTTGGGGCCACCGGCGATCTGACACGCAGGAAAATAGTTCCGGCGCTCTGGCACCTCTTCCGTGAAAAGAAATTCCCCCCGTCTTTTTCCGTGATCGGTTTCTCACGGCGCGATTTGGGCGAGGAAGCATTTCGAGCATCCGTGGACACGATGGTTGCCACGCACCGCGCAACATCACGCGCCACGGGTACCGATACGGCTTTTATCAACACCTTCACATATGTGCAGGGTTTTTTTGATAAGAAAGAAGCGTATCTTGATCTCAAGAAAAAGATTGAAGAGATAGAGCGCGCATCCGGTGCGCGGGCAAACAGGCTTTTCTATCTTGCGGTAACACCGGATATGTATGAGACCGTACTCAATAACATCGCGCGCTCGGGCATCGGCACCTCGGAGAGCGACGACGCGGGATGGGCGCGGATCATTGTAGAAAAGCCGTTTGGCCGCGATGCCAAAACCGCGCGCGAACTGGACGAGCTTCTCGCGTCTCTTTTTCATGAACAGCAGATTTACCGGATTGACCATTATCTTGCCAAGGAGATGGTGCAAAATATCCTTGCGTTCCGTTTTTCCAACAATCTCTTTGAGCGCAACTGGAGCCGCGAGACCATAGAGCGGATTGATGTCCGGCTCTGGGAGAATCTTGGCGTTGAGGAGCGGGGGACTTTTTATGACGGCGTAGGGGCGTTGCGCGATGTCGGGCAGAATCATCTTCTGCAGATGATGGCGCTAATTACAATGGATCGGCCGGAAAATTTCGGCGCATCCGCCCTACGACGCAATCGCGCCGCAGTCTTGCGCGCGCTTGCGACGCCCTCTCGCAAAGAGATCGTAGAGACAAGCGTGCGTGCGCAGTATGAGGGATATCGCGCGATCCGTGGTGTTGCTCCGGATTCCGATACCGAGACATATTTCCGGACGGACGCGTCTGTCGCTTCCGCCCGCTGGAAGGGCGTGCGCTTTACCCTTGAGAGCGGCAAGCGTATGCATGAGCGGCAGAAAGAAATGGTAATTACGTTTCGGCATCTGACGCCGTGCCTCTGTCCGCTGGGACGGAGCGAGCACTATCGCAATAAAATTATTCTGTCGCTTGAGCCCGAGGAACGGATTTCAATCCACTTCTGGTCCAAGAAGCCCGGATTTGCGTATGACTTGGAAGAGCGGACGCTGACGTTTCTCCTGCGCGGGAGCACCAAGCGCGCGCAGTACGTGGAGGAATATAAAAAACTTCTGCTTGACTGTATCACCGGAGATCAGACGCTTTTTGTAAGCACCGAGGAGGTGCGCGAGATGTGGCGCTTCACGGACCCGATCGTGGATGCATGGCGCAAAAACCTTGTGCCGCTTTTGTCGTATCGGCCGGATACGGATGAGCCTGTGGCACAGGATGCCGCGCATCCATCGGCGGCGGTACCTGCCGATGGGACGCGCGAGATCGGCATGGTGGGCCTGGGCAAAATGGGCGGCAATATGGCCGAGCGGCTCTGCGAAAAAGGATGGCGCGTAGTGGCCTACGATAGGGATCATACACAGACCGAGCGAGTCGCTCGACACGGAGCGGCATCCGCGCGCGATCTTGAAGATCTCGTGCGCCGTCTGCCGCGTCCGCGCGCGGTGTGGCTCATGGTGCCTGCGGGGGACGCGGTAGATGATGCGCTTTTCGGTGCCGCAGGACTTATAAAATATTTATCGCGCGGGGATACAGTGATTGACGGCGGCAATTCGTTTTATGAAGATACGCGGCGCCGCGCAAAGAAACTTAAGTCCCTAGGCATTCGTTTCCTTGATGTAGGGGTTTCGGGCGGCCCCGGTGGCGCGCGTCACGGGGCGTGTCTCATGATCGGCGGCGAGCAGAAAGATTTTCAAAAATACGAGCATTTGTTTTACGATCTTGCGCTTGAAGGAGGATATGCGCGGCTTGGTGCCGCGGGTGCGGGACACTTTGCCAAGATGGTCCACAACGGCATTGAGTACGGCATGATGCAGTCGCTTGCCGAAGGATTTGCGCTCCTGAAAAAATCGCCGTTTAAGTTTGATCTGAAGAAAACGGCCGATGTGTATAATAATGGCAGCGTGATTGAGTCGCGCCTTGTGGGATGGCTCCGCGCGGCGTACGAGGCATATGGTGAGGATCTGAAAGAGATATCGGGTACAGTGGGTCACACGGGCGAGGGCGAATGGACTGTCAAAACGGCAAAAAAATTAAAGATCCCGACGCCGATTATCAAAGGCGCGTTTGATTTTAGAATAAAATCAAAGCGCAGTCCGATCTATACGGGTAAAATCCTCTCCGCGCTCCGCAACCAATTCGGCGGCCACCGCATAAAATAGACCCTATTGAAGTCTCACTTCAATACTAATTCAATACTAATGATACGGGGTTTATTCTAAGGTGACTTTTTGGACAAAGTCGAAATTCGGTGTGCGTATCCAATCCTGCATCGCGGATTGAAAATCGTGAGACCTGCCGATACATTCCGTAAGAAACTTTCTGTTGGTTACTGTTGGAAAGTTTGGTGTGTTAAGATAGTCAGGTAAACTGGACCAACGATATGAAGCGAGGGACGCAAGGAGCTTTTCTGGATTTTTGACGGTTCCGTTGCGCCATTCAGGATCCTTGAGGTCAAGCGGGTTGAGGTGTATGTAGTGCGGGAGGTGGATAAAATGCGCTTCCCGTTCAATGAGAACAGATTTGAATTTCCCTTGGAAAAGGGGTCCCACCCGATCATTTTTTGTATTAAAGTAATTCGTATATCCTGTGCCAAGTTTACGCATAAACATCGTGATGCCATTTTCCACCCGTTGTTGTACCATGAGATGGTAATGGTTTGGCATCAAGCAGAACGCAAGGATATCGACTAATTGTTCCTTTCTCGGATATTGAAGTCTCACTTCAATAGGAGACTTATCGAGATGGTAACCAAGATTCAAAGCGGGGGCGCTATCATTGAACTCATAGAGATTTAGGATAAAACGAAGATAATCGGCCGTTTGAAGAAAAACATCTTTGCGTTCCACACCGCGATTGTAGATATGCCATATCGAATCGTTATTAAATTGTTGTGATGATGTCATATATTTAAGGCTACATCTATTGAAGTGAGACTTCAATAGATAAACTAATTCGGTGGCTATCGCGTTTAATGACTGCATTATGGATACTGCGATGTAAACAATCACTATTAGTAGGCGGTACCCTTTTCTTTATGGAGAGTTTTATTATTGATAAATTGGCGTGGGTGTATCTTAAGGACGGAAAAATATTGATGACGCGCTCGCGCGGCAAAGATGTATGTTATATCGGAGGCGGCAAGCGGGAGCAGGGAGAGAGTGATGAAGCGGCGTTGATGCGTGAAGTGGAAGAAGAGTTTACGGTGTGTCTTATTCCTGAATCAATCCGCTATCTTGGGGTATTTGAAGCGCAGGCGCATGGCAAGCCCAAAGGTACGATCGTGCGCATGACGTGCTACACGGGAGAGTATATAGGTATTCTTGCACCGGCCGCAGAAATTGAGGAACTTGCATGGTTTACGTATGGAGATCGTGAGCGTATAGCACCAGTAGACAAGATCATTTTTGACTGGCTCAAAGAACGCGGCATGATTCAATAGCTTGATGTATGAATTGGAAGGCAATCATTTTTGACATGGACGGCGTGGTGATCGACAGCGAACGGCTGTATGACATTGCCGACGCGGAATTTTTCCAAGCGCACGGCAAAGTATTTGAAAAAGACCGGATCGTGCCGCTTATTGCAGGGAAAAGTCTGATGGATTCTACGGCCATTGTGAAGGAGATGTATAATTTTGAAGGTGATGTTTCCGTACTGACGGGGGAGCGGAGAAAGCTGGTACATAGTATCTACGGCAAGGCGCTCACATTTATAAAAGGTTTTTCGGAATTTCACCATGAGGCAATCAGGCACGGCATAACGACATGTATCGCTACGGCTTCGGATGATACATTACTTGCTTTGGCAGATCGCAGACTCGGTCTGTCGGAGATATTTGGCGCGGGCAGGATTTTCAAAATCTCCGATGTCGGCAATAAGTCAAAGCCGGATCCTGCCATTTTCCTCTACGCGGCGGAGCGTCTTGGCTTCAAGCCTGCAGAGTGCGTCGTGATTGAGGATGCACCGAATGGCGTTGCGGCGGCAAAAAATGCCGGTATGTATTGTATAGCGCTCACCACGACTCGTCCGCGCGAAGAGCTTGGTATGGCCGATGTTGTTTTAGATTCGTATCAGGATATTAAAAATCATTTATTGTTATGATGTACGATGCAATAAAAAGTTTTCCCGCGCAGTTTTCGTTTGAGCCGGTCGTGGAGAATAAAGAGAAGCTTGGGCGCTACGAGCGGTTTGTGGTGCTTGGTATGGGCGGATCGCACTTGGCGGCGGATCTCATTGCCGCATGGAAGCCCGAACTGCCGCTTGTCGTACACGCGGGCTACGGCCTGCCGTACATTGCAGCCGGAGATGAAAAGAAGATACTCGTGATCGCAAGCTCATATTCGGGCAATACCGAGGAGACGATTGACGGATTTGAAGAAGCGGGCAGGCGCGGGATCGCGCGCGCCGCGATTGCAGTAGGAGGAAAATTGCGGGAGCTTGCGCGAAGTGAGGGGGTGCCTTTTGTGCAGTTTCCCGATACCGGCATACAGCCGCGATCATCCATTGGGTTTGGAATCAAAGCTTTGCTTATGCTGATGGGCGAGACAGAAGCGCTTGCGAAGATCGGGAGTCTGGCGGAGCGGCTCGCGCGCCGCATGGATGAGTGCGAAAAAGCAGGCAAGACGCTTGCCGAGCAAATGCGGGGATACGTGCCAGTGATTTATGCATCCGACCGCAATCGTGCCGTTGCATACAACTGGAAAATAAAGTTTAACGAAACCGGCAAGATTCCTGCTTTTTATAACGTGTTTCCGGAGCTGAATCATAATGAGATGACGGGGTTTGACTGTACCGATACGACCCGCATGCTTTCGGAGCGAATGTTTTTTGTTTTTGTGGAGGATTCTGCCGATCACCCGAAAGTGCAGAAACGCATGGCGATCACCAAAGAGTTGTACAGCGTTCGCAAGATGAAAGTTGCGAGTATCACGATGACGGGCGGAGATATTTTTGAGAAAATGTTTTCTTCAACTCTTACTGCCGATTGGGCCGCGCTGTATACTGCAAAGCTTTATGGCGTGGAAGCGGATGCTGTGCCGATGGTGGAGGAGTTCAAAAAACGCATTGCATAGCGGCATGGAAAAGATCGGAACAGTCGCAAAACTTCGCCGGTATCCGGTAAAGAGTATGCGGGGTGAACGTGTCGCCGAGGTTTTTGTATCCTATGCGGGAGCGGCAGGCGATCGGGTGTATGCGTTTGTGGATGATGAAAAAGCTGCAAAGGGAGATAACTTTCCATGGGTGTCGGGGCGCGTCCTGCCAGAAATGCTCTTGTATACGCCTCGTTTTCGCGAAGCATTTGACCCTCTACGTTCCTATCCCGATGCGGAAAAATTCAGTGTAGACGTGACGACCACGGACGGCACACGCTTTGATATAGCGGATCCGCGTCTTGCGGTGGAGCTTGCGCGTAAGCTCAGCAAGAAAATCTCTCTACGGTTTTCGGAGCGGGGCATGCAGGACAGCAGGCCGTTTTCTTTGGTCGGGACGAGTACGATTCGTGCGCTTGAGCAGGAGCTTGGCATGCCGGTTGCCGAGGAGCGTTTTCGGATGAATTGTTCAGTTGAGTGGGACAGCGGCGAGCCGTTTTTTGAGGATACGCTTGTAGGGCATACCATCCGGATTGGTGAGAAGCTTGAACTTGCGATATCAAAAAAAGATACGCGGTGCAGTATCATCACGGTGGATCCCAAAAGCGGAGGCAAGACACCGGAAATCCTTGCGCATGTCGCGCGGCACCACGGGAATTGTGTCGGGGTGTATGCCGTGGTTTTGCGCGAAGGCACTGCCAAAACAGGCGACCCTATTTACCCCGTTTAGAAGCGAAATGCTTCGTAGTTTGGTGTGGGACGAATGCTTGCTAAACATCGTAAACGCGAGTCACATATCTTATATGAGCTTCTAACGGGGTTTACCTCTCCTCATGTCGTGGTGTATACTGCAAGTCATGGAAAATACTGAAATTTCTAAAGGCGACTACAAACGTGAGCGTGCGGAGCGCGCTTCGCGCCGAGCTACTATGCGTAAAGTCATTATTGTGTCTGTGTCCGTAGGTGTTATCGGGCTTCTCGTCTGGGGCGGCATTATCTGGAGCCGCAGGGTTGCAAATGCTCCGGGTGCATCATTTCCGGATCAAGGACAGGAGCATGTAGCGCTGGATTATCAGTTTAGTTATAATTCAAATCCGCCGACTTCAGGCGCGCACTTTACAAGCCCGGCAAATTGGGGGATTTATGACTACGAAGTACATGACAAGCTTGCGATCCACAATATGGAGCACGGCGGGGTATGGATTTCATATCGTCCGTCCATAGATACGCATGTGGTGGAGCGTCTGAAAGCGATTGTCGGAGAATTTGGCGGCTCCAAACTCCTCATGGCGCCGCGGCAGGCCAATGACGCGGATATTGCCGTGGCCGCATGGGCGCGCGTGCTGAAAATTGATCTTGACGGAGGCGATATCACGGAGGATCAGCTTGGCCAGATCAAAGCATTTTACAAAGCATATAAAAACCGCGGCCCCGAATTCGTCCCCGACGCCATGCCGGGTGTGGATCCGAAAAGTATTCAGTAAACGGGAAGCAGGAAGCATGAATTAGGAATCATGGGAAAAGAGAGCGTAATCTCTTTCGTACCTCAATTCCTAATTCCTAATTCCTAATTCCTAATTCCCATAATGTACGACATCATTGTCATCGGCGGGGGGCCTGCGGGAGTTGCGGCCGCGGTGTATACGGCGCGCAAGCGCCTGCGTACGCTTTTGATCAGCGAGTCTTTCGGCGGGCAATCTATCGTCTCCGATGATATTCAGAATTGGATTGGCGAGCCGCACATTTCGGGATTTGAATTGGCGCAGAAGATGGAGGCGCATGTGCGAAGCTACTCGGACATCGTGGACATAAAAACCGAGCGCGCAGGCGCGATTGCCGAAAAAGGCAGGGATTTTGAAGTGCGGACGGAACAGGGCAATACATACGAGGGCAAGGTAGTGATTCTGGCGGCTGGCGCGCGGCGGCGGCGTCTCGGCGTGCCCGGCGAGGAGGAGTTCAACGGCAAAGGAGTGGCCTACTGCTCCACATGTGATGCCCCGCTTTTCTCCGGCAAAAAAGTAGTAGTAGTCGGCGGCGGCAACGCAGGACTTGAAGCGGTGCAGGATCTTTTTCCGTATGCGTCAGAAGTGTGGATGCTTGAGCGGGCCGATGCGTTGCGTGGGGATCAGGTAACGCAGGAGGAAGTACGCAAGAACCCGAAATTCAAAGGCGTGATTTTCGGCGCGGAAGTGATTAAAATCACGGGCGATCAGTTTGTCAGCGCGGTGGGGTATAAGGATATCAAGACCGGCGAAGAAAAAACTCTTGCCGCAGAAGGCATTTTTATAGAAATCGGCTCGCTTCCCAATTCCGAGATGGTGAAGGGCTTGGTGGATTTGGATGCTTGGGGACAGGTGAAGATTGATTCAAAGCACGCGTCCACTTCACATCCGGGCGTATATGCCGCAGGGGATATCACGGATGATCCGTACAAGCAGAATAATATCTCTGCCGGAGACGCGGTCAAAGCCGCTCTTGCGGCGTATCAGTATCTGCTGAAGCGCGGGCAGACGAATCCGGCATAAACTGCTTACGATGGCATTTCTTGATACGGTTGCGCAATTTACTGAAGACGCGGCGCGTGCGGCGCATATTTCGGATGATGTTTTGGCGCGACTAAAAACACTAGATCGCGTGCTTGAATTTGAAATCCCGGTACGCATGGACCCCGTTAGAAGTCAGACGCCAGAGGTGTCTGCCGATGCGCAAGCGCATCGGACTTCTAACGGGGTGGATGACGGCAGTGAGAAAAAGTTTTCCGCATGGCGCGTCCAGCATAATAACGCTCTGGGTCCGTACAAGGGGGGCATACGCTATCATCACGCATCAAATCTGAATGAGGTGAAGGCGCTTGCGTCCCTTATGACATGGAAGACATCGGTTGTGGGTCTGCCGTACGGAGGCGCCAAAGGAGCCATTGTCGTAGATCCCCGTATATTGAGTCCGCGCGAGCTTGAAGAACTGTCGCGCGGATATGTGCGCGCGATAGCCGTGCATATCGGTCCCGACAAAGATATTCCGGCACCCGATGTCGGCACCAATGCTGAAATCATGGATTGGATGACTGACGAGTACTCCAAGCTTTCCGGCAAGCGCGAAGACGCGGCTTTTACCGGAAAATCCGTTGGAAAAGGCGGATCACGGGGCAGAGAAGTTGCGACCGGCTTCGGAGGCTTCGTGATTCTCCGCGAATACCTGAAAGCGACAAGAGACAAGCGACAAGAGACAAGTAGTCCACCTACGGTCGCCATTCAGGGATTCGGCAATGTCGGCGCGCATATTGCGCGCATTCTTTCCGATCACGGATTTAAGATCACGGCGATTTCCGATTCCAAGGGCGCTTTGTACGATCCGGACGGCATTGATATCAAAAAAGTGACGGATATCAAAGAGCGCACCGGCATTATTGACCGCGCGGTATGTTACTCGCTCGGATCAGGCCAGGAGCCGTGCAAAGTATTTACCAATGAAGAATTGCTGACTCTGCCGGTGGATATTTTGATCCCTGCGGCTTTAGAAGATCAGATTACCGGAGCAAATGCAGACAAAATCCATGCAAAAGTAATTTTGGAGATGGCAAACGGCCCGACGAGCCGCGAAGCCGAAGAGATACTGGCTCGCCGCGGCATTGAGGTAATCCCTGATATTCTTGCCAATAGCGGAGGCGTCGTTGGCTCATACTTTGAATGGATACAGTCACTTGCCCCGTTAGAGAATTTGAAAAAATATGAATCCGAATTGAGGCATCACATCGACGAAAAGTATTGGCAAGAGATTGTCAGAGATATAACTTCTCTAACGGGGCGCGAAGGGAAATACTGGAGCGAGGAGGAAGTACTCGCTCGTATTGATGCAAAACTCACCGAGGCCTTTGCCGCAGTGAGTGAGGAAAAAAAGAAATACGGCTCAAGCTGGCGCATGGCATCCTACATTCGCGCGCTTACCCGGGTTGTTGCCGCAATGAAATAATAAATGGTATTCTATACTTATGATACGTATTGCAATCAATGGATTCGGGAGGATCGGGCGCTCGTTTTTCCGTGAGGCGTTCGGTGATCCCGATTTTGAGATCATCGCGATCAATGATCTGGCGGATACGGCGACGCTCGCGTATCTCCTGAAGTACGATTCCGTATACGGGAGATACAAAAAAGAGATCGTCGCGGGGGACGGCGCGATTGTCGTGGATGGGAAGTCCGTGCAGGTATTTGCCGAAAAAGATCCTGCCGCACTGCCGTGGAAGAAACTTGCCATAGATGTTGTCGTGGAGGCCACGGGACTGTTCGCATCGGGCGCGAAATCGCAGGCGCATCTGGATGCGGGAGCAAAGCACGTGGTGATCACGGCACCGAGTCCTGCGGACGGCGCCATCACGGCCTTGATCGGCGTCAACGACGATCGCTTCAAAAATCCGCCTCCGATCACGGCCAATGCTTCCTGTACGACCAATAGCGCGGCGCCCGTCATGGCGATCTTGCATGAAAAATTCGGCATACAAAAAGCCGGCATGGTGACGGTGCACGGATACACCGCGACGCAAAAGCTCGTGGACGGGCCGGATGGAAAAGACATGCGGCGCGGACGCGCCGCCGCGGTCAATATCGTGCCGTCCACCACCGGAGCGGCTGAAGCCGTGATCCAGGCGATCCCGGCGCTCGCGGGCAAGTTTGATGCGGTTGCGGTGCGCGTGCCGACGATCTCGGGCTCCTTGAGCGTGATGACGGCGCTCGTTGAGAAAAAGACCGACCGCGAGGAAGTGAATGAAGTTTTCAAAAAAGCGGTGGGAGAATCACGCTGGTCAAAAGTTTTGAAAGTCACTGAAGACCCGATTGTATCGTCGGATATCCTGGGGGAGCCATACGGCGCGATCATAGACCTTGCGCTGACCAAAGTAGTGGATGGCAATCTGCTTGAAGTCTTTTCGTGGTACGACAACGAGGCCGGATATACCGCGACCTTGATTGAGCACGTGAGGCGTATCGCGGCTTTGCTATAGAAAAAAATATGTCTTTGTAGTAGGGTAGCGGGCAGGAGATGCCATGGCTAACTCGCAAGATATTCCAGCCCTCTACATGCCAGCAGAAGGATGGTGTCGTATCGCGCAACTTGCCTTGGCATCTCTTAAAACTGCGTTCGCAAAGGAGGAATGTATGGTTGCGGAAAAGAATGAGATCGTTGAGTTCCATCGGCAGTTGACGGAGAATATCCGCCGCTTGGAGGAGGGGAAACCGGATCTCCTCTCTATTCAACACTTCGCTCTTTTGATAGCGCGATCCGCGTTGCGTCAGCGAAACGGAGAACTCACGATCCGGGAGGAGCTTGCAATTGTTGGTGTGTAGTACCCATCTCGCTCTTTTTAGGGCGATATCAAAGGGGATTCCCGCGGGAATCCCCTTTCTTGCTATTTTCTTCTTTTTGAGTACAATCAAGACACTTATGAGACAGTCTCAACTCTTCGGAAAAACTTTGCGGGAGGATCCCAAAGACGAAGTCGCGGCAAACGCGCGCCTGCTTGAGCGCGGAGGGTTTATCTACAAATCCATGGCTGGCGTGTACGAGTATCTGCCGCTCGGCCTGCGCGTGCTTGAGCGCGTCAACGGCATCATTCGCGAGGAGATGAATAAAATCGGCGGGCAGGAAATACTTTTGTCTGCGCTCCAGCCGAAAGAGCGCTGGGAGAAGTCGGGCCGGTGGGCCAGCCTTGGCGAGGAGGTGATGTATCAGTTTCGCGATCACTCGGGGCGCGAGATCGGGCTTGCGTCCACGCATGAAGAAGTCGTGGCGGAGATTGCGGTACGTTCCATCCGGTCATATAAAGATTTGCCGCTTTTTGTGTATCAGATACAGACGAAGTTTCGGGATGAGCCGCGCGCAAAATCAGGCCTGCTCCGCGGGCGCGAATTTCTCATGAAAGATATGTACAGCTTTCATCGCGATACGGACGACCTGAACAAATTTTATGCCAAAGCCGACAAGGCGTATCGCGCGATCTTCAAGCGCTGCGGGCTTGCGGTATATATGACCGAAGCCTCGGGCGGCACATTTACCAAAGAATTTACCCATGAATATCAGGCGCCGAGTCCTGCGGGGGAAGACCTTATCTTTTTCTGTGAAAATTGCGATTACGCCCAAAATCGCGAGATCGCGACCATGAAAGAGGGCGATCCCTGTCCGAAGTGCGGAGGCAGGATCGCGACTACAAAAAGCATTGAGGTTGGCAATATCTTCCGTCTGGGCGCAAAGTATGCCGATGCCGCGGGTCTTTCGTATACGGACGAGAAAGGGGCAAAAAAGCCCGTCATCATGGGATGCTACGGCATCGGTCCGGGGCGCGTCATGGGTACGATCGTGGAGACATATAACGACGCGCACGGAATCGTGTGGCCTGCGGGAGTCGCCCCGTTTCGGGCGCATCTCATTGTGATTGGGAATCAAGCATCCCCGAAGCACCCCGACAAGTCGGGAGCTACGGGGCAGGCAAGAATCAAGAATCAAGCGGAGAAATTATATAATCGTTTGCTGAAATCGGGAGTAGACGTATTGTATGACGACCGCGATGATAAGACCGCGGGGGAAAAATTTGCGGATGCGGATCTGATAGGCATTCCATACCGGATCGTGATTTCCGAGAGGACGCTTGCAAAAAAGGGGATTGAGCTGAAAGCTCGCGCGGAATCGTCCAGTCGGATCATGTCGGAGGCAGTACTGATAAAAAAACTTCTTCGGAAAACCGCATGATATGTTTAATAAATTCTTTAGTCGTTTTTCAAAGGATATCGGCATTGATCTTGGCACGGCCAATACGCTCGTCTATGTGCGGGGGCGCGGCATTGTCATCAATGAGCCGTCGGTTGTCGCCGTAAACCAAAAGACCGGCCAGATCGTCGCGATTGGTACCGAGGCAAAACGAATGGTCGGGCGTACACCGGCGCAAATCGTGGCTACTCGGCCGCTGGTTGCGGGCGTCGTGTCGGATTTTGAGGTGACTGAGGAAATGCTTAAATATTTCATCCGCAAGGTCCATGAGCGGACGTGGGCTTTTTTTGCGCGGCCGCGCGTCGTCATCGGCATTCCGTCCGGCGTGACGGAAGTGGAAAAACGCGCGGTGGAAGACGCCGCGCGCAACGCAGGCGCGCGCGAAGTGTATTTGGTGGAGGAGCCGATGGCGGCGGCTGTCGGCGTGCGTCTGCCCGTACAGGAGGCGGTGGGATCTCTGATCGTGGACATCGGCGGCGGCACGACGGATATCGCGGTGATCTCGCTTGGCGGGATCGTAGTTTCCAAAAATCTGAAGATCGCGGGCGATAAGCTCAATGAAGATATCATCCGTTTCGCGCGGGACGAATTCAAACTGCTTTTGGGAGAGCGTACGGCCGAAGACATCAAGATTGCGATCGGCTCGGCGTACGAACTGCCCGAGCCGCTTGAGGCGACCATGCGGGGCCGCGATCTGATCACGGGTCTTCCTAAAGAGATCATGGTGGATGATGCGGATATCCGGCGCGCCATGCGCCATTCCATCAACGTGCTGGTAAATGCGATCAAGGCTACTGTGGAAGAAACGCCGCCCGAACTCGTAGCCGATATCATGCATCGCGGGATCGTACTTGTGGGAGGAGGATCACTTTTGCGCGGCTTGGACCATCTAATCCAGGAAGAAACTCACATCCCGGTACGGGTCGCCGATGACTCCCTGACGGCTGTCGTGCGCGGCACGGGTATTATTTTGGAAGACGTGGATGCCTTGCGTGAAGTGCTCGTAAGCACCGATTACGAAAAAGTCCCCGCCTAGATTCCTTACAGTTTGATATGCGTCGGAAATTGATTATTGCCGGTATCGCAGGGCTTCTCTTCTGCGTGGTGATTTTTGCGGGATCATGGACGCCTGTGTATGCTTTGCGTACCGCTGTGATGCGCGCATTTGCCCCGGTGATGAGTGCGATGGGGCGGACGGGGCGGTGGGTTGCGGCATGGCACGATTTAGCACCGGCGGAGGAAGAGGATTGCGAGGCGTGCAGGCGGCACGAGCAGGCCCGCGCGATCGCCGAGGCGGAGCTTGTTGAGGCACGCGCGCGACAGGCATCTTTGGAGCGAGCGCTTGGTCTCAAGCAGTATTTGGGACCCTCTGCAATACCCGCGCGCGTCACTCTCTATGCGCGGCACGTCCAGGGAGAAATGCTCGTGATTGATGCGGGGGATGAGACGGGCGCGCATGTGGGAGACCATGTTGTGGATGAAGAGGGGTTTCTTGTCGGCGATATCGCGGAGACCGGCGTCGGATTTTCCAAGGTCGCGATCGCGTCAAATACCGGAATCGCATTTCCGGTGTCATTTGTCCCGTCGGGTGCCGAAGCGCTTGCGCGGGGCATCGGCGCGCGCGCATTTCGGATTGAATTGATTCCGCAGGATGTCTCTTTTCACGCGGGGGATTTTGTGCGGCGTATCTCAAAAGATATGCGGAGTGGCGAGGTGCCACTTGTCGCGCGTCTGGCGGATGAAGGAGATTCGGGTGGCGGAGCATTTAAAAAAGCAGGCGCTATTCTTCTTGCGCATCCGGAGCGTCTTGAGAGAGTGATGATCATTCCATCGCTATGATGCGCTCACCTTTGCTTTTGTTCTGTCTTGCCTTGATAACGCTCGCGGGAGCCATGCTCCTGCAGTGGGCGGTTTCGTCTCTGATATTCGGCATGCCTGCGGTAATACCGTCTCTTGTGGTCCTTGCGGCGGCGGCATGGCTTTGGATGTTGCCTCTCGGATGGCGTCTGGGATACGCGGCGATTGCGGGTTTTGTCCTGGATAGTCTTGCCCTGCCTCCGTTCGGGACAATGATGCTACTTTTTTTTATATTGGCTCTTGCCGTGAGCGGCCTGAAAAGGATTCTGGCAAGCCGTGATTCGCGCGCAGCACAGATTGCGGGTATGATGCTTTTTTACGGATGCATGATGCTCGGGACTTTTGTCCTGCGGGGAGCGGCGGGATTTCTGTACACTGCGGGATTATGAGCTCTATGTATGCGCGCAAATATTCATGGTGGAGCCGGTTTTTTCTACAGAGCCGGCGGCGGCGGCGGCGGGTTCTTGCTCGGGGTGTGGAACCCGACGAGATCTTCATGGACGCGGCTGTCGTATCGCGCGATCCGATAGGCGCCATAGAAGGCAAAATTGAGCGGCCGCTTGCGCGCTTTTCCTCTTTTGCATTTCTTGCGTGCGTAGGGTTTGGGATCGTGTATCTTGGCGTGCGGGGATTTGCTCTGCAGGTTGCGTCGGGTGCCGATCTTTTTTCCAAATCTCAAGAGAACAGATTCGCATCCCGTACGCTGTATGCGCCCCGTGGGATTCTGCGCGATCGCAATGGAGAAGCGCTTGTAGAAAACGTCCCCGTGTATGGGCTTTTGTTTGATCGTACTTCGTTTTTGGAAGGTAAAGGAGATTTGAATGTCTTAAAAACGCGCCTTTCGGAGATTTTGGGGGAGCCCGCGGGTGCTCTGACGGATCTCGGATTCCCAGAAGACGGCGATGTGCGCAAGCTTCCGAACCGTATCTTCATTACGCGGGATATGCCTCTTGAGCGCATGGTTGTCTTAGCTCCCCATCTGGATACTCTCCATGGGATTGAGATTTTTGAAAGTTTTCGCCGTACGTACCGCGACCCGCGCGCGTTTTCGCATGTGCTCGGCTACGTAGGAAAAGTCTCGCCGGAGGAGGCCGCAGCCAATACATCGCTCAAGACGGAAGAAACAGTCGGCAAGGGAGGTATAGAATTATTTTATGATGATGCGCTCCGTGGCGCCGGAGGGGAGAAGATTATTGAGACCGATTCGCGCGGCATTGAGACCAATTACCGCCTGACGCGCGAGCCTGCGTCCGGGGATTCGCTTGTGCTGACGCTCGACGGGGCGTTGCAGGAGACCGCATACCGTACTATTGATCGGTATTCCATGCACGGGCACGGCGCGAGCGCCGTGGTGCTGGATGTAAAAAATGGCGCGGTGCGCGCGCTCGTCAGCTACCCGAGCTTTGAAAACGGCCGTCTCGGGCAGGGCCTCTCGGCCGATCAGTTTCAGACGCTCCTGCGCGATCCGCTGACTCCGTTTTTCAATCGCGCGATCGCGGGAGAATTTCCTTCGGGCTCCACGATCAAGCCGCTCATTGCGACCGCAGCACTTGAGGAACATATCATTGATCCTGCAAAAAAGATTTACGATCCGGGCTATATTGATATCCCGAATCCGTACCGTCCGGGAGAGTCTACGAGATTCCCCGACTGGCGGCCGCAAGGATGGGTGGATATGTATGACGCGATCGCATATTCGGCAAACGTATATTTCTATATCATCGGCGGCGGGTATCAGGATCAGAAAGGCCTTGGTATCAGCACGATCGTGCGCCATGCCCGCGCATTCGGGCTCGGCGAGCGTCTCGGCATTGATCTCCCCGGAGAAAAAGCGGGGCTCGTACCGGATCCCGAGTGGAAAAAAACCGCCGAGCCCGAAGATCCTATCTGGCGCATCGGCGATACGTACCATGTCTCTATTGGACAGGGCGGGGTGAAAACAACTCCGCTCCAGATGGCTGCGTTAACCGCGGCTATTGCCAACGGCGGCACGCTGTGGAAGCCGTATCTGATGGAAGGGCGCTATGACAGCGAAGGGAAGCTCCTGGAAAGCAGATCTCCCGAAGCGATTAGGACAGACTTGGCGGACCAAAAATCGCTTAAGATCGTAAGGCAAGGTATGCGCGAGACCGTACTGCGGGGCACGGCGCGGCTTCTGCAAAATGTCCCGGTTGCGGTCGCCGCAAAGACGGGTACCGCACAGCATGCTCCCGGTAAGCCGCCGCATGCATGGGTCGTGGCATTTGCTCCGGCGGAAAATCCCGAAATCGCGGTGGTCGTTATGGTGGAGCAAGCGGGCGAAGGTGCTACGGTGGCAGTACCTATTACCGACGAGATATTGCGGTCATATTTTAGCAAGAATCAAGAAGCAAGTATCAAGAATTAAGACGACTTTCGCATGTCCTTGATTCCTGACTATGAGACCATTACAAAACTCCCTCTCCTGCTGCGATTACGCATATGCGGTTCTGGCTTCGTCAGTCCTCCTCGGCGTACTTTCAGCCAAGTACGCCTTCGTCGTCCTTCCTCGCCATAACCGCATATGCGTAATCTCGCGACGAAGAAGAGTTTTGTAATGGTCTCTCTTTATTTTTGATTCCCGTCATGTGTGTATAACCGCCATTGACAGAGATATTTATTTCATATATTCTTTGTTTCTGTTATGTCAGAATATCTTTCCGAGGAGGGTTTAGAAAAATTAAAGACCGAGCTTCATCATCTGAAGACCGCAAAACGCCAGGAAATTGCGGCGCGCTTGGAGCATGCCAAAACGCTCGGCGATCTGTCCGAAAACGCCGAATATCAGGAGACAAAAGAGGAGCAGGCGCTTGTGGAGCAGAGGATTGCGGAGCTTGAAGAGCGGGTGCGCGATGCGGTGGTTATGCAAAAGCCCACCAAGACCGACACGGTACGCGTAGGGTCCACCGTGCGGGTTTCATCTGTGCGCGGCGATGCCACATACATGATCGTGGGGAGCGAGGAAGCAGATCCCGTAGGCGGCAAGATCTCCAATGAGTCGCCTTTGGGCAAAGCATTTTTGGGCAAAAAAGCAGGGGATAAGGCGGAGGTAAAAACGCCGGCTGGTGCCGTGATGTACACAATCAAAGAAATTAAATAGCAGAAGTATTTTTGTAGAAATGACTATAGACCTACTGCGTA
>MHQM01000041.1 GCA_001820655.1 Candidatus Sungbacteria bacterium RIFCSPHIGHO2_02_FULL_52_23
CCATTTCCTCACGGCGGTAAGTAGCTTTCAGGTCACCCCTGATAGCCCTTCCCCCTGCCGATGCTACCAAGGCATTTGCTATCTTTTGATTATCTTCCGGCCCCTTCCAGAGGTAAGGGATTCTCAAACGAGGGTGCTCTTCTCCTTGTTGATGTAAAATTACCAACAGAAGGATCACTAAGGGTTCTACAGGAGACACATAGGCGACATAGTAGTGTTCCTTATGGTGACTTCGACACTCACCGCTCCACTGCACTGTATCACCGACGACCCCCAGACGTACCGTAGAGGAGTAAGGAAAAGAGGAAGAAACAGTAACAAATTCGATAGTGGTCTCGGGGAGATAGATACGATGTCTTGCATCCGATGTGCTACGTACTCCTGCCCGTGCGAGTTGATCCAGCGCTAGCTTAATTATTTGCGGTAGATCGCTGTCGTAGAAATTTCCTATCTGTTGGTTTACGCGGGCTACGCGAGATGCATGTCTTTCGGACACTTCCTGTTGTCTCCGGAGATCATCGAGACTCATGGGGTCGCCTCTCTTTCAATGTTTGGTGGGTGAATTTTGTGGACTTGCAACTTATCTTAGTATAACATTCTATTATATTATGTCAAGAATGCTGGCGCACTTTATGTGATAGTAAGCGTGATCGGCACGGTCGCTGTAGTATAACCATCGTTGACTTCTGCAGTGCAAGTATAGCTTCCAGGAGGAGCGGTTATTGTTCCAGAAAAACTGCCTGATGAAGTAAGTATAAGGCTTGGGGGCAGGGCACCAGTAGTGAGTTTCCATGTGTAATGCCCGCTTCCTCCGGAGACTGATAAAGATCTTGGATATTGAGTACCCGAAGGAACGCTTCCCGTGTGGCTGGCCGGAACCTTGAGCGGCGTGTGTACGGAATCCCAGTTGGTGGTACGCCACCCGCCCTGGCTTGCATCTCCGGCGAGTGAGCCTCTGAAGTAGCTTTCTAACTCTCTCAACTTGCTTTCTCCGAGCTCTTCTTTGAATTCGCGAAGACCTTTTATTTTCAATTGATCAGGGCTAAGTCCAACATTGGCGGGATCAGTAGGATCCGCTTGAATACTTTCTATATAATCAGTCATCGCTCCCTGTAATTTTCTGTTCTTCTGCCCTATGGCGCCCAAATCGCTACGGGAAGCGTTTTTCCAAAGCTCTCTAAGTACGAGATTGCTGTTCGGAACTGCATTAGGCCCGGTCAGGAAGTCTGCATTGATCCCCGACTTATCCGGAAGCTCTTTAAGCATCTTCGCGATCGCATCTGCATCGTTTTTGGCGCCTGGGACATTTTTCTCGGTCGCGAAATGCGGGAGTTTCTTCAAGATATCCTTTTGAAGTCCAAGCCGCGTGGCAAGCTTCACGACATCCCCTTCCCGTCCTTTCAGCGCGCCCATCTTGTTTTCATTTGCCGCGACGCGTCCGATTGCCGCTATATCTTCAGCAGATGTACTGCTTCGTAATTGTGCGGCAAGATACTGCTCACTACCGTTTTTGAACTGATCCTCACGTTTCTTTGAGCGTTCGCGTTCTGCTTGGATATATTTTTCAGTTCTGCGACCAAGTGCGAGAGCAAGAGGGGTTCTGCCGATTGCGCCCATGGTTTTCTCAATATATGGCGCACCACGCAAAGCCGCTCTGCCGATGCCGCGGGCGGCAAAGCCGGTGGCGACTCCAAGGCCAAATCCTGCGGCCTTGCGGCCGAGATTGAGTGCTACATCCGCAAAGTGTCCCGCGGTTTTGCGCGTCATATATACCGCGGCCCAGAGGAATACAAGGAAGAGGACAAGATTGAGCATCTTAAAGAAGTTTGCCGTGAAAGACATACTTGCAAAAAGCGCTTCGTTGCCGCTACGGTTTGTCTGCATCATCATGAGCGCCAGATACAGCAGGAAGTAGAAGATGGGTGCTGTAAATGCCCAGTTGAAAAGCTCCCTGATCCAACGCGACCATATCTGGTCTCCGAACTTCGGGAAAGCGATGCCAAGAAACGCTATCGGAGCGAAAACTCCGATAAATACCATGGCGACCACGCGAAGCAGAAGAATAATGGCGGCCGAAAGCATAGCAAGAGATGTGAGAAGAAGGAATCCGCTTGCAATTGCCATATTGAAGATGCCGTTGAGCACACTAGCGTCAAGGCCACTGGCATGAATCCCCACGGCGACAAGAGTTGTTGCTAGAGCGCCCGCGATATTGACAACAACTGACATAACAATAGGTTTCATAAGGATACCGAGGAGCGGCGCAAGAAAGGCAACGGCATGAGCAGTTGGGGGGGCTCCAAGATTATTCCGCAACGAAGTCGGGATGTCTTCGCGCGGTTGGGGAGCGGTGGGTGACGGGAGACCCGCTTTCCAGAGTGTATCCGCCCCTTGCGTGGTGATTGCCTTGGTAACTTCATGGATTTGGGAGTTTGCGATAATCAGCTCCGCAATGCCTGTTTTAGCAGGCGTACAAGTGGTCGCTGTACAGTCGGGATATAAGCCCATTTTTTGCGCAAAGGGTGCGGCAAGTGTGTTGCCGAGCGCAAATACCGTAGATACCAGGGCTAAGCTAAAATTAATCAGCAGTGCCACCATGATGATCTTCACAAGGAATCTTTTCCCGCCAAGCTGGTCAAGATTGAAAATAATCGTGATCGCAATCCAAAGGAGAAGTAGGATGAATAATCCATTAGCAAGATCACGCAGGATAAGCCATCCTTGCTGGACAACGATAAGTTGCCCTGGATTGACTGCTGTATTGAGAGCAAAAGCAAAACTCAAGAAGCCTCCTGCCAAACCGAGCCCGATCGTGAGAAGACTTTGGAGCACGACCAAGATGCCGTATATCGCGAAAACAGTACCGAGGATTTCAATGCCCTTTTTGGCGACATAACCCTGCGCATGAACCGCGTGCGGCGCGATAGCTAATAGGATACCTGCGCATGCGAGGATTGAGAGTACTTGCCAGATTTTTTTATGCCGGAGGCGGTTCATATGCGTGTTTATAGTGCTCTGAAGCGGTCGTAATCGGTTGTGCAGGTCGTATTGGTCTCGTTGATCTTAGCGGTAAGCCTGCCAAGTGCCTGCGTGATTCCGCTTCCGCTTGAGACGGCGGTGAGGAAATCGGTGCGCAGGGTGCCGATCTCATCGCGGAGTTTTACTAGTACATCACGTGCGCTTTCAAGCTGGGATTTTTGGCCTGCGTATGCCGGATCCCCGATTTTCTTTTCCAGCCACGCAATTACCGAGCCTGCATGTTGTTGTGCGCGGTTTGCCGAGCTTACGAGATTGGTGTTGGGGTCTGCGCCGGCGAGTCCCGGAGGCGCGCCTTCCCCCTCTATAATGATGGCTTCCGCATCGCTTAAGACGTTGGTGAGTCGCGTGTCAAGGACTTGGATCTGGTCTATGTTTGACGTGGCCACGATCTGCGCGCGCAGATCAAAGATGCTCTTGATATCCTGATCCGTGCGCTGGAGAAGTGAAAGCTTGCGGGTGCGCTCTTGGATGAGCGTATTTTTTTGTGTTTTAAAATTATTGATATTCGTCTGCGTATTATTGATCGCTGTCCAATCGCACACGGTATCAGGAGAGCTGTCGCTGCATGCCGCTTTGAGCTCATCAAGTTTGTTCTGATAGTCCGTGATCTGTTTGTTGATAGCATCAATCTGCGCATCCAGGCTTTGGATTCTGGAATCAAGCTGGCTCTGTGCCGTCTGCAGGCGCAAAATACCGTCTTCAGCCTTGTTGGTAAGATACGTTGGGGTAAAGCCTGTGTCGGCTGGCGTGACCGGCGGCATCTGTCTTACCTCGCGCGACTCCAAGATACCTTTTCCTGATCCCGAGCTTGCCTCAATGACTTTGTTGAGAAGTGCTGTGACGATCTGTGCGATGCTTTCATTGAGTTCATCTGCGATCTGTGCGCGGCGTAAATCGGAAAACACCGCTTCGGGAAGTGCTGCCGAAAAAAGCGAGCCCGGGGTCTTGGTGTCGTAGGTGACATCGCAAAATGAAAATGTCGGATTTTCGGGATCTGCATTGTCCGCCTTAATGCTTTGCTCCGGTTTGTTTTCTTTGCCCCACACCTGCTGTTGAGTTTTCAGATCTTCAGTAAGTGTCGCGGCATCTTGTGCGGAGACGCGCTGGCAGTTGGTATCGCGCGGCGTGGAAAATCCCATAAATCCGCTACCTTCCAAAAGTCTCTGCTGAAGAGAAACCTGCTTATTATCAGTCCGCTGTGCCTGCTCGTTGAGCGTGAGCATAAACGCGCCGTATGCGTTGTTTTGCGGCTCAAGCGCGATTTTGAAAAACGCATTCCAGCCGCCCTGGCTGAAATTGCGGTAAAATCCCTCAATATTGTTGACAGCCTGGGTGGCGGTGCATGTCATACGCTGACGGAAATTCCGTTGGGTGGAAGGGACTCCGATGGAGAGCTTGAGAAATGCGCCGATATTGCCGCAAAGATTGAGCCCCGTGATTTCGTTTAACAGCATCCCCGCTTCCGCGTCTGCGGTGCGGGTAAATTCGTCTTCAAGATTTTGGACAAAGTCCGCGTCCGTCCCCTGTATCCAGCCGAGGATCATATTGGTCATGGCGCGAAGAATGGTGTGAACTGCGATATACGCAAGCGTGTCCAACACATATTCTTTAAGAGTTTGTTTTGCGGTATTGGTACAGGTTATTTTTGTGGCTGATCTCACGGTCTTATCGGCGACAGGCACTTCTTGTCCGGTGGGCGTCGGGGGAATCCCGCACTGCGCGCCTCCCGCTATATCGCCCAAGCCCGGGATTGCCGCAGAAACAAAGCTGACCGGCGTAAAAAGCTGGGTCAAGACAGTACTCCCGAGGAGTATCGCATACGATATTTTTTTGGAGTATGAGCTATGCACAGGGTTTATTGCGCTCTAGGTAGTTCGGCAGTGATACTCGCATGGAAAGCCGCAAGGGACTCGTTGAATTGATCGGATACGGTTACGCGCTCTCGGAGAGCTAGGATTGCAAGCAGGGGGTCTGTTTCAAGTCTTTGCATAAGTTCTACGGAGCGTTTGAACTTGGACAGGCTGTTGAGGGTCGCAAGATGCGAGTCGGCCAGGCGCTCGGGTACGCGCAGATTGCGGAGCTTGCTGATCGCGCGCTGGTATTCGGCAGGATAGTCGGCGATGTCATTGAGCGGCGTATAGTCCTGTATGTTTAAGGCGCGGACTATGACGTCCACTTCGTTTTCGCCTCTGCCGTTCAGCGTATCAAATATATTCGTATAAGACTCAAGATACGTATCAAGTATTTTTTTGGAATTACTGCGGTCTATTACGATATCTTTGGTCGTCCAGCGGGATGCATCGGCAAGGACGGATTGCTGGGAGAGTTTGTCCGCATACTGCTCAACCGCTTTGATATCAATGGCGGCTTGTCCTCCTGCGACGATTTGGGAGACCGGCCCGCGGAGAAACGTGCGAGTAAAATCGCGGGTGTAGTTGGTCCCCGGGTCTTTGATAGTCGTATCCATCGGAGTGGATGTCGCAAAGTGATCATTGGGACCTTTGATGGCGGGGTCCCGATCCATTTTTATCTCCTCTCCGTCGGGCGTACCGTCTCCGTCCGTATCGGCATTGGTGGCATCGGTCTGATAAATAATCTCTTCCCAGTTTTTCAGGCCGTCTCCGTCGCTATCCTCCCGAAGTTTTTCCAATTGTTCCTGGTGAAGTTTCAGTACTAGACCTTCGTCAACCGGCGTTCTTTGTCCCGCGGGCCTGAAGAATATGAGTTTCAGGAGGAATAATCCCGCCCCCACTGCCAAAACAACGAGAATCAGCCTCGCTTTGCGGGATGTTGGCAGAAATCGCCAGAACTGTGTATTCATTTATCCCCACACCTCATTAGGTTTGTAAGCTTTTCATGATCCTTCGTTTCAGTTGATTCAATGCGTTTGCCCTTAACTTAAGATTGTGCTCTCTATACCTCGCATCGCTTTCCGATAGGTAGGCCTCATAGTATATGAGTTTAAAAGGGCGGCGGTTCCTAGTGGATGGTACAAGACCGCGATTGTGTAGAGAGAATCTTTGTCGTAGATCTGCGGTTGATCCAAGGTAAAGGTCGCCGTCCCTTTTGCTCTGTATCAGGTACACATAAAACATAACCTAATGAGGTGTGGGGATGTACACAAGTATATCACAATTTTTCCGCAATAAAGCCACATGTTTTCCCCAAAATGCTTATTTCATGCATGCATGTCTCCGGTTTTGAGTTATAATGCTCTTATGAAGCGTATGATCCGCATTTCTACCTATCTTTTTGTCTGCATTGTGGCAGCTGGGGGCGCATTTCCGGCTTTTGCCCAAATCCAAACCCAGACCCCGCCGGCGGTGTGTGTGTTTGGGCAGGATCTTTTTTTAGGCGTACAAAGCCCCGAAGTGCTCTGCCTGCAGAAGTTTTTAAATATAAGCGGATTTACGGTCGCATCGGACGGCGCAGGCTCGCCGGGCCGCGAGACGGATTACTACGGTCCCCGTACCATGCGAGCCGTGGCTCAATGGCAAAGCCTTATGGGAGTGGCGCCCACACATGGGTTTTTCGGGCCGCGCTCCCGCGCGGCATATCGGGCATTGGCCCCAAAAGCCGTGCAAGCTCAAACTCCTCCCTCTCCCCCCGTCTCAATTCCAAACGTTGCCGTATCCCCATCCCCAAGCATCGCTTCAGTCGTCCCCGATCGTATCGCTGATGGCGATACCATTGTGATCAATGGGAGCGGATTTGCCACAGATGAAGAGAATCTCATGCGCTATTCCATTGATCCTCCGGGTTTTACCGGACGCGGTGTGACCGCAGAGGGCGCCGGCAGGATGAGTATGTTGATAGATATCGGGATTCGCGAGAAGCTCCGTGACCAGATCGCAAGCGTGCCGGAAGCCGTGCAAAATGAATTAAAAATCCATTTTGCAAAAAGTATCAGCGCGCAGTATGGCATTACCGCGGCGGAAGGGATCGGCTATATCCCGATTGATCTTACGGTGAGCAATAGCAACGGTATCAGCGCGCCGTTTACGATCTATGTAAACGTGATACCATGAATTATATGATGCGCTTTTTTCTCGTATCGCTTGTGATCGTACTGCTTGCAATCGGCGCGGTGCGCCGCTCGGCATCGGCCCAGAGCTTGAGCGCGGAGCTTCCGTTCGGCGGTATACATCTTTTTGTCGTGCAATGCACATGCGCTGCTGATTCCTTGCACTATATCTTGGACTTTACGACAAACAGAACATTGGCGCTTCTTTATGAGCCGAGCTCACGTCTTTATGAGAATTACAACGTGTACGGAGCTCAATATCAGCTGGGAAGTTATATGCCGACGGGACAGCAGTGCATGATTACGACCGGCACCTCTTGCGTAGGTATTTACGCAGACGGCATGTATGGCAATCAGCCGGGTACGGGGACGAGTTTTCGCGCAGGATTTCGCGCGCTTGCAGGAGCTTTTGCGCCGCTTTGGGGTAGCGACAACGCGCGCGGGCCATTCTTTACGATACGTCCGACTATCCTGCGGCGATCAGTGTCGAAGTAAGAGAACAAGCTCCACCCACTGCTTGAGCGATAGCTCCTCGGGTCGCGCGCGCGGATCAAGGCCGACGGCTGAAAGCACTCGTGCGATTACAGATTTGTCTCCGCCCGCGAGTGGTGCGAGCGAATTTGCAAGCGTCTTGCGTTTTTGGGAGAATCCTTTGCGCGCCGTCTCAAAAAAGACGGTTTTTTCAATCTTGTTTTTTCGGAAAAAGTCGCCGGAAATACCGGATATCTTGAGAATAGCCGAATCTACTTTGGGCTGGGGGAAAAAGCATGATGCAGGCACGACCGCGATGATTGCAGGCGTGCCGAATGCTTGCACCGAGAGCGCAAGCAGGCTTAAATGCGGTGCCTCTGCCGCGACGCGCTCCGCGACTTCTTTTTGGATCGTCAGCACGATCGTTTTTGGCAGGTGTTCCTGCTCAAAAATCATGCGAAACAGATGGCCGGTAAGATAGTATGGAATATTTGCCACAATTTTATTGTACGAGATCTCCCTATTGAAGTGAGACTTCAATAGGGAGAGTATGTCATCTTTTCGGATTTCAACGTTGCCGATACGTTCTTTTCGAAGCGAGGCACG
>MHQM01000042.1 GCA_001820655.1 Candidatus Sungbacteria bacterium RIFCSPHIGHO2_02_FULL_52_23
CCTGCTTTGGTGGCGTCTGGTGTCATCTGCTTCCAGCGCAATAATTCCGGATCATAGTCCGGCGCACGGAAGAAATAATCTACCCGATCCGCAATTTCGGAAAGTTTTTTCAGACGCGGCTGTTCAAGCGCCACAATCTTTTTCAAATAATCATCGTGCATTGACCCATCCAACATTCTCACATTCTCAAGAATGTGAGAATGTTGCGAGAGGTACGGCTTGCAGAGTTCCGTAAGCTCAATGAGAGATTTCTTGCGTATATACTCTCCGTTCATCCAATCAAGCTTTTGGAAATCAAAAATGGCGCCGGATTTTTGCACCCGCTCAAGGGAAAATTCGCTGATGAGTTCTTCCCGCGAGAGAATTTCGCGATCCTGCCCGGGACTCCATCCGAGAAGCGCCATGAAGTTAAACAGAGCTTCAGGCAGATACCCCTGCTCTTTGTACTCAATCACCGATGTCGCGCCATGCCGCTTGGAGAGCTTGGAGCGGTCGGGGCCAAGTATCAAAGGCAGATGCGCGTAGTGCGGGATGAGGAATCCCAGAGCTTCGCCAAGCAGAATGTGTTTGGGGGTATTTGCAATATGGTCTTCGCCGCGGATGACGTGCGAAATCTTCATTTCGCAATCATCCACGACTACGGCAAAGTGATACAGAGGATCGCGCAGAGATCGCGCTATGGAAAAATCCCCTATCAGATCGGATGCAAAAGACAACTCGCCGCGGATAAGATCGGTGAATGCAATCTGCCGTCCCGCAGGCGTCTTAAAGCGCACAATATAATCAGAAGCGCCAGATTTTATGCGTTCTTCTGCCTCGGCCAAACTCAAATCGCGATACACGCAGGCATGAATCGGCGCTTTTTTCTCGTGTAGCAAACGTTTTCCCTCTTCCTCAAGATCAGCTTCGGAATGAAAGCAGTAAAACGCTTTGCCATCTTTGAGAAGCTCCCGCAAGTATCGCTCATAGTTATCTGTGCGTTCCGACTGGCGATACGCTCCATAGGAGCCTCCCTGCTCCGGTCCTTCGTCCGGATCAATACCGAGCCACCGCAAGCCGTCAAAAATATTCTGCTCGTATTTTTTATCCGAACGCTCCAGGTCGGTATCCTCTATACGCAATACAAAAGTACCGCCCTGATTCTTGGCAAACAAATAGTTAAAAAGCGCGGCACGCGCAGTGCCGATATGCAGATTTCCCGTAGGGCTCGGTGCAATTCTGACTCGTATACCAGACATGATTCTAATGTACTCCCAGCTTTAAAATTTCGCGGGCGACGACTTCCACGGCATCCAACCTCGCAAAGCGTTTGGCTGCCTCGCCCATCCGCTTCATACGCTCCAGATCATCCGTCAATTTTTTGATTTCCGCAAGAAGCACGTGCGGTGTCAGATTCGCTTCTTCCAAAATCACGGCAGCGCCGTCCGCCGCGTATGCATACGCATTTTGCCACTGGTGATTCTGTGCGGCGTGCGACAGCGGCACCAGAATAGACGGGATTCCGTGTGCGGCAATCTCAAAAATGGATGATGCGCTCGCGCGGGAGACGATGAGATTGCAAGCCGCATAAAAATCTCGTATGCCCGTCTCGTCCATAAATCCGACCGGATGATACCGCTCTTTGTGGTGGAATTCCAGGATCACGCTTGCTTGCTCCCTGACCTCGTCAAAATTCTTTTCGCCCGTCTGATGTATGATCTCATATTTGTCCGTGAGCTCCCGTAGGATGCCGAGAGCCGCATCATTGAGCGGTGCCGCTCCTTGGGACGCGCCGATCAGGCCGACGACCGGCGTGGCAGAGATGATCTCAAACGCTTCCCGCGCGTCATCCCGCGCGCCGCCGAGGATCCTGCGGCGCAGAGGAATCCCGACCAGAGCCGTCTTGCCCGCCGGAAAATACTGCCCGGCTTCGGCAAACGCGATCCCGATACGGGTAGCGTATCGCGCCGAAAACATATTTACTTTTCCGGGTATCGCATCCGATTCGTGGATGATGATGGGGATGCGAAATATAATCGCGGCCAAGACCCCCGGCAATGCCCCCCAGCCGCCTTTGGAAAACACCACGTCCGGCACAACAAGAAACATATTCCAGAGTGCCTGCCAAAAGCCCACAAAAAGGCCCAGCATATCGCGGAGGTTGAGCAGTGCTTCTTGCGCGGAAGATACGGGACGCCATTTTCCCGACCGGACTTTTATCCGCACGACTTCTTCTTCATCAAGCAGGCGCGCGCCAAGGTCATCCGGACTCATATAGAAAAGCTCCAGATCCAGGATCCGCTCGTCTTCGGCGACGCGCTTGATCTCCCGAATCAATGCAAGGATAGGGAAGAAATGCCCGCCTGTACCGCCTCCGGTGAATAAAATACGCATAGAAAATCATGAAGCATGAATTATGAAGCATGAATTATGGGAAATCAGTCCCTAATTCATAATTCTTAATTCGAGATTCAAGTGTGTCTTGAGATATTCAATAAAATACCTACTCCCGCGAGCGTAATTGCAAGCGACGTGCCTCCGTAGGAAACAAACGGGAGCGGAATACCGGTCAGAGGCATCAGTCCCGAGATCGCGGCCATATTGATGAACGCTTGACTCATGATACCAGCCGTGATCCCCGCCGCCAAGAGCTTGCCAAACACATCCGGAGCGCGCTTGGCGACGCCGAGACCCTTGATGAAAAACAGGAGAAAGCACGTGATGAGCAATGCCACGCCGAAAAACCCCATTTCTTCGGCAAAGATCGCGAATATTGAGTCCCCCATCGGCTCGGGCAGATACTGGTATTTCTGGACACTCTTCCCGAACCCCTGCCCCCAAAATCCTCCAGACCCGATCGCGATAAAAGCCTGGCTGATCTGGTATCCCGCGCCCTGCGGGTCGCTTCCCGGATTCAAAAACACAAGCAGGCGCGCAAGGCGATACGGTGCCAGCTGAACCACCAGATACAGCACCCCTATACCAAGCATGCCGAGAACTACGGCCTGCGATGTCTTTCCGCCGCCCAAAAGATACATAAAACCGGCCGTCATTAGGACGACAATCAGCGTCCCGACATCAGGCTGCATGATCAGAAATGCGGCGACTACGCTCACCATCAAAGCAAATGGAATCATGCCGTACGATACGCTCCCGACCTCGCGACGGCGCGAATCAAGCCAGCTTGCCAGATAAATGACAAACGTAAGCTTGAGGAGCTCGGACGGCTGAAAACTCACAGGACCGAGTTTCAGCCACCGCGTCGCCCCTCCAAAAGACATTTTCAGTTGAGGTACAAACAAAAGCCCGAGGCACACAAAAGACATCAGCAAAAGCGGCAGAGCAAATTTGCGCCATGTCCGGTACGAAATGCGCGATGTCGCATACATCGCGACAATACCCACGCCGCCGCCCAGCAAAAGCTGCCGCGCGGCATATCCGGTCACCGACCCGAGATTTTTATAGGACAGCATCATGGATGCTGATCCCAAGACAAACAAACCTCCGACAAAAAGAATCGCGGTCAGGACAAGAAGCTGTTTATCTACGGCGTGCGGATGGTGTCTGTTCATTAGACCTACTGATTAAATATTATTCTGCTCCGATGTCCAGATTTCGGCTACGACTTTGCAAAAATTATTCAACATATACGCCGTATATGTCTCATAATTTTTGCTTCGTCTCGCACGAAATCTGAACATCTCGTAACGAAACTATTTAATCAGTAGGTCTATTTACTTTCTTTGAAGCGCTTTTACCGCGCGGGCAAATTGTTCCCCGCGGTCAAACTCGTTTAAAAAGAGGCCGAAACTTGTAGCCCCCGGAGAAAGCAGAATATAATCCCCTCTTCGCGCCATACGGTATGCCGTATGTACGGCCTGCTTCATGGAAGATGCTTTCTTTATCCTTAATTCTTGCTTCTTGCTTCTTAATTCCCGCATCATCCGATCCGTCGCACTCCCCGGAAGCAAGACCACTGCATCAGCAGATTTTTTCATCTCCGCAATCATCGCGCCAAAATCCAGTTTTTTATCCTGCCCTCCGGCAATCAAGATCAGTTTATGATCCGCTCCCGCGCGACCGCGAAAACGCCGGATCGCGGCGATCGTAGCAGGCGGGATCGTGGCCGTCGTATCGTCTACAAAATGCACGCCGCGGACAGTGCCGATCATATGCTGGCGCGATTCAAGTCCTTTGAAAGCCGTGATCGTGCGCGCAATCGCGGCGGGTGCCACGCCAAAATGCCGCGCGACTCCCACAGCAAGAGTCGCGGCGGGTCTGTAGTGCGCGCCAAGATTCCGATCAACCGCATCCTGCAAAGACATGGGGAGACGTACCTCACTGACGCGGCCCGGAGCTTTTGCCGCAAGGCGGCGTAGCGCATCATCGCCAGCAGGGATAAAAAGAACATCACGCGCATGCTGGTAGCGAAAGACAACGGATTTTGCCTGCGTGTACTCGCGCATGCCGCGATGCCAGTTGAGATGATCGCGCATGATATTGGTCAATACCGCGACCGCAGGACTTTTTTTCTCCACCGTAAGATCCATGAGTTGAAAACTGGAAAGCTCAAGTACCACAAGATCGTCTTTTTTGATCTCCGGCAGAATCCCGAGTACCGAGCGGCGGATATTGCCGCCGTAATGCACACGTGATCCGAATTTTGTCTTCAAAATCTGCCAGATGAGATACGTGGTCGTAGATTTGCCGCGCGTGCCGGTCACCCCCACGATTTGCGCGGGACACAAAGCAAAAAAAATAGCGATATCGCTGGTAACAGGTACCCCGCGCGCAAGAGCTTCTTTCAAATGCGGCGAATCACGCCGCACGCCCGGGTTTTTTACAATAAGATCGGCGGCAAGGAAATCTTCCGCCCGATGCTCGCCGAGCACATACCGCACGCCTTTCAGGCGCGCGAGCGCGCGAAGTGTGGGTGTAAGCTCGCGGCGCGTACGCAGATCCGTCACCGTCACCCGCGCTCCCTGCCGCACAAAAAACTCCACCGCCCCCGCTCCCCCGCCATGAAGCCCAAGCCCCATGATCAGTATATGTTTTCCCCTGACATCTTCCGGATTCATACGCGTGTTCCTTTGCGTAATATCGCGCCCGCGCGGACGTCCATGTATTTGCCCTGTGATACCGCGATTTTGCCGTTTACGATCACCCACTCAATCCCTGCCGGATACCGATAGGGATTTTCGTAGGTGGCGCGATCACGAATGAGACGCGGGTCAAAGATCACAATATCCGCGGCGTTGCCTTTTGCGATCATCCCGCGCCCGGTGATGCCAAGCGCGCGCGCAGGACCGCTTGCCATTTTTATGATTGCATCTTCCGGCTTGAGCAGACCCATATCATTGACCATGCGATGCCAGAAATGCGGAAACGCGCCAAAGGATCGCGGGTGCGCGAGATTGCCGCTTGTAATCGCATCCTGCGAAAGCGCATAGCCGTCTGACGCCACCAGTGAATTCGGATCGCGTAGAGCGGCCGCCGTATTTTTGCCGGATACTGTGCGCCCGAGGATCGTCACCCGACCTTCATTGCCGCGCACGATATCAAGCAGGGCATCCTCCGGCGACACACCCATATTTTCCGCAAGGGCGGCAAGCGTCCTACCCACGATAGACGGATGCTTTGCTCCGATCACCACGATACGATCGTAATGCAATGTCCTGCCCTGCAAAGCTTCTATGATACGCTTGCGCTCAATCTGCGAATCAATCCGCGCAAAGAGATCTTCAAAGCCTCCCCTGCGCGCCCACGGAGGGATCAGCAAGTACAGCTGTGAGCCGGTCGTGCGATATGGCGATACATCAAAACAAATATCCACTCCCGATTCGCGAGCATTAGCAATGATGCCGAATATCTTGGCGGCATCGGGCCATGCCTTGCGGCCGATTATTTTAAAATGGCTTATCACAACTGCAACTCCCGCTTCCCGCGCGATCCGCACCGCCTCGTTGACCGCGGACAGCACTTCAGTGCCTTCGCTCCGCAGATGTATTTTTAAAACTCCTCCGAGCTCCGACAGAGGCTCGGCAATTTCAATCAATTCTTCCGTCGTGGATACCCTCTCGTGCCCGTATGAAAGCCCGAGCGAAAGCCCAAATGCGCCCTGCTTGATGCTCCGCTCAAGCAAGAGACGTATCTCCGCGCGCCGCTCAAGCGACAGCGGAGCGGGGTCATTGCCCGCGACTCCCCTGCGCAGAGTGCCGTATCCTGCAAGCGTGCCGAAATTCACGCCAAAGCGCATGCTATTCATGGCGGCCAGAAATTCGTCCATCCCGACCCAGTTGATGCCGATCTGGGAAAAATCAGCCCACTTGCTGACTACGCGTATCGCATCGGGCGAAACCAAAGGGGCCAGCGACGCGCCGCAGTTGCCTCCAATGACGGTGGTAATACCCTGCATGAGCATGCTCTCCATCGCGGGGTATCGGAACATCGTCAGATGCGTATCCGAGTGATTGGTGATGTCAATAAATCCCGGGGCGACAAATTTGCCCGGTACGCTGATTTCCGTCTTTGCGCTCAAGCCCGACAGCGCTCCGATGCGCGTAATCTTGCCATCGTCAATCGCAATATCCTGCACCGCAGGCGGAGCGCCCGTGCCGTCAAGCACCGATCCTGATCTGATAATGATATCGTGCGCCATCACTTACAGTATACGGCTGATCTCCATGCTAAACAAATACGCACACATCCGCACAATTGAGAAGCCCGCCGGACCCATGGGGTCGGCGGGCGTTTGGGTTAGCGGGGCGGCATTATACCAGCCCCCTCTTTATCTCGCGCGGCTAGCTCCTCCAAAGCCGCGATCTCTCCTGTTTGTAGAAAAAGCTCCTGCGCGGTGAAGTTCCAGTCCGCCTGCCATTGCTCCATCACTGGCGCATATGCGACGGAGCCTTTCTCCGAATCATGACCCGCCTGTAGTGGGTCATGATCACGATACTCCTGCAGGTGATCCCGCATGTCGCCGATCAGCACGTCGCGCATAGTCTTGGCATCAACGTCAGTGCCAAGATCCGCAGGCGTGAGATTTGCCGTCTGCATGACCAGGAGCAAGACTTTCATAAGCTCATGCCCGTCGTGGAAACTCCATGGGCTCAAGGTCGCGAGTGCACAAAGATGCAAACGGCTGGATCGTCGAAACGTGAATGTCTGATACAAGCTCTGCGCCACCACGAGCGCATAATTCCGCACCTCCGACCCCGTCATCTTCGGCAGATTGGTGTCTACCGATAGCTCGCCCGCGGGTACCTCGGCCTTTGCCCTGTCTGCATTGCGTTCTACAAACGCGATGCCTCGGCAAAGATCCTCAAAAAACTCCTCGTGCCCCCCTCCGCGGATATCTACGACCCACTGCGGATATGGGTCAGGCACTTTCTCCGCGGCGTGTGGCGCCTCCGATGCCACATTGAGCGACACCTGCGGCAGATAGTACCCGACGACCGCAAGACCCCCCACCCACATTGCGACAATCGCCGTCACGACGTAGGCCGTTGCGTGATACCTCTTGCTCCGCCTGCTAGCCGCTATGGATGGCTCCGACTGCGTCTTGTCCGCCCCGCCATACCCATCATACTCATTTCCTGCCATCGTCCATCTCCTTCACATTGTAAGAACAAAAACACGATACTCACTATGAGCACCGTGTTGCGATTGTATCA
>MHQM01000043.1 GCA_001820655.1 Candidatus Sungbacteria bacterium RIFCSPHIGHO2_02_FULL_52_23
TCAAACGTGTAGAAGAATTGCTCCGCAACCGCAGGATGCCATTCCGTCTCGCCCCATGGCTCATCCAACTGCATGGATGCGGTCAGGATTGCAAGCGGCCCTTCGCGCGAACCCGATTTGTACGTCGTGGTGGCGTCATACGGCGCTGGAATCAGTGCGACTGCTGCACGCGCAAAGTCCTGCTCCGGCATACCGCAAAACCGCAGAGGCACGACTTCCGCTTTCTCTATCTCTCCCCCGTCAAAACCTTTTTTCGTACGAGAATTCATTTTCCGAATACTTTAGATGCGTCAAAGCCCTTTCGCACTTTGCCGTGGGTGCGCTCGTTGAGTCCGTGCGTAATGATAGGAAGCGCCAGCGTTGCCTCGCAGTAGCAGGTCAGGTGATTCTCTGTGTCCGCGATTTTGCCCCAGCTCATGGCTTCTTCAAGCGTACATCCGGAAAGCCCTCCCCATTGCGGACTGTCCATCGTGATCTGCACGGCGTATTTATGGGGATAGTACGTCTCATCGTTTCCTTTGCGCTTCAGATAATTCCGCGTCGGAATCTTCCGATCTTCGTACAGCAGGTCTCCGGTGACGGCAAAAAGCTGGATGAAGTCTTTGGGCACGCCGCCCCCGATATAAAGCACGCCGGTGTCTTTGACGTGTGACGCCATGCTCATAAACTCCACGTAGTCTTTCATCGCGTCAATAGAAAGCGCAAATCCGCGGCTTTTTGCGACGAGTGCCGCGTCTCCATACGGACTGTCCGCAATCGCGGGGCAGAATACCGGCACGCCGTAGTGCGCCGCAGTGGCAACAATGCTTTTGATTCCCTTTTTCCAAAGCCACAGACCGAACAGGCGCAGAAATTCGCGCGAAGAGTATGAGTACTTTTCATCAAGAGTTACCATGAAGTCCGCGATGAGTTCTGTCATCTGCATATACTCGTCCTCGCGACCATAGACGTCGTAGTAGCGGTTGAATCCTTCGCGGAAAAGTTTAGCATCATCTTCCAGATGTGATCCCTGCCAATAGGGGTATCCCATGGCATCTACGATGTCTTCGGAAATGTTTGCGCCCGTGGATACCAGTACGTCAATATACCGGTGCTCAATCAGCCAATTGATCATCTTCCACTGGCCGGTCGTGGAAAGCGATCCTGTGTAGCCAAGGAAAATCGTCGTAGATGGATCTTTGACCATTTTGGTTAGGAGAGAGACGCTTTGCGCGAGTTTCTTCCCTTGGAATCCCGTCTGCTCCATAGCCTCAAGAAGTCCCGTCAAAGACTTTTCGCTGACAGTGATCGGCTCCACTTTTTTGCGCTGAAATGAACTTTTTGCCATATGATTTAAAATTAGTAAGTGCTTACGATTCAAAAATTTGAGAGAATGCCCACGACTTGCGACCCTTCCAGTGTCCGGTCTGATACGCATGCGCCGCAATGACCGGAAGGGCAGTTGTCGCTTCGGCGAATACCATCTGCTCATGCACCGTACTGACTTTACCCCATGAGCTTGCCTCTTTGAGCGTGGACGAGGAGCATGCGCCGTCGCGGACATCCGCCACCGTGATCTGCACGGCGTATTTGTGCACCGGCACGTCGGTGCCGAGGATCTCGGCGGCCACCACCGTATCTTGGGCGAAGTTTTTTGGCACACCTCCGCCGATCATAAGGAGCCCTGATTCCTTGCTCGCCATCTTAATTTGGGTAAGCTCCAGAAAATCTTTTACCGAGTCAATGCTGACATGGTTTTTGGGATTCTTCCACTGGTGCGAGATAAGCCCGAATCCGGCGGACGAATCGGAAAATGCGGGGCAGAAGATCGGCACATCCATTTCGTATGCGGTCTGCACCAGAGAATCTTTCTTTTTGGAGTGCTTTGTTAAATACCGCCCCATCTCGCGGATAAATTCGCGGGAAGAATACGGCCGCGGCTTAAGACCATCGGCGATTTTTTCAATAGTCTTATCGCAATTTTGAAGGTCGTTTTCATCAATAAACGTATCATAAATGCGGTCTATATAGAGCGAGCGCAAAAGCCCGTCATCTATAAAGGGGGTGCCTTTGTAATGCTTAAACCCAAGCGCCTCAAAGAAATCCATATCTACGATGGAAGCACCGGTCGCGACAATCACATCCACCATCCTGTTTTTCACCATATCCACATATACCTGCATGCACCCTGCCGCACTTGTGGAGCCTGCAAGCGTGAGCCACACCGAGGCGCGCTTGTCCGCCAGCATCATATTGTAAATATCTGCGGCGCGCGCCAGATCGCGTGCCGAAAAAGACATCCTCGAATACGAATCCACCAGGCGCTTGACGTCAAGCTGTTTGATGTCTATATGCTCAATCGTATCGCGAAGAAGAGATTTCTTTGTAGGCTTGCTCATAGCTGGTTTCCTAGTCAATTAAGACGCTCACCACCCAAACTGTTTTCCGATATCCTCTGCGGTCTCACGCTTGCGCGCGACCGTTACGATGCCGTTTTGCAGTACCAGTTTCAGAGGTGACGAAAGCAGACAGTGGTGCGATGCGAACGCATCCTGATACGCTCCGGTATCAAAAATCGCAATATAGAGATCCTCTCCGGGATTCAGGTCTTCAAGACGCGGCAAAGAGACATAGCCGTCCCGCGCCGTATACTTGTCATCCGAGTCGCACGAAAGCCCCGCAAGCCACACGCGATGCTTTTTCTTGTCATTGATCCGGTTTACCGGCACGATATGCCACTTCTGATGGATCGCCCACGTATCCAGAAGATCATTCATAAAGCTCCCGTCAATGATGTACCAAAATTTCGCAAGACCCTTGGGCACAGCTTTTGCCGATACGATTTTGAATATCGTAAGCTGTGCCGGCGCTATCACATGCCGCCCCCATTCCACCACGATATTCGGATGCGGCATTTCCCAGACATCAGCAAGCTTCTTGAGCGTCGCAATCATCGCCTTGCTTACCGTCTCAAGGCTATACATCGGCTTTTTTTCGTACGGAATGGCAAATCCTCCGCCGATATCAAGCGTATCAAGCGACGGATTGATCTCGCGAATCTTTTTATACACGTGCAGAGCTTCCTTCATGGCGGCGATAATATCCGTCCCACGCTCAATCTGCGATCCGATGTGATAGTGCAAAAGCTTCAGATTGCGTATCTTGCCAAGCTCCACGATTTCGTCGGCCAAAAGTCCAAAACGGTCGGCTTTTTTATCCCAGTGGGAGCGTACCTTTGTCTGCAGATTGATCCGCACGCCGATATCGCCCTTAAACTCCTTAAACTCATCAAGTTCGGACGCATCCTCAATAATAGGCACGACACGCACCGAGCGCTCGGCCAAATGATGAATCAAATCCACATATGCTTTCGTCTTTGGGCCGTTGCACAGAATCCTGATTTTTGTATTCACGCTGTCGCTCTCCCAAAGCTTGCGCACCAGTGTCAGCTCATTATGCGATCCGACTTCCAGATGCGCCCCCTCGGATACCAAAGGCAGGACAGCCTCGCGGTTTTGATTGACCTTCATCGGATAGTGGTAGAAGAATTTCCCGCGGTATCCGGCCTGCTTCATATTGCGGTCAAAAATCGTAAAAAGCCGATTGAGCCGTTCCTCCACAACAAACGGCAGGAATATCTCCAGAGACGAGCCAAACTTGCGCACGAGGTCGTGCACATTGTATTGATAATTTCCTTCACGGATGATAAGCTCGGCGTCCGTATTTACGTCAAACACCTCCGTGTTGCATTCTTTGCGTCCGAGTTTCCAGAATTTTTTTTGCGTTCTCATACGTATAATTATTGTGTCGTCGCCGCGGATGCGCAAAAATATTTTACGAATCGCGGGGGACATTTCCTTTTTACTCTTGCTTATGAATTCCGTCAAGCGTTTTTCGGCAAAAAAAGTTATCCACACGCTCCTGCATTGACGAATGATACGCGAATGCGGGACAATGGTGATATAAGTTCAGTAAAAAAATTCCGCGCACTGATCCGGTCGTCCAGTGCGCAGAAAAATAATTCGTACCTGCTATTATGAAAAAGAAAAAGAAGGCAGCAAAGAAGAAAAAGACCGCCAAGAGGAAAAAACGGCGGTAAGCGTTGCGATAGCATCGCTGAAACTTTCTTCAGAAACAAAAACCTCCCGATACATCGGGAGGTTTTTGCTAAAACCCTACGCGCTGTATCTCTTCATGCAGTACGATGCCGTATTTTTTGAAAACCGCGTCGCGGGCGATCGTCGCAAGCCTTACGACATCCTCCGCCGTACCGCCGCCTTCGTTGAGAAAGAAGTTTCCGTGCCTATGAGAGATGATGATATGACCCACGCGCGTCCCCTTGAGACCCGCGTGATCAATCAGCAGTGCCGCAGGAATACGGTCTCGCGAGGCAAACTCGGCAAGTTCGGGGAAATGCGCGATCAGCGCTTCTTTTGTCTTCTCCGTGTCATGCCATGCGGGATTCTTAAAAACGCATCCGCACGATTTTGAGCCGATGTCCTGCTTGGATGCACGCTCCGCACTCGTACGATGGATTTCCTCCCGGATCAGCGCAGGATCGCCCCTATGCAGTTTCAGAGTCGCCGAAAGCACGATCCATTCCGGATGCCGCTTAAAAGCCGAATCGCGATATCCGAACTGGCATTGGGTAGCCGGCAATTGATAGCCCATGGCTTTTGCGGCGTCAAAAATCATTACGGAGTCCACTACGTCTTTCATCTCATGGCCAAAGCATCCTGCGTTGCCGCGCACCGATCCTCCGACCGTGCCGGGTACGCCGATCGCCCACGAAAATCCTCCAAGTCCCGCATGCGCCGCCCCTGCAGAAGCGCGTGCCATCATCACACCCGCAGGCGCAATCAGCCTCTCCCCCTCTATGCGAATCTCGCCTCCTACCATACGGATCGCGAGGCCCTCAAATCCGCGGTCTGCGACAAGCGTGTTGGATCCGGCGCCCATGATAAAAAATGGCACGTCCTTGTCGTATGCAAATCGCAAAGCCTCTTCAAGTTCGCCCGCATTCTTTACTTCCGCAAAAAATCGCGCGGGACCTCCGATCTTATAGATCGTGAAGGGGGCTAGGAGAATATTCTCTTTGATCTCAACAGCCATATAGATATGCTATGGGTAAAAAGCCTGATTTGCAATCGGGGGATATCAACGTATAATTACTTTGTTGGATAGTTGCTTTGGGTGGCATGAGAGGCAGGCACTTTCACCCTCCCACCTTTCTCTTGATGGACTGCGGAGCTGGCACTCACTTAAGGACAAATGAGGAGTTCAACCCTCCACAGTCCTTCTGGGGTAAAAGGTGGGAGGGCAGGCTTAAGGACAAAGAGACCATTACAGAACTCTTCTTCGTAGCGAATCTGCGCCATTTCGTGCGAGCCGAGGACGGACGACGAAGGCGTCCCGATATATCGGGATACGCTGAGGAGGACGGACGAAGGCGTAGCCGAAATGGCGCAGATGTAGCAGGAGAGGGAGTTCTGTAATGGTCTCATAAGGAGTTCAACCCCTCTCGTGCCTCCCAAGTCAGGTATCCCCAGTTATAGAATCATACTCTTCAAATCTTTGGGGAAACGGGTGATCATCTCACACCCGTTTTTTCGTACCACCGCCATATCCTCAATGCGTATGCCGCCTGCGGGAATGCCTTTCCGCGCTCGCGTGTAGTAGAGTCCCGGCTCAATGGTAACGACATTACCTTCCTCAAGGATATCTCCCCGCGCCGAAAGACGCGGCGCCTCATGTATATCAATACCGACTCCATGCCCGAGGCCATGGATGAATCCTTCGGGCCGCGCGTGCCTCATGTATGTCTGATATCCCAAAGATTCCAGATGCTCCGCCGCCGCGGCATGAATTGCGGCACCGTCCGCTCCGGCGCGCACCATGCCGATCGCAGCCTCCTGCGCACTCCGCACCGCTTCATACATATGCGCATACCCGAATGCCGGCTCGCCTTTGAATATGGTGCGGCTCATGTCCGCATAATAATGGCTATCGCGCGAGACCGGAAATACATCTATGACAATCGGTTTGTGCGCCTCAAGCATCCCCCTCCCTATGCAGTGCGGATCGGATGCCTGCATGCCGCATGCGACAATCGTGCCTGACGCCATGCACCCTTCCTGCCACAAGACATCTTCCATGATTCTGCGTACATCCTCGCTCGCAACCACGCGCTTTTTGAAGTAAACCCCGTTAGAAACTTCCTTTTTAGACGCATAAAGCGATGCGATGGTTTTCGTTTTGTCATCAGGGTTTCTAACGGGGTAAATCCTGCCGGAGCGTATCGTGGCATTACTTAAAAATTTCATTGCCTCGGCAAGTGCGGCCTCCGCGGCGCGCTGGACGCGCGTGATCTCCACAATCTCCGTCTTTGATTTCCGGATTCGTGCCGCAAACACTACGCCCTCATGAACATCTGTCCGAAACGTCCTGCCAAGCTCGCGCGCAATGCCATGGGGAAATCCATGTGGGATCATTACTTTCTTGATACCGCGCGTTTTCAAAAATCCCACGAGGCCGTGCGCATCTGCAAGTACCGCCCGCGCGCCGCGCGCCTCCTTGTGCGCGCGACCTATCTCAAGCGCCGATACCAGCACATATACTTTTCCGGC
>MHQM01000044.1 GCA_001820655.1 Candidatus Sungbacteria bacterium RIFCSPHIGHO2_02_FULL_52_23
CTGTGAAGATATTTGCCGATAATTTCAGCATCGGATTCCGGCTTTTGTTTCTTTGGGGGATCCTTGCGGCAATACTTTACATACGGCGCGCCAAAGACGCAGTGGTGCTGCAAAATCTGATACTGCTTGGCCTTGCGTTTGTCTCGGGCATGGCAGTCGTGAGCCTTGCGGGCGGGAGCGACCGCTTCGGAGTGATCTTGGCACCCTTAGTAGCCGTGGTGCTTGGCATAGGTATGTCTGAAGCATGGGGGTATGCACACAGATGGCGCGCGTGGGCTGTTGCAGGTGTAATCGGGATTGCTATGCTGGGGGAAAGTATCTTTGCCGTGCAAAGCCAGCTTCTGGTAAATCTTCCGCTCCCCTTTCCGATGTTTGTCGCCCGCAATCGCCCCGTATTTACAGGATATAGATTTCTTGAAGACTATGTCGCCGGATTTTACCGCGAATTTCCGGAGCCGTCGCCGATCGTGATTTTCAAAGACGAGCCCCAACTTGCGGCACTGCAGAAGCAGTGGATAGAGGCACGACTGCGCGGCGTTGCCAAACCTGTCTTCCAAAAGCATCTTCTGGTTTTTGACGACCGGATCAGCTGGTTTGCTTGGGTATGGATTTTTGAACGCCGCCGCTTGTACGATAGCGCCCCGATCCACTCCATAGGGCAGTTTTTGGAAAAGGCGGATGCAGGCGGCGTGACCTTTTACACACAACTCGGCCTTGGCGACGCGACGGTCATCGTGGCGGATGACGATTTGCTTGAGCGCGAGGGCGCGCAGTCGTCAGATATCTATGCATCATTTACGCGCGAACTTGCAGTGGTAGGAAAGCCGATATATGAAATACGCGCCTATGACGGCCGGACGCTTTTCAGAGTCTTTCGCCTTCCTCTCGCGGTCGCTGGACAGCGGCTATGATACTCTCCTTTTGAGAGCCAGTAGCGTCACACGCCACACGCTTTCCATGATAATGCCGAGATTGAATTTTGATTTTCCTATTGTACGTTCGGTAAACACAATGGGCAGTTCATAGATGCGGAGACCGCTTTTATGCGCCGCGAATATAGTTTCAATCATGAAGCAATATCCTGATGAACCGAATGACGCAACGTTGAGCCGTGTCAATCCCTCGCGGCGGAAACACCGGTATCCGCTTGTCAGATCGCGGTATGGAAGGCGAAGCATCGTGCGTGCATAGGCGTTGCCGATTCTGCTGATGCATCGGCGTATGAAGTCCCAATTTTCAATCGTGCCGCCCGCAATATAGCGTGATCCGACGATCACATCATAGGTGTCTGCGGCATGTAGCATGGCGGGAATGAGTGCGGGATCATGCGACATGTCGGCATCCATCTGAATGATGCGGTCCGGCGGGGCAGGGTCTGAAAGCAGAGTTTGAAAGGCCTGAATATACGCCTTGCCGATCCCTTCTTTGCGCCCACGTTGGAGGATGTGTATGGGGAAGCGCCTTGCAAGATTTTCGGCGCACGCGGCAGTGCCGTCCGGGGAATTATCGTCTACGATGAGCAGAGAAAGGTCGTGTATGTTCAGTCCAAAAATCTTCTCTGCAAGCACAGGAAGATTCTCTTTTTCATTATATGTTGGGATCACGACGACAATTCTGCCGGGCATCGCGAAAACGGTTTAGTAGACCTACTGCGTAAAGATGTTCTGCTACAATTTCCAGATTTCGGAGACGGGGCATCCCGCTATGCGGGAACGCCTCGCGTCTTGACTACGAAAATCTTTACGCAGTAGGTCTAGTGTTTCTTCTTTAAAGCATACGCTATGGTCACCACGAGTGTAGCATGGATAAAGACATCACAAAACGTCCCGATTTGATCGGGACGTTTTGTGATGCTCTACGCGTGTACCGGCTCTACCTACGGAGTCGTCGTAAACGAGTATTGAGCGGACGTAGCGCTGTTTCCGGCCGCATCCTTGGATCCAGTTATATAGTAGTACTGGGTTGAAGTTGCAAGACCGGAGAGCGCGAGGTCATGGCTCAAGACCATGTTCGCCGAAGACACAACCGACGCGGAGGATGTGTTGACGATCGGCGTTGAGGTGCTGTACCAGACCGTACTGTCGGACAGCTCATCCGTAGTCCATGTGACATGCGCACTGCTTCCCGTAACCGATGCCGAAGTTACGGCGGAGATTACGGGTGCTGTCACGTCTGCCGCGGAGAGCGTCGTGAATGACTGCTGGCCGGAAAGGGTTTTATTTCCGGAAGCGTCAGAAGATTCCACGATATAGTAGTACGTGGTACTTGCCGCAAGACCGGTGAGCGCCATGTCATGGCTCGTGAGCAGGGCTCCGTCGCTTACCGAGGGTGTGCCACTTGCCGCAGTTACGGGACTTGTTGCGCTATACCACACCTTACCGGTGGCACTTTCATTGGTCGCCCATGTGATGTGAGCGGATGTTGTCGCGATCACGGTGGCGGTGATGCTTGAAATTACCGGCGGCGTAACATCCGCTACCGATGATGTCTGAAATGACATCTGGGATGATTTCGCCAGATTACCTGCCTTATCGGCTGATTGGACGTAATAATAGTATGTCGTGTTTGATGACAAGCCGGTGAGCGTCATATCGTGATCCATGGTCAGATCGGCGGAACTGACTACGGATGTAGCAGTGGTTGAGCCGATCATGCTTGTCGCAAAGATCACTTTGCTGTCTGTTTTCTCATTTGTCATCCACTTGATATGAGCGCTTGTCGTGGTGATGCTTCCTGCGGTCAGACCCGAGATGACAGGGGCCATCGTATCAGGAGTCGTAGTCCCCTTCCCATCTTTGAGAATACTTTCTATGCCTGGCGGGAGTTTCTGGCACGGCGGCACAATCGGCCGCACACCGTCATGTTTGCGGAGCCATCCGGGAGCAATCAGGTGTCCCGGCGGGACAATGGCGCAAGGACGCTTAATTATTCTGTTGCCCTTGTCTTTTTTGTTGTCGTCATCTTCATGTCCGATGGGATCCTTTTCCAGTTCCTTGTGAAGTTTTGCAAGAGTCTTGGGCCCTATGTATCCGACACCTTCCACCCCTTCGCGTTCCTGGAACTTTTTGACCGCGCGGGCGGTCGCTTTGCCATAAAATCCGGTGATCAGCCCCTCCGGATAGATGTCCGGATATTTTGCGAGGATCGCCTGGATGGTTTTAACATCGTCGCCGCTCATGCCTTCACGGAGACCACGGAGGAGCTTTGCGGTTTCTGCAACTTGGCCGCTTGCCGTGCTTGCAACGTTTTGCGCCTGCTTGAGTGCTACAAGCTTGCTCTGCAGATCCGCGATCTGCGCTTGAAGTGTCGCGATAAGCGCCTGCATGGATGCGGTGGATGTCTCTGCCTGTGATGGAATTGCAGGCCCCAAGACGAATCCCGCCATGAGGACTGCAAGAAAGAGTTTTTTAAGATGTGACATAGTCAATAGCATTTAGTCTGTAATGTACTCTAGTATAAGAAAATCCATGCATGCTTGTCTATGTGGCTGTGGGTAACCTCGCGTATTCAATACCACGTTCAACGGGCCCAAACAAAAAACGCTCCGACTATAGTCGGAGCGTTTTTTGTGACTGCTTAGGAGGCGCGGTTTACGTTGACTGCATTGAGTCCCTTGGGGCTCTCTGCGATATCAAACGTGACGCGGTCACCTTCGCGAAGGTCGTTGAACGCTACGTTCTTGAGCTCGTTTGAGTGGAAAAAGATATCCTTTTCCCCGCCTCCGCGAGCAATGAAGCCGAATCCCCTGTCGGTGACTCGTGCGATTGTTCCTTCCTGCATACGATTGAAGATACGTTAGACTTTTAAGGCACAGAACACTGGAGAGCAAAACTCGACGGCGTTCGCTACACAGCTCTTTTGTGATACCGCCAATGATAGCATACTCCAGTTATCCTGTCAAGAACTTACAGTCTCCGTCCGACGATGGTTAGTTAGTAAAAAAGATGAGATGAATTCTAAAAATAAGCCCCCATTCCCTATAAGTATACATCAGTTCTTTTCTTGGGGACACAAGATTATCCACATGCAAGAAAGGCAGACGGCAAGGGAAGCTATAGACCTACTGATTAAATATTATTCTACTCCGATGTTCAGATTTCGGCTACGACTTTGCAAAAATTACTCAACATATACGCCGTATATGCTGAATAATTTTTGCTTCGTCTCGCACGAAATCTGAACATCTCGTAACGAAACTATTTAATCAGTAGGTCTTATATTTCAAATCGTAAGCTCATCCCCTTTGAATTTGCGCAGTCGCGGCATGGAGAGTGCGACAAATAGCGTCGTAAGTATTGTGCCAATGCCTCCGATCACCACTGATGCGGGAGCCGAGAGTGCCGCCGCGACAAATCCCGCCTCGGCATCCCCCAGTTTGGGTCCGCCCTGCGTGAATAAGATATTGATGCCTGTCATCCTCCCCCGCATATGGGCGGGCGTCAGCGTCTGCCGGATATTGTTGCGCAGGATGGTGCTCACGATATCCGCTCCGCCCGCGACCGCGAGGAGCGTGAGCGAAAGATAAAACGATCGCGATAAGCCAAAACCCACCGTTGCCATGCCGTAGAGAGCAACAGCGCCGATGATCGCCCGCCCCTGGTGATGGAGTTTTTTCAAAGCCGAAAGCCCTACTCCCGCAAGTACCGCACCCGCGGAAGTCGCCGCATACAAAAGTCCCAGCCCTTTGGCATCCACATGCAGGATATCGGTGGCAAATATCGGCAGAAGCGATGTCGCAGATCCGAAAAACGTGGCAAAAAAGTCCAGGAGCGTGGTGGAGAGGATGATCTTGGAACTCGTGATAAAGCGCAGGCCGTCCATAAATGAAGTGATTCCGAAAGAAGAATTATCGGTGCGCGCATGCGCGGGGATCTTGAGCGGTACAAGCGTGATAATCATGATGAGAAGCGCTACGGCATTGAGCGCATATACGCTCCCGACGCCATACAGCGCGATCAGCAGTCCCGCGATTGCGGGGCCGATGACTACAGCACTTTGCCGCGTGAGTATGCTCAAGCTGATCGCATTGAGCAGATATTCGCGCGGCACCATGTCGGGGATAATGGACTGACGCACCGGCCCGAAAAAGGCCATGGCCGAAAACTCCAAGGCAAGCAGTGTGAATATGATCACAAGCGATGCCGTCCCCGCGGCAGTGGCAAGCGTAAGCAAGCAGGCCACCATCACGAGGACGATTTGGGTTGCGATGAGCAGTTTTTTGCGGCTCATGTGATCTGCGGTCATGCCTCCAATGGGCGCCAAAAGCATCATCGGGACGAAACTTATGACGCCGACAAGGCCGAGCATGACCGCCGAGTGCGTCATCTGATAAATCTGCCAGTTGATCGCGACAATCTGCATCTGCATGCCCATCTGCGACACAAAAAACCCGAACAAAAACAGCCGGTACTCTTTTACGGTCAGCGAAAGAAACGGAGAGATTTTAGAACCCATTTCAAGCATAAAGAATATACCAAAAACATTCTGACATTCTGTAAAATGTCAGAATGTTTTTGGTATTGGCATTAGACCACCTGCGTAAAGATTTTCGTAGTCAAGACGCGAGGCGTATTTCGCACCGGCGAAATCGCCCCGTCTCCGAAATTGTCAGATTTCGTGCGAGTATTGGA
>MHQM01000045.1:0-5454 GCA_001820655.1 Candidatus Sungbacteria bacterium RIFCSPHIGHO2_02_FULL_52_23
TGACGCAGGTACAAAATGCACGCCGCGAACTTCTGATCGTATCCGTATCCCCTCAAAATATTGAACGGGGCGATTTGTGGTTTTCGGAAAATAGTGATGCGATCAGAAAAGCAGTCCGCACCAATCCGTGGTGGCGCGATAATGCCGTCTTTTTGGAGAAAGATCTTGTCATCAAGCCCTCATTGCTTGTCCGGCGGCTCATTGATTTTGGATATGAGCGGGCGCTACGTGCGGCCGGCCGCGGCATATTTGCCGCGCACGGCGGCATGATTGACGTCTGGCCGCTCAACTCCGCGCATCCATACACAATAGAGTTTTCCGGCAACACGATTGCATCCATCACCGCGCGCGAAGGCGCCGACTGGCGGACGCGTGACATTCTCTCAAAACCCAAAGCGACAAAAAAAGATTACATTTTTATTCCCGGCGGATACGTCGTCCATACGGACCACGGCATAGGAATTTATCGCGGGACGGAAGGCGATTTTTACAAAATAGAATATGCGGCTCCAGCCCCGGGACGGGAGCCTGACATACTTCTCGTGCCGACAAACCAGCAGGATCGCCTGACGCCGTATGTCGGATTTGTAACACCCGTCATCCATCGCCTCGGCGGAGCGCTCTGGTCGCGCACCAAACGCAAAGTCCGGGAAGATGCGGAGAAACTTGCGCAGGCGCTCTTTGCTTTGTATCAGACGCGCCACCGCGCGACGCGCCCGGGATACCACTATGACCCGTCTTTTCTTGCAGCACTCCACAGCACATTCAAATATGAAGAGACCGAAGACCAGTATCGCGCGGAGCAGGACATCGTAAAAGACCTTGCACGCGAGCGGCCCATGGATCGCCTGCTTGTCGGCGACGTAGGATTCGGCAAAACCGAAATCGCGATCCGGGCTACTGCCGCAGCCATTGCAGGCGGCAGGCAGGTCGCGGTGCTCGCACCCACGACAGTGCTTGCCGCACAGCACGAGCGCACATTTCGCGAACGCCTGGAGCCGCTTGCAATTACCGTCGGCGCACTCTCGCGGCTGACTGATTCCGGCGAGCAACGCGCTTTGCTCAAAAAACTCGCGGAAGGCCGCGTTGACTGTATCATCGGTACAAGCCGCCTGCTTTCCTCCGACATCGTATTCAAGAATCTTGGCATGGTGATCATTGATGAAGAACAGCGCTTCGGCGTAAAGCAAAAAGAACGCTGTAAAGAAATGCGCGCCGAAGTTGACGTGCTTTCTCTGTCCGCGACTCCGATCCCGCGCACGCTCTCGCTCGCACTTGCCAAACTCCGCGACATCTCGCGCCTGGATACGCCGCCGCCGGATCGGATGGCGATTGCAACCGCAGTGCTTCCGTATGGCGCAAAACTCATCCGCGAGGCGATCGCGTACGAGCTTGCGCGCGGCGGACAGGTGTATTTTCTGCATAACCGCGTGGAGACCATCGGGCACGCCCGCGAACGTCTGCAAAAAATCCTCTCACTATCATCTTCGGACGATCGTCATAAAGCTGTAGTGAGGAGAAACAAAGTGCCGAGGATCGGCATCATCCACGGCAGGATGGCAGAAGACGAGCTTCTCGCCGCCATGGATTCTTTCCGCAACAAAGAAACGGATATCTTGCTTGCAACCACCATCATCGAAAACGGTCTGGACATCTCATCCGCAAATACGCTCATCGTGGATGACGCCGCGCGGCTTGGACTTGCACAGGCGCACCAGCTCCGCGGACGCATCGGCCGCGGAGGCATACAGGCGTTCTCGTATTTTCTCTACAAACCCCAGCGGCTCACGGAGCGCGCCGCAAAGCGTCTGGATGCGCTCAAAGAATACGCCGAGCTCGGATCGGGGTACCAGATAGCACTCCGCGATCTTGAGATACGCGGAGCGGGCAACGTCTTCGGGCGCGAGCAGTCGGGCGCGATCAACAAAGTCGGGCTCAATCTCTACTGCCAGATGATTGCGGCATCCGCGGAAGAAGCGGGGTATACATCGGAAGAAAATTGATCTGTGTTTGCCAACGCACACCACGCAGGGTATCTTGATCAATAATGCATCTTGAAGAAATAAAATTTCTCAACGCATTCAACGCAATTCCCGGAATAGGCGCGGCCACGCTCCGACGGCTCAAAAAACATTTCGGGGCATATGAGACCGCGTGGCGCGCGGACGCGCATGCATACGCTTCCGCAGGGCTTGATCCTACTGCGCTCGTGGCACTCCGCGAGCGGAAGTCATCGGTGGATCCCGACCGCGAGATGCAAAAATTCATACAGCACGATATCTGGGCCATCACCGACGAAGATCAGTATTATCCGCTATTCTTAAAAGAGATATCCTCGCCGCCCGTTGTCCTCTACGGACGCGGAGAAAAAACGGCTCTTACGGCTCCGCATGCACTTGCCGTCGTCGGCACGCGCAGGCCCACGCCGTACGGCATAGAGGCGACGGAGACAATCGTAGCGGAACTTGCCGCCTCCGGGATCGCCGTCGTGAGCGGCCTTGCCACAGGCATTGATACCAAAGCGCACAAGACGGCGTTGGAGCATCGGGGCATCACGATTGCGGTACTCGGATCGGGCATTGATCCTCTCTCCATTTTCCCTCCGGAAAACCGGGGGCTTGCCGAACGCATCGCCACGAGCGGAGGCGCTGTCATCTCCGAATACGCACCGGGTACGCCCGCAGTCAAAGAGCACTTTCCCATGAGAAACCGTATCATCGCAGGGATCTCGCGCGGCACGCTCGTCGTAGAAGCGCGGGAAAAATCAGGAGCTCTGATCACCGCGCGGATGGCGCTTGAGGAGAACCGCGATATCTTCGCAATACCCGGGTCCATCTTTTCTCCCGCCTCTCACGGACCCAATATGCTGATCCAGCAGGGAGCCAAGGCAGTGCGGAGTGCCGCAAACATTTTGGAGGAGCTTGGTATTGACGGCGCAGTCGCAATGCGGCATCATGCGGCGCAGTCGCTCGGGGGCGACGAAGCGGCGGTGCTCACTCTGCTTTCCGAAGCCTGTACCGTAGACGACATACGATCGCAAAGCGGTCTTTCGTCGGTCGCAGTGATGGCAGCGCTCTCGCTCCTGGAATTCAAAGGCATGGTGCGCAATCTCGGCCAGGACACGTATCAACAGACATCCCCACAACATAACCCCACATCACTCGTATGAAACTCGTCATCGTAGAATCACCGGCAAAATCAAAAACGATCTCCAAATATCTCGGGCGCGACTACACAGTGAAAGCATCCGTGGGGCACGTGCGCGATCTTCCCAAGAGCAATAAAAACGCGATTGATATCGCGGCCGGTTTCCTGCCGCACTACGAGATCTCCAAGGGCAAGGAGCATGTGATCAGCGATCTTCGCGCATCCGCGAAAAAAGCCGAAGAAGTGCTTCTGGCAACCGACCCCGACCGCGAAGGAGAAGCGATCGCGTGGCACGTCGCGGAAGCGCTCGGCCTCAAAAACGCCAAGCGCGTAGTGTTCAATGAAATCACGGAGACAGCGGTGAAGGACGCCATGCAACATCCGCGCGCCATTGACCAAAACCTGCGCCGCGCGCAGGAGGCGCGCCGCGTACTTGACCGGCTCGTGGGCTATGATCTTTCGGGGCTCATCTGGAAAAAAGTGCGCTATGGGCTCTCGGCAGGACGCGTGCAGTCGCCCGCTCTGCGCATCCTCATGGAGCGCGAGCGCGAAATCCGCGCGTTCATACCCGAAGATTTTTATGTCATCACCGCAGACGCCGCGACAGCAGGAGGCGTCCCCCTCACTTTTACATGCACTGACGAGCCCAAGACGCAGGAAGAGGCGGACAAAATTCTTACAGAAAGTAAGTCAAATCCATGGTCAGTCAAAGACGTGGAAGAGAGCGCTGTAACACGCACGCCACGCGGGCCGTTTACTACATCCACTCTTCAGCAGGCGGCGTCATCGCGCCTTGGCTTCACTCCTTCGCGCACTATGAGTCTCGCGCAAAAGCTTTATGAAGAGGGGCACATTACCTATATGCGCACCGACAGCATGACGCTTGCGCAAGCCGCCCAAAAACAGCTTCTTGTCGTCGTAGAAAAAACATACGGCGCAAAATATGCCCAAGCCCGCACCTACAAGACAAAAAGCAAAAATGCGCAGGAGGCACACGAAGCGATCCGCCCGACCAATGCGGCGGCCGCACTCGCCGGAGCCACGGATGAGCAAAAACGACTTTATCGCCTGATCTGGCAGAGGACCGTAGCATCACAGATGGCATCGGCCGAACTCCTGCGGACAAAGATCATTGCCAAAGTCGGCGACGGCAAGACAGTGCCCGATTTTTCCGTCAACGGCTCGCGCACCGTTTTTGACGGATGGCTCAAAGCGGATCCGGGCGCAAAAGCGGAAGACGTAGAATTGCCAAAAGTCGCCGCAGGAGAAAAGCTCACGCTCCTGGATATCCGGAGCGAGTACAAACAAACCCAGCCGCCCGGGCGCTACTCCGAAGCGGGACTCATCAAAGAGCTTGAGCGCCGAGGCATCGGCCGCCCTTCTACCTACGCCTCCATCATCAAGACGCTCTATGATCGCGGCTATACCGAGCGCGAAGGCAGATCACTGCGCCCGACCGATACCGGAGAAGTCGTCAGCTCGTTTCTTGAAGAAAACTTTACCAAATACATCAGCGACTCATTTACCGCCGAAATGGAAGACAATCTTGACGAAATCGCAGACGGCGCACGGGATTATGCAAAAACCTTGCGTGATTTTTATGAGCCATTTTCACGCGACGTGGCTTCCAAAAAAGACATCGCCAAACTCACCACACTCGGAGACGCACCCAAAGACATCCTGTGCCCCGTCTGCGGAGCGGCGATGGTGATCAAACTCGGCAGATCGGGAAAATTTTTAAGCTGTTCGCGCTTCCCCGAATGCAACGGCATGCGCTCGCTTGACGGTACCGAGCGGCAAGGGCCGCGCGAGACGGGTGAGGCATGCCCCGAATGCGAAGAGGGTAAACTCATAGAGCGCGAAGGCAAATTCGGCAAATTTATCGCATGTAGCAGATACCCCAAGTGCAAATATATTAAAAAGGACGAGAACTCAAACAGCGGAGAAAAGACGGGCGTTGCCTGCCCCGTGTGCAAAACAGGCGAAATGGTGGGACGGCGCGGCCGCTTCGGAGTTTTTTACAGCTGTTCCAATTACCCGAAATGCAAATATGCGATCAAGGCAAAACCCACCGGAGCCATCTGCCCTCTTTGTAATTCCCTCATGATGGAAGGCACCAAAACCATCCCCGAGCGCTGCTCCAAGAAAGAATGCCCCAACCACAATCCGCATAAGACGGCGAAGAAATAAAGAAACAAAAAATAACAGGCGGATCGCAGATCCGCCTGTTTGTTATAGGACGGCGATAAAAATTCTTACGCCTCTTTGATCATCTTGCCTATGATCCCGCGAAGTTCCTCCTCCGAG
>MHQM01000045.1:5474-5572 GCA_001820655.1 Candidatus Sungbacteria bacterium RIFCSPHIGHO2_02_FULL_52_23
CCACGATGCGCGACGGACGCGCGCGCGGTATCAAGGTCTTGCCCGCGATCTGGCGCGCGCGGCCTTCGGCCGCGCGGACGTTCAGCCCGTCTGCTACG
>MHQM01000046.1 GCA_001820655.1 Candidatus Sungbacteria bacterium RIFCSPHIGHO2_02_FULL_52_23
GCAAAATTTTGACACTCTTCGGAGTGATCTTGGCAATACGCAGTGCACTCATCAATTGATTTACATCCGCCGGGGCCTGCAAATCCGCCCGAGCCATCCGCGCCGCCCGGACTGCCGCCGAATGATGCCTTCATCTGTTGGAAGCACACCTCCAATTTGCTGAAATCCACATTCTCGTCAAACTCTCCGCTTTGAAGTTTTGCAAGTCCCTCCTCGCCGACGACGTCTTTGATGCACTGCGCCGCTTCCGGCGGGAGAGTATTGAGTTGTTGACCTACTTGGGAAGTCATCTTGCCAAAACAGGACTTCATCTTACTCTCCAAAGACCGGTCAAACACCGGCTCGCCTGCAAGCATCTTGTTGAAATTTTCTTCCCCTGCCGCGTCTTTCATACACTGGAGAGCTTCCGGGGGCATTTTATCCAGATCCTGGCGGAGACGAGCCATCCCCTCGCGCATGTGCTTGAGATCAGACTCATTGATAAGTCCGTGTTCCTCCGCAAAGCGGAAGCATTCATCTCCGTGATCCTTGCAATACGTATCGCACTGATCGCGGCCCCGACAGCCGCCGGGGCCTTTCCCTCCCACTTTTCGCGCCATCGCCGCGTCTTCGGCAGACATGACGCCCGCTTTTTCGGCAAAAGCGATGCATTCCTCCGTATGATTTTCTTCAAAACAATACTTCTCGCATTGCTCTTTGGATGTACAGCCGCCGGGACTTTCGCCTTTACGCATCAGCGTCATAAACTTTCTCGCCTCGGCAATTTCTTCTTTGGGCATAAAACCGCTTTCTTCGGCAAACGCCAGGCACTCTTCCATGTGGTCGGCGACACTACAATACAGCTCGCAGGTGTTTCTGTCTTTACAGCCGCCGGGAAATTGTTTGCCCGCTTTTACCAGGCCCTGAAATTTTTTCGCCTCGGCAAGTTCGGCAGGCGAGTAGTAGCCCGTCTTGTCCGCAAAAGCGATGCACTCGTCAAGATGTTCAACGCTATTGCAATAATTTTCGCAGGAAGACCATGAATTACAGGAGCCGGGGCCGTTTTCCACGTTTAAAAATTTGTCAGCCGCCTGCTTCGCGTTCTCTTCGGAAATCAAATGATACTTCTTGGCAAACGCCAGGCACTCCTTGGCGTGATCCGCATTATCGCAATACGAACGGCACTCGGCATCGTTTTGACACGAACCCAGTTCAGGCACCGGGTATCTGATATCTGCCGCCGCAAGCGGGCCTTCGCTCTTTTCTTCTTTCTGCTCTTCTTGTTTTGGCGGAGGGGGAGGCGGCGGAACTTCTTTTTTCACCACACTGCTTCTGGTCACTCCCTTTACAGGAGGAGGGATTTCAAGCTCGGTCTTATTATTTTTGCAGTCAATCACATACGCATGCATGACCGGCGTGAAATGATCGGGATCAAGAAAGCGCACATTGCTATTGCTGAAAGACCCGGGGCAACCGCTCAATCCCCCGCCGTACGCAAGTTCGCCCGGGATAGAAAGCGAAAACTCCTGAACGCCGTCAGGATCTCTGATGGCCAGAGCGAATAGTCCGGAGATAGGATCTTTTTTAAAGCTTATGGAGGAGTCCGCGGTCGCCGCGTCCACGCGGACAATCGCAAAGCTGAACACCGCGGCAAACGCCAGGATAGTCGCGGCTATAAATTTTTGATTCGTCATGATAAAAAACGCTTATACTCTTATCGCAACGGATTGGTGTATTTAAACGGATTCGCGCGATCAAGCGGATTTATTTCCGGCACTTTTTCTCCGGCATTTGTCTGGATTTCCGGCACCGCGTCGCTGACGGTCTTGGCCGTTTCAACAGCTCCCTTGTCCTGCGTGCCCCGCCAGTACCAAAAACCGAGTACTACGGCCGCAAAAACCAAGACTATGATGACAGCGGAAATAAGTTTTTTACTATTCATAGCGTCTTCATTATATATCCCGATGGATCGTAATGAAAAGACAGGTTATCAACATGCCTTATTTTACACCCCTGCTTTCGGATATATGAATCCTTTCGGTCGCGCGAGAGAGCGATTCACATGCTTGCGCAGTGCCGCATCGCACACGGCATATCCCCAGTTGATCAGGCGCTCCTGCATGCCAGCATCAAGCTTGGCAAGGCGCGTGGATACATCCGCAAGAGCGGTAGTCTTTGCAAACGGACAGCGGAGCGCATTTTTCAATTTGAAATGGCGGATATCGCTTCGAATTCCCCAGTAGGCACCCTTGCGCGATTTATTTACAAACGAGCCCACGACCTGGCGCTTCCGCAGACTACGCACCTGATTATCAATGATATTGTTGATGCGATAGTAATGCGATGCCCAATTCCGCAACGGCTCTGCTTCCGGCTCCATCTTCCCCCCGCCGTCGCTGACGAGAATGGTATCGTATAATTTCCATGCGGTCTCAAGTCCGAGATTATCATACACTCCGCCGTCGGTAAGCATCACATCCGTAGTAAACGGCTTCTTATGCAGATCACTGCCGCTTTTTTTCCTGTAGTCCGAATGCTTGAGCTTGAGATTGACCGGCGAGAGAAACGGCGGAAATGCGGATGACGCCGCTACTGCCAGAGCAAGGGAAGTACGGGGAGCTTTTATCTCGCCCACGCGCCAATCAGCCATGTCCGATTTCATAAAACGCCACAGAGCGCCGGATTGCACATTAGTAGCGTTGATGACAAAGCAAGGATCCTTCGGAAGATCCTGCAAAGTGGTATCGCCGAAAAGATTGTTGCCGTATGCGACAGCCAATGCATCGCTGATCTTCATACGAGGCATGATGAGTCCGCCGAGCACCGAAGGAATATCAATCGTCGTATCGGCAAGCACGCGGATCGGCGTGACCACCTGATCTACAAATTGCCGCGCGACTCCCCGCTCGTCAAAATCAAGCTTTGACCAGTTCATGCCGAGCACCCCTGCGGTGATTGATCCTCCCGAGACGCTTGAGATCCTGGCAAGTTTTGGGAGGGTCCCCGCTTCATTGAGCCGCCACAGGGCGCCCACATGAAAGAGCATCGCCCGATACCCGCCGCCGGACAAACACAATGCTATCCCTGGCCGGACGCGCTTATGCTTTGAGCCGGTTTTTTCCGCTCCCACCGGAGACAAAAGCTGTTCTATGGCTTTACGATTCTTTTTCACAGCAGGCTGTTGTATTGATTGAGAAACTGCGGAATCACGATGAGAAGCCCCACAAGCGGAAATACGATCATGACCACTGTTACGACGAGCGTCCACAAAAAATATTTGCGCATCCGTTCTACCGAACGGTAAATGGCGTCAAGTTTTTGCTCTTGCCCTGCAAACCGTTTTTCCAGTTCGTTGTCCATGCTCTCACGATTTAGGCGTCTCGCGCTCCCGAGCCGCTGCTTCCTCTGCTTCCGTGTTTAACCGCTGAAGCGCATCGTGTGTTTGCTCCGGAGTAAACCCAAATTTTTTCATGGCATCGGCAAGCGATTCTTTTACTGTTTCCAGTTCTCTTTGGTCAGCACGTACGTCGCCGAACGATAAAAAAAGGATCGCATTCTTCATCCGCATTCGCACCAGATTTTCCAGAGCGGCAAGATACTGCTCCTCTTCCGGCTTAAGATGCGGTGCCGATGTCTCCGGATTTGATTCCTCTTTAGGAGCGGATCTAAAAAATTCTCCAAATTTCATAATGGTCGGAATTATCTAATTAAAAAATGTCTAAAGCTGAATCTCTACTTACAACTCATACTATCACATAACCCTGCTCTCCTCCACAATATCGTCGTATCAGACCAGTTATCCGCTCAAAACTATTGTTGAGATGGGTTCTAAAAGAAAAGTCACGCACTATTGCGGCGAGCAAAGAGAGGAGTGTGAGCTTGCTCGGATCACCCGAGCGACGACGCATCAAAGGGTCAATACCCCGCGCCGCTTGGCGCGGGTCGCCACGCGCGAAGCGCGTTCAATCCCGCGGGGCAAGCCCCGCGGTCGTAATACCCTTTATTGAAAGAAGCCCGTACTCTGGCGAGTACGAGCTTCACTGGGGGATGTGAGCGGGTGTTGCAGTGGGTGTTATGGTAGGCCCACATTGAGACACCATGCAGACGCGCGAGGCGCCCGCGGAGTATTGATGAGTCGCCTTTAATCGCGACTGGGGAACACCGACTTATGGGGTCGGCGTGGTTCGGGGCCTACCCGTTCGACTGTGGATGCGTGTGCATCCACGAAACACCTGCGCCACTGACGAGGATCACCAGCGCCAACGCAACAATCGTCATCGCGTTATTGCCGGTTCCGACCTTCACGTAGATGTCATTTGCCACAGGGAGCAGAAACCCTGCCAAAAGGGCAAGCCCTGCCAGCAATGACACTGCCGTGAGAACACCAGACGACAATGTTTTGAGCCAATCCATTATAATCACCTCCTTTCTTTTTTTGGATTTGCCGAGCTTATGCCCGGCAGTAACGAACGTTTTGCTTTTTGGGAAAGAGCCTTTGTATTGCCTCCACTATACCACCAAAAGGGTAATCCGCGCAACATGCCACATATCCGGTACACCAATCACAAAGCCGACGGATATGACACCGATACCTGATACAGATATAGCCTTGCCATACTCCAGCTTTTAACCTCATGCTCCTATATGATCTCCCGCGACGTATCCTGAAGACCAGCAGAGTTGGAGCGAGAAGCCACCCGATGGCCTGTTGATATTTAAAAGATCCCCGGTCACGTATAAATTGGGGACTTTTTTTGAACGCATGGTTCGCATGTCAATTTCCTCAAGCAGTACCCCGCCGTCTGCGATCACCGCGCGATCAAACCCCATGAGTCCTCGGACGGTCAGAGGAAGAGCTTTGAGCGTCCGTACTATTACATTGCGCTCTTCTTTGGTAATCAAATTAACTTTTTTCGTAACATCAAGATTCTTTGCAAGAAGCATGAGTACCCCCCTGCTCATGCCGTCGGGCACCAGATGCTTGACGATATTCTTGAGCGCCTTATTTTTATTGCCGTCAAAAATCGAGATGATCTTTTTCTCAAGCGCTCCGATATCCGTATGAGGATAGGGGTCAATGACTGCGGTCACAATTCCGTCATGGAGGAGATCCGCAACTTTATGCGCACTGTTTAAAATCAGCGGGCCCGACAAGCCGAAATGGGTAAACAAGATTTTCCCCTTTTCTGAAAATACTTTTTTCCCGTCAGCAAAAAACGTAATTGTCATATCCGCGAGCGATACTCCCGCAAGCTCCCGAACCCATTCTTCTTTGACTGCAAGGGGCACGATGGTCGGAGTGGGACTACGTACCGTATGCCCTAGATCACGAAGCCACGTAAATCCATCCCCTGTGGAGCCGGTTTCGGGATGCGATACGCTCCCGGTGGCAAAAAGATAATCCGCCGCCTGATACATATTTCCGCCCGATGACACTCCGGTAATCCTATCTTGAGCTCTATGGACTTCTGTCACGGGAGCATTAGTACGCACGACAACACCGCCTTTGTGTACATATGTTTCAAGTACGCGCAAAACATCTGCCGCTTTTTGGCTACGCGGAAATGCTCGCTTCCGATCCTCGACCACTAAAGGCAATCCTCTGGATTCAAAAAAAGAAAACGTATCTTTTACTCCAAACTGCGAAAACAAAGAGTACAAAAACTGTTCGGCTTTGCCATATGCGCGAAGCAGAACTCTTGCGTCAAATTCTGCATTGGTGATATTGCAACGGCCGCCGCCAGATATTCTAAGCTTCTCCCCGACTTTTCTGTTTTTCTCAAGCAATAACACCCGCTTCCCGCGCTCTGCCGCGCGACCGGCCGCCATAAGCCCCGCAGAACCTCCCCCGATTACAACCAGATCAAATCTCGTTTCTGAAGCATGCATATGAGAAAAAGCGTAGCAGAATATGCAAGCTTTTTCAAAAACTCAACGCAGGAGTTGGGGGCGAGCTTTAGAGCCTGTTCAACATCTCGCGGTACCCAGACTGAAAATGCAGGTTTTTGAGCGAGAAACGAGTCGGAACACGAGGCGTCCCGATTCGAATCGGGACGCCGAGAGCGAGACGAAGTTTTGTAGCCAAAAACATAGCATTTTCAGGCAGGGGGAAGATGGTGAACAGGCTCTTACTGAAGACATGCATTGTATGCGCTGATCTGGTCATTGTACCGTGTAATGAGAATCTCGGTCTCATCGGCGAGCGTATTATAAAGCCGCACTAGCTCATTATATGCGTCTACCTTTTGGCGATACGCGGGGCCGCGCTTCGGCCTTGAGTTCCGTATTTCCTCCTCTGCAGGAGACAACTGCTTTGAAAGCTCGTCCAGCCGATTTTTATCAGCCTCTATTTCCACATTGAGCGACTCGCTCGGACTCGGGCAGTCGGATTGGGGCCGGCCAAACTCCTGTACCGCGAGCCACACCGTCCGCCCCTCATACAAGCCGCGTTTTACCGCAACACCAATTTCCGTATAGTGCGGACGCAGGATATTCGCCCGATGGCCGGGCGAATTCATCCACGCTTCCACCAGCGCCTTATCGTCCTCATAATTCCCCAACGCCAAGTTTTCGCCGATCATAAGGTATTCGTAGCCCACATTGTCAGCCAAATCCCCCGGCCCAACTCCTGTCGGCGATTCGTGTTCAAAGTATTGGCGATTAAACATATCGTCTACTTTTGCTTCAGCCGCACGGGTCAGCTTTGCATTTACGGAAAGCGCCATGAAACCATTTTCTTGT
>MHQM01000047.1:0-14014 GCA_001820655.1 Candidatus Sungbacteria bacterium RIFCSPHIGHO2_02_FULL_52_23
CGCGTTCCAACTTTCTCTTTGATTCTCGCGACATCAGTCTCAAGCGAATCAATCCGCATGCGGAGTTTTGTCTATTCTACAGTCTCAATCGCGGCAAGCACCATGCGAAATCCCCCTTGCATCTCCTGGCGCATATCCGCAAATCCGATATCTATTTTTTCGTTTAATGCATCCACCTTCTTATCTACCGCATGAATCCGATCCCCAAGTCTTTTTTCTACATCAACAAAACCTTTTGCGGTCGCATCCGCAAGATTTTCCATATCCACTTTTGTTGCTACTGATACATTCTTTTTCTTCATATGCTCCATTGTAGACGCATGCCAATACGTGTCAATCCACAGCAAGAAATCCATTTACAATGAGTTTTTTTGCTTCTGTGCGAGACAGGCCGCGGGACCGGAGATAGAAGAGTTGTTCCTCGTCTATTTTGCCTACTGATGCGGCGTGTCCTGCAGATGCGACCTCGCGGGTCAAAATCTCAAGCCGCGGGATGGGTTTTGCGCGAGCACCGGGCGACATCAGAAGCGCACGATACGAAAGATGCCCTTCTGCATTTTTTGCGCCCTCCTCCATACGGATCAACCCGTCAAAAAAAGACGCGGACGTATCCGCAAGTGCCGTACGCATGTCTACACGGCACCGCGTCTCCGGCGCCTGCAAAATCGCTTTGAGCACAATCTCCTGGCGCGCATCTCCGGTGCCTTGAAATCTCCCGATGACATTCAAAGCCGCTCCCCTACCCGAAAGTACGGCAGAAAAATTGAGTTTTGAATTTGCGGCTATGAAAACCGTAGCGCTTGCCCCCTCCTCAATTTCCAATTCTTCTTCCGTTGAGGAAGGGTCAATATGTATCGCGCGCTCCTCTCCTTTTTTTACTACAGTCGCTGTCATCCCACTGATCCTGCCATCTCCATGCGGATAAAACGGTTGAGTTCAATCGCATAGTCCAGAGGCAGTTCGCGCGAAATGGGATCAAGAAATCCTGCAAGGATCAGGTCAAGTGCTTGCTCCTCACTAAGGCCGCGCGAGCGCAAATAAAAAAGCTGATCGTCGGTCACGCGATTTACAGTCGCTTCGTGCATGAGCGATACGTCGTCTTCATATATCTCCATGTATGGGTATGTGTCCGACTGCGAATGCTCATCAAGCAGGAGAGCATCGCACTGCACGTGCGCTTTTGATCCCCGCGCACCTTTGGCGATTTTCAGCAAGCCGCGATAGCTTGATCTCCCGCCGCCAAGCGAAATTGATTTTGAGATCACGCGCGAGCTTGTATGCGGCGCGCCATGGATCACTTTGGCTCCCGTATCTTTCCATTGGCCGGGTCCTGCCAAGGCGATATTGAGATGCCGCGCATGCGCTCCGCGCCCTGTAAGGACCGACATCGGATAGAGCATGGTCGCTTTTGAGCCGAGTGATCCGCCCACCCACTCCATTTTGCCGTCTTCTTCCACGATGGCGCGCTTGGTGTTGAGATTGTAAACATTTTTTGACCAGTTCTGGATCGTGGTGTAGCGGACAGACGCGCCCTTTTTTACGAAAATCTCAACTACCGCCGAATGGAGCGAGTCCTTTGTGTACTTGGGCGCAGTGCACGACTCTATATAATGCACGGATGACCCTTCTTCGGCGATGATGAGCGTATGCTCAAACTGCCCCGACTGGCTTGCGTTCATCCGGAAGTACGCCTGCAAAGGCAGGTCTACATGCACGCCTTTGGGTATGTAGACAAACGATCCACCGCTCCATACGGCTCCGTGAAGCGCCGCGAATTTATGATCCGCGATCGGCACGCACCGTGTCATAAAATATTCTTTTACAAGATCGGGATATTTTTTCACCGCAGTATCGGTATCCGTAAAAATCACTCCCTGCTTTTCCCATTTCTCCCTGATACGCCCATAAAAGCTTTCGGACTCATACTGCCCGACGAGACCTGCCAAAAACTTCTGCTCTGCCTCCGGGATGCCAAGGCCGTCATAGACGCGCCGGATGTCGCCCGGCACCTCGTCCCATGTTTTAAATCGCCGCTCGTCCGGACGGATAAAAAACGTGATGTCGTCAAAGTTGAGACCTGATAAATCAACACCCCATGCAGGCATTTGCTTTGATTCAAAAAAACGGTACGCGGCAAGACGTTTTTCGCGCATCCAATCAGGCTCGCCTTTAAGCGAGGATATCTCTTCTACGATTTTCTGCGAGATGCCTTTGCCCGTGCGAGACACCCACCGCTCGGGATCCGATCGCTCCCATAGGGCTTGGGCATCGGAGATTTTTGAAAGTAGTTTTACCATTGCGTTCTTTAGACCTACTGATCAATTATTTTCGTTGCGAGGTCTTCAGATTTTGAGCGAGGCGCAGTAAAAATTTTGAAGCATATACGACGTATATGTTGAAGAATTTTTACAAAGCCGTAGCCAAAATCTGGAGATTGTAGCAGAAAGATAATTGATCAGTAGGTCTTATACATAGCTAGGCGCCAAACTGTCCGAAGCCGTCCCGCTCAATTGCAATCGCCAATTCCTCTCCGCCGCTTGCGACAATGCGCCCCCGCGCCATCACATGCACCGCATCGGGATGCAGATATTCGCGCAGTGCGCCGTGGTGAGTGATGACCAGAAGCGATCGCCTGCCGTCGCGAAACGCCTGCAAGGCTTTGGCGGCCGCGCGTATGCCGTCCACATCAAGGCCCGAATCGCACTCGTCCAAGATCGCAAAGCGCGGAGCAAATACCGCAAGCTGAAGGAGTTCGCTCCGTTTTTTCTCGCCGCCGGAAAACCCCTCGTTGAGATTGCGTTCAAGAAGTGCTACAGGCATCTCAAGCTCTTCTGCGCGCGCGGCGACCGCATCGCGAAATTCCTTTTCCGGGGGTAGCGTATCTCCACGAGACGCGGCAACGCTCCGCAAAAAAGGCATGTAACCTACTCCCGCAATCTCCGCCGGATGCTGAAACCAAAGATGCAGGCCCTTTTTTGCACGCTCTTCGGGCGGCAACGCGGTGATCTCCTCGCCGTCAAAACTGACAGCGCCCGCAGTTACCGTGATTTGCGGACTGCCCATGAGAGTATTGGCAAGAGTCGTTTTGCCGGATCCGTTGGGACCCACTAAAAAATGAATCTCGCCTGCGGGAATGGCGAGTGAGACGCCCGAAAGGATATCTTTCCCTTCAACGCGCGCATACAGATTATCTACGCGAAGCAACGAATTCATATTCGGTACAATGCTCATTATATATGGTGGATCGTATGTGTTTTCATATGGACTGTCAAACTTGGTGCGCTCGCTAACGTTATCCACATTCTCGCGTATACACACTACACTCTCATGATATACTACAAACATATAGCAAAAGGTCGATGGACATCTCATTTGTCCTGAACATCGTACAATTACATGAATCCAAAAAACTTTTTAATCATCGGAGGTATCGTACTCATTGTCGTCGGCGTTGCGGGATTTGCAGGTATCATCGGCCCGACACCGGAAGCAAGCATCTTCGGATCGTTCTGGTGGTTTGACACTGCGGAGAACTGGGCGCATCTCGTACTCGGCATTGCGGCTTTACTGATCGCTTTTGCCCTTGCTCCTCTCCGGACTCCGATCACTCTGATCGTCGGACTCCTCGGACTTGCAGTCGGCGTATGGGGCTTTATGGCTCCCAATCTGCTTGGCGCAAATCTTGAGAATCCCGCAGACAACATTCTGCATCTGGCCGTCGGTCTCTGGGCGCTCGTCTCCTGGTACGGCAGAAAGCCGTCCGGCTCAAACGTCCCCGGAATGCCTATGTAGAGTGCACTTACTCTTCACAAAAACCCCGCTCCGCCAACTCGCGGACGGGGTGTTTTTGTAATGGTCTCTATGCACGAGATCATATGTGATTCATACGCCGATACCGGAGACGTAAAAAGAGGAAGATGCAAAAAGACGCGCCGCCAAGTGTCGCACTATAGATAAATGCCGTGGCAAACCCGGAATACTGCCACAAAAACCCAAACAGGACGCTCGCGGGCAGAAGCGCTATGCCCGTGCAGGCATTATACAATCCGTATGCCGTCCCCCGCGCACCCTCCGCGACAAGATCCGCCACAATGGCGCGCCCCACGCCTTCCAAAAACGCATGCGCGCATCCATACAGGGCAAAAAGAGTCCATAGTGCCACGAGCGAGTGCGCACGCGCAAAAAGCATATAGACGACGGACAGCAGGACAATCCCTATCATAAAAGTATTGCGATGGCCGATGCGATCGGAGAGCGAACCGACCGGCATGGAAAACGCCGAAAAGACAAGATTGGACAGCACATACGGCAAAGGCAGGAGAGCCAAAGCAATGCCGACATCCTGCGCGCGCAGAATCAGAAACGCATCCGATGCGCGGCCAAGAGCGAGCACCACGGCGGCTACAAGGAAAATATAAAAAGGCGCGCCGAGCGACCCATATGAGATATTTTGGGCGCGCGCCACAGGACCCGCCTCTCGTGTCTGAATCCGATCGCGCACAAAAATCTGCAGGATCACTACCGCGACGAAACTCGCGACAAACGAAAAAAGGAACAGCATACGCAGATCATTGCCAAGCCACGGCAGAAGCAGAAACGCAACCATGGGCCCTGCCGCGGCACCCAGCGTATCCGCCGCACGATGAAATCCGAACGCCCTGCCTACGGATTGTTTCTCGGTTGACATGCTCAAGAGCGCATCGCGCGGCGCATCGCGCATGCCCTTGCCCGTGCGGTCAATAAACCTGACGGCAAGGACATGCCACGGAGCGGCCGCAAACGCAAGCAATGGTTTTGCAAGAGCAGAAAGCGCATATCCGCCGACAATAAAGGGCTTGCGCCGGCGCAAGATATCCGCATATCGCCCCGATACCATTTTCAAAATACTTGCCGTAGCATCCGCTACTCCCTCCACAATGCCGACAAAAGCCACGGGCGCTCCAAGCACACTCGTCAAAAACACAGGGATAAACGGAAAAATCATGTCCGAGGAGAGATCATTGAGAAAACTCACCGTGCCCATGACGATGACATTGCGCGAGATGCCGCCGCCCGCAGGCTTGCTCAAATCATCCTTTGGATCCGCCATGTTTTCGTTTTGAACGCATCGCAAAAAATTCCACCGCGGACGGGATAAGCGAGATCACGATGATGCCTCCGACAAGCGGAAGCAAAAATCCGTCAATGTTGGGTATGGTATTGCCAAGCACATATCCAAGCCCCACGATCCCCACGGCCCAGAGAAAACCGCCCGTTACGTTATAGAAAAAAAATGTGCGGTATGGCATGCCCGCAATCCCTGCCGAGATCGGCGCAAAAGTGCGGATCACCGGAGTAAACCGCGCAAGGACAATAGCCTTGCCGCCCCAGCGCGCAAAAAATACCCGCATACGCTCCACATACGCTTTGCGGAAGAGCCATCCTTCTTCACGGACAAACACGCGCGGCCCGGCTCTACGCCCAAATGCATAGCCGAATGAATCGCCAAGCACCGCGGCGATAAAACAAATCGCCGCAAGTATGACGATATTGCCGTACCCCTGCGATGCAAGGAACCCTGCAGTGAAAAGAAGCGAGTCGCCCGGCAGAAAAAATCCGAGCAAAACGCCCGATTCGGCAAAGATAATCGCAAACAGGCCGACATAGCCGATAGCCTGAATCATCCCCGCAAGATCAAATCCCATCAGAGCTTCCATTACCCGCTATTGTAAAGCGGATGCGATTATTCCGCAAAGGACCGATCAAAAAATCTCTCCACTAACATCACAACATTCATACGATCGTATGAATGTTGTGATGTTACTTTTTTTATAGCTACCCCTGACTTGGTTGGTCGTGTCTGAAACTCGTTTGTCTTAGTATCTTCGTCTGCCGAAATGGCGACTGCCACCTCCTGCTCCTCCGCCTCCTCCCCCGCCGCGCGATGGGAAGCGCGGGCCGCCGCTACCCGGACGCGTGCCTGCGCCGAATGGTCTTCGCGGCGGATTGCGCTGAAAGTCGCGCTCCGGAGCCGGGGCGACAGCCACGTGCGGAAGTTCGGAAGGTAATTCCGAAATTGACAATGTCTTGCGGGTCAGACGTTCAATCGCGCGCACCGCATGGCGCTCGCTCGGAAGCGCAAAAGCGATTGCGTGTCCCCCGGCGCCCGCGCGCGCGGTACGCCCAATACGATGCACATAGTCTTCCGACACCGCAGGCAAGTCGTAATTGATGACAAGTTCAATGCCTTTGACGTCAATACCGCGCGATGCGATGTCGGTTGCCACAAGTACTCGATAGCGGCCGGTGCGAAATCCCTCCAATGCTTCGCGCCTCTGCCCGAGCGTGCGGTTTGAATGGATCTCCGCGGCATTGACGCCGATCGCGCGGATCGTGCGGACGATCCGCTTCACCCCGTGCTTGGTACGGGCAAATACGAGCGTGGATCCCTTATACTGCTCAAGTAGTTTTGCAAGAAGCGCTACTTTGCGCTCCTGCGGCACGATAAAAAGCTCCTGCGTCACGCGATCAGCGGTCGTCCCCGCAGTCGCAATCTCAACCTGTACGGGCAGCTTCATGTGCGCCGACGCCATTTTCATGATCTCGGGCGGCATGGTCGCGGAAAAAAGCATGGTCTGGCGCTCGCGCGGAAGTGCGGCGAATATCTTCTGTATCTGCGGCCAGAATCCCATATCAAGCATGCGATCCGCTTCATCCAGTACAACAATCGCCGCCTGATCCAGACGTACGGTTTTCTGCTCCAGATGGTCTATAAGACGCCCGGGGGTCGCGATGATGACATTCGGACTGCGGCGAAGAGCCTGCATCTGCGGCCCAAACGACGCGCCGCCTATCAGGATCGCGGTGCGGATACCCATACTCTGGCCGACTTTACGAAACGTCTCCTCCACCTGCACGGCAAGCTCGCGGGTCGGGAGCACTACAAGACCCTGTTTTTTGAGCGCCGCGATCTGCTGTAGCATCGGGATGCCAAACGCAAGCGTCTTGCCCGTACCCGTCTGCGCGATGCCGACGACATCTTTGCCTTGTACCGCTATGGGGATCGCTTTTTCCTGGATCGGCGTGGGCGTCTTAAAATGAAGCCGCGCAAGGGCGTCCAAAAGAGCCGGCGCAATGCCGAGTCCGGTGAACCCCGTTAGAGAATTCACGCGAGGCGTTATACTTTGTGGTCGTCCCGCGAGAGACTGTTTCTCTAACGGGGTGAATCCTTTTTGATTTTTTTCTTCGTTGATGTGTTGATCCATAATGGTTAAGATGATTGCAAACTCCCTTATTCTACTGCGCACGTAGAAATCTGGCTACGGCTTCGTCCGTCCTCCTCAACGTATATTCTCCATATACGCTTTTGTCGTCCGTCCTCGCCTCGCTCAGATTTCTGCGTGTTCGCTACGAAACAGGAGTTTGTAATCATCTTTTTTTTCTTGTTAGACTATGATAATTATGAAGACCGTTAATCTCTGTCTCTTGGGCGATAGCATCTCGTACGGCGCATGGGATGTATCCGGCGGATGGGTAGACCGCCTGCGCTCGTACCTGCATGGCATCACTCTTGCCTCGCGCTTTCAATCATACTACTTCGCATATCACTTGGGCATCCCGGGCGACACGACGGGTGATGTCCTTGCGCGTCTCGGATATGAGACAGAAGCGCGCGAGCCGCATGTCATCGTCCTTGCCGTCGGCATCAACGACGCGCGATGGCGCGTACCGGAACAAATCCCTCATGTGGATGAAGCTGTGTTCCGCCGCAACATAGAGACACTGATTACGGAGGGACGCCGCTTCACCCAATCGCTCGTCTTCGTAGGGCTGACCTCGGTTGATGAATCCAAGACCATGCCCTTTGAGCCGAACTGCTATTTTGAAAATGAACGTATCCGGCGCTACGATACTATCATCAGGGAACTCACCGCGGCCGCAGGCGTGCTGTATCTATCCGCATACGACGCCCTGTCTCCTGCCGAGGATCTGGAAGACGGCCTGCACCCCAACGCCCGCGGACACGAAAAACTATTTTTACTTGTCCGCGATTTTCTCCTGCAGTACAATCTCATTTGAGCATGACAGGAAACCCCGTATTCTGCTACAATTGCATAATTCCGGCTACGAAGCCCATCGGCTCGCACTCGCCGTCCCGATTCGAATCGGGACGGCTCCTGCTCCGCCGGGGCTTCTCGCTCGGAATTATGCAATTTCGCAACGAAAGAGGGTTCCCAGTCATGCTCTAGACTGACGGCGCGTTTTATTGCGGTCAATTTCATTCAGAAATTGCTTGCGCAGGCGCACGCTCTTGGGCGTGATCTCCAGATACTCGTCCTCTGTCATCACCTCAAGTCCCCGCTCAATCGTCATCGGAGATGGAGGCGTGAGTATGATGGATTCGTCCGATCCTGCGGCGCGCATGTTGCTCAACTGTTTGCCCTTGGTTGGATTGACCGACATCTCCTCGCCCTTTGCGGTATTGCCGATTACCATACCCTGATACACTTCAGTAGCGGGGCCGATATACAGTGTCCCGCGATCCTGGAGATTATAGAGCGAAAAGCCAAGAGCTTTGCCGTCCGCCATGGAAACCATGGATCCTGCGACGCGCTTTTTGATCTCCCCCGCCCACGGGCGGAATCCGATCACGCGCGATGCAAGAATCCCCTCGCCTTTGGTATCCACCAAAAACTGGTTGCGATACCCAAGAAGACCGCGCGTCGGCCCCTCAAAGGAGAGGCGCACGGTCGCATCGTGCTGTGTCACCCCCGTAAGCGTAAATCCGCGGCCGCCCAGGCGCTCAATCACGACTCCCTGATATTCGACCGGCGTGTCCACGATCACTTCTTCAAATGGCTCCGATTTCACGCCGTTTTCTTCGCGGATGATGACTTGCGGCTGGGAAACCTGCAGTTCATATCCCGCGCGGCGCATATTTTCAAGCAGGATTGCCACATGCAATTCTCCGCGTCCCGAGACCTTCAAACTCTCCGCGGATGAAAAATCAACTTTCAGTCCGACGTTTACCTCAAGCTCGCGCTCCAGATACTCACGGATCTGCCGCGACGTCACGAATTTCCCTTCGCGGCCCGCAAACGGAGAATTATTTACAAGAAAATTGAGCTCAATGGTCGGCTGGTCAATCGCGATCGCCGGAAGCGGCTCGCCGTTTGGATCCGCCATGACGGTCTCACCGATATCAATATCCGGCAGGCCCGCGACAAGCACGATATCCCCAGCTGATGCCTCAGCGGCTTCCGTCTTCTCAAGCCCGCTGAAACTGAATATCTTATTGATCTTGCCGGTACGCGCAGTACCGTCGGGCTTTTTCACCCAGACACTCGCACCCGGCGCTACCGTGCCTTCATATACGCGCGCCACGGCAAGCCTGCCGAGAAAATTATCATAGCCGAGATTAAACGGCTGCAGACGCAGAGGTTTTGCGATCAGCGCGTCAGACGATGCGACAGGCACGTGCTCCAGGATCACATCAAGCAGAGGCATCAAATCAGACGATTCATCGGTGAGTTTGCGCCGGGCAACACCTGCGCGGCCGATCGCATACACCACGGGAAAGTTCGCCTGATCGTCGTCCGCGCCAAGTTCCAAAAAAAGCTCAAGCACCTGCTCTTCGCATCGCGCAGGATCGGCGGCGGGCTTGTCTATTTTATTGATCACTACGATCGGCTTGATGCCAAGTTCCAAAGACTTTTTCAGCACAAAGCGCGTCTGCGGCATGGGACCCTCCTGCGCGTCCACCACCAGAAGCACGGAGTCAATGGAACGCAATACGCGCTCCACTTCCGATCCGAAGTCCGCGTGCCCCGGAGTATCTACGATATTGATCTTCGTATCTTTATAGAAGATCGCCGCATTTTTTGAGTAAATCGTAATGCCGCGCTCCTGCTCAAGCGTATTGGAATCCATAGACACGCCTTCTTTGACAGCGCCTGTTTGGCGCAAAATAGCGTCGGTCAGAGTAGTCTTGCCGTGGTCAACATGGGCAATGATAGCGATGTTCCGTATTTCCATTCCGTAAAAAACTTAATTTCGTACAAATTAAAAGGCGGGGCAGACCTATCCGACCCGCAACGACAAATATAACATTATCCTATAGATATGTCAATCTCTCTTGCGTTATAGATCACATTATTCGAGAAAAGCTACCGGAGTATCTTGCGGCAGGAATATGCTATGCTGAATCCATCGCTCTTGAGGCAGAAGTGCGATGAAGTTCTGAACAAACTATTCAAAATCAAGACGTGGCTACGGTAGCACTTTATTATGAGCTAATGCGGAGTCGCGCGTGAGTTTGCCAAAAGTTTCGGGCTGTAGTTGCTAAGATTCAACGCTAAGCTAAAATGAATGAAGAGATGATTTTGGGTTTGAAAATGTTCCCATAGTGAAAGAATAGATTATGTCTCAAGCCACCGAAAAACAAAAGACGATCCCCCTTTTTCTTATCAGTCGGATCAGGCGGAATACCGTGCGTCTTTGGCGAATTATAGCAGAAGAACATGTAACACTTCTTGGCGGACTGACCGGTCTTTTTATACTACTTGCAGTCATTCCTTATGTGCAGTCCGCCAGTCGCGGTATTTTGATTGACGAACTGATTCGGCGATTCGGAAGCGGGATGATCGGGAATCGGCTGATACTCGCTGGCACTATTTTTATTATTTCCAGCGCCGGTATGGTATTTCTATCTACGGTGCAGGATTATCTTTTGCGCCTGCTCGGATATGTCGCCAAAGAAAAACTTGAACTTGCCACGATCAGGAAACGCGGAGAGACCGATATCGCCTCACACGAAGATCCGAAGACGAGCGATCTTTTTACCAAGGTGGCGGAACAGGGGGTATGGCGCGCCGAGCAATTTTTTCAGCGGCAATTCTATTTCTTTCAGAATACTTTTGAAATCCTGATCGGCGCGGCAGTGGTCGCGGCCTATGGCCCGTGGTCGTTTGTGATAGTCGTGATATGCACAGTACCGGAGCTTGCTGTCCAAATGCGCCACGGCCACGGGGCATGGAACATCTGGAATGCAAAGGCCGAAACGCGAAGGCGGTTTGGTGAAATGAGGATGCATTTTTACTGGTTACCGTGGATTACGGAGCTGAAGATATTTCAAAACGTCGGACATTTTGCTACGATCATCCGTGATATCCTTGTCGCGTTTCGCAAAGAGGAGACGAAAAACGAACGCAAGAGAATGCTGTGGGCGCTTGGCGCCAATACTCTTTCCCAGGCGGGATTTGCCTATGCCATTGTTTCGTTTCTTCTGCAGGCTGTGCGCGGCAGTTTGGAAATCGGCACATTTACGTTTGTGGTCGCATCCCTCGTGGCCCTGCGCGTAGCGCTCTCAAGCTTTTTCACGAATCTTGGCAAACAGTTTGAGGATGGACTTTTTGTATCGGATCTTTTTGCGATGCTTGAAGTTCCGGCCGCGATTTCCCGGCCTGCGGTTGGATTCTCGCCGGATCCGAGCCGTACGCCCACGATTACTTTTGAAGACGTATCATTTGCTTATCCAGGCTCGCAAAAAAGGGCATTGTCGCATATCTCGCTTGTGATTCCTCAAGGCGAGAGGTTGGCTCTGGTCGGCGGCAATGGCTCGGGCAAGACTACGTTCGTCAAACTACTCTGCAGGTTTTATGATCCAACAGAAGGCAGGATTCTGATTGACGGCCGCGATCTTCGTACGATCAATCTTGAATCCTGGTATGCGATGCTTGGGGTGCTTTTTCAGGAGTACGCACACTATCATCTACTGGTAAGAGACGTGATCGCGCTCGGGAGGAGCGGGCATGAGCCGACATTGGAAAAAATAAAAGCTGCAGCGCAAGCGAGTGAAGCGGATGCCTTTATTGAAGAGTGGGAATGGCAGTATGAACAGATGCTTGGAAAGTCATTTTCTCAAGGAGTTGAGCCGTCTATCGGCCAATGGCAGAAGCTTGCGCTTGCGCGTACCTTCTACCGCGATCCACGGGTATTAATTTTGGACGAGCCCACGTCATCCGTTGATGCAGAAGGAGAGGCGCATATCTTTGAACGGATTGAGAGCGCAGGACGCGAACGCACGGTTATTCTGATCTCACACCGCTTCTCCACGGTCCGTCATGCGGATCGGATTGCAGTTTTGGAAAACGGCGTTCTCACGGAACTCGGCGCTCATGAAAAACTTCTTGCGCATGACGGCACATACGCGCGGCTTTTCAAACTCCAAGCAAAAGGATACCAATAGGGCTATCTTACGAATAAGGTAAAGCGGACAGAACGATGAAGTTCTATCCGCTTCTTTTTGACCTCACTGGGTGCTACCCGGCGGGTGGGCAATATCCGGTCGGTGGGCAGATGTAGGGATTGCAGAAATTTGGGCCACAGGCATTACAGGCATTCGTGACTGTTCCCTGTACGCGTGGAAGCCACACTTCTTCGTAAATCTGTTTACGACTGGTCGCCAGATTTAAAGAAGCGATGATGTCCGCAAGCGAGTGTTCTCGCAGAGATCCGACGGCATAATTTCTCGCCATGATGCAGGGATATACCATTCCTTCGGGTGTTATCGCTACACTGCCTCGCCAGCAATTACCGCATAGTTCTGACAGTGTTGATGCGGGTTGTTCCGAAGTAAGCGATTCTCCCCGACCAATACCACGGGCCCGATCAGTCCGTACACGTGTGATACCTAACGAATGCAGGAACTTCTGCGTTTCGCGTACACGATCCTGATTTTGTTCCATCACGATGATGCTGACACGCACTTTCAATCCCGCTTCTTTCATGCGTTTGATACCGCGAATGGTCGCGCTATGACTGCCACGCTTTTTGGTGATTGCATCGTGAATTGCGGGATCGTCCGCATAGAATGACACGGCTACGGCAACCTCATGCTTGATGAATCTATCGAGGAGCTTATCAGAGATGTGCGTGCCGTTCGTGTATACCTCCACGAGTTCGTAATCCCTCTCACGCGCATATGCGATGAGATCCATGAGTCCCGGCATGAGTGTCGGTTCGCCGCCGATGAACTGGACTTTGCGGCAACCGAGAGAGGCCGCTGAATCAATAAGCTTGCGGTAGTCATCCATTCCCAATGCGTTTTCGGTGGAAACATAGGGACCCGATTCTGCATAGCAGTGGATGCACTCAAGGTTGCAGCGTGAGGTGAGTTCCAACCAAAGGAAGCTCAGCCCGTTCCCTTCTGCAGGTAAACATTCTAGGGTTGCCATACCGATTTTCTCCTTGTCAAAGGCCTTACCTATCGGCAATATAGGCCACGCGGAACGCCCGCATGCCTTGCCAATACCGAAGTCAATATACTCCCCCCCCCATTATTGATGTCAAGAGTTTATAGCGTGGCCGTACGACCCCGCGCGGGATCAGTGTCATCGCTTCGTTACTGCACCGCAAGGAGTTCCACTTCAAACACAAGCGGTGTACTGGGCGGAATCCCTCCCTCACTCGATCCCGTGGAGCCATATGCAAGAGATGCGGGAATCAGAAGTCGTCGTTTGCCCCCGACCCGCATGCCCTGTATCCCCCGCTCCCACCCCGGGATCACCATGCCCTGCCCCAGTGTAAATATAAATGGCTTGCCCCGATCGTATGAGCTGTCAAATTTCACTCCGCTGGTAAACGTACCCGTATAGTGCACGGTCACTGTCATCCCGCTCCGCGCTTCAGCCCCTTCGCCTACTTTGAGATCCGCAATTTTTAGCTCGGTTCCTACAATGATAGGCGGTACTTGCTCCGCAGGCGTCGGGAGTACGGATGTCTCGCTTGCCGTCTCAAAAGCAGACTGCCGAAACAGAAAATAGACAATGCCGATGATGACCGCAAGAACGATGATACCGACTGTAAGATATTTCATATTAGTTTATGATACCAATTCTTCCAAAGACGGCAAGGTCAGGTGAAGATTACTTTAACACATCCCACATCAGAGGATCCTCTCCTCCGTCTATTTTGAAGATCGCGACACCCCGCACGCCAAGCTTGCGCGCAAGCGCGACTTTGTCCCTGATTGCGG
>MHQM01000047.1:14029-14921 GCA_001820655.1 Candidatus Sungbacteria bacterium RIFCSPHIGHO2_02_FULL_52_23
AAAGCATGCGCAGGGGTCCCTGCGAAAGCGTCGGGGTACCCGCCGGAGACGCCGCCTGCGCGGTACTGACCACTTCAGTCCCCACAGCGGCAAACTGGGGACTGTCCATCGGGACGGCAGGGGACGCTATCGGCACATACACAAAACTCAACTCCCCCGCGCTATTGCGCAGAGGCACGATGCCAAGACTTGCCGCGAGGTCCGTCGCGTATCTTGGGTTAAACGACCACATTCTGTCATAAGAAAATCCCTTGCCGTATGAAGCAACCTCCGATTCGTATCCGTATGTCGCAATCCCGATGACGATTTTTTTCTTTGAGATGGCACGCGCGGCCAACGTCACCACTTTTTCCACCCACTGCGGATCCGCCACCGGAGCATACGGCCCAAGCACTTGCTTATTGAGCTTCACATCAATAGACCCCTGATCATACGCCATAATCCGCACGCGATCACAGTATTTATTGATTGCAACAAAGTCGTTGGCATACCTGATGTCTTTGGGGATCACGCTAAATCTGTCCTGCAAAGGCGTACGCGCTTCAATCGTGCATACGACAAATTTTTTCCCGATCGCCTTGTAGAGATCGCGCAAGAAAATAGAGTAGTAATCTTTCGTGCTCGCTTTCTTGCCCTCATAGTCAATATCAATGCCGTCAAAACCTCGGTCATTCACTTCTTTTACAATCGCCGCGATGTGTGCATTGCGGAGTTTAGCACTTTTCATCACGCGATCAATCGCGTTGCCGTCGCTCCACATCACCGTAGGTATGACGCGCACTTTACCCGCGCGCGCCACGGCGATCAGATTTTGCCACGCAGGATCGTCAAGCTTCATCATATCTACAAGCGTCCCATCCTTTTTGACGGAGTACCCAAACGGGCTGATCTC
>MHQM01000048.1 GCA_001820655.1 Candidatus Sungbacteria bacterium RIFCSPHIGHO2_02_FULL_52_23
TGTCTGAAGTCGGCTATACAGCCATATAATGACGGGCTTCTAACGGGGTGAAAACACTTATCAATATAAGAACAGATCCGGAAGTAAAGCGAAGAGCGCAAAAAGCGGCCAAGGCAATCGGCATCCCCTTGAGCACTATTATCAACGCGTATCTCAAACAGTTTGGGCACGAGCAGAAGATAGATTTCAGTGTGCCTTTGCGGCCGAACAAAAAGACGGCGAAACTGCTGGATCAAGCCCGCGAGGACTACAAAAATGGCAGAAATATCTCTCCCGTGTTTGAGACCGCGGAAGAAATGGATGCTTATCTTGACGCATGAAAATTGTCCTCCACAAAAATTTTCTGAGGAGGTACAAAAAACTCACCGCATCGGAGCATGACCGCTTTAAAAAACGAAGAGATTTATTTTTGGAGAACCCGTTTCATCCGCTCTTGTATAATCATCCGCTTCATGGAGAATACGCTGGATGCAGGAGCTTCCGCATCGGCGGAGATCTGTCCGTTATATACAAGGAAACCGAGGATAGCATCGCACAATTTGTTCTCATCGGCACACATGCCGAGTTATACGAATAATCTCCCCCTCATAGCTCAACTGGCAGAGCAGCTCGCTCTTAACGAGAAGGTTCCAGGTTCGATTCCTGGTGGGGGGATTCTCACACATCTCATAAACTACAAATTGAAAGCCCGCGCATCGTAAGACACGCGGGCGGGTTGAGGTTATGGCTTCACTTTAAAAACGCGAAGCCGGATCAAAGAGAGGAGAGGTTACGGCAGGGTGGAATCGTACAGCGGCCCACCGTCCACACAGGTGTTACCTTGCCCCATGTCATGGGGCACGCACACTGATACCTTTCCCGCGCACATATCACCAGCGGCATCGGTCGCCGTGAACGATAGATGGTACACGCGACCATCACCGGGAACCTTAGGCGTTCCGGCGCGCTCGGCACGCAGATTCACAGAGCCATCCGTCATGAGCTGGGCGTCAGGCGACATATCGCCATCACCCAAGCCGTTGACGGGCTCATCCTGCATGACATTCGTGACGGCCACGGTCAACGGCGTACCTTCGGGATCCACCACGCCCACGACCGCAACATTGCGGTATTTATGGTTTGGCGGCCAAAGGATGGCCGGAGACGCAGATGCGGCTTCACAAACCGGCGGCTTATTTTCAATCTTGCAGGTGGCGGAGCATCCGTCACCAGAGATCAAATTACCATCGTCGCACTGCTCGGGAGCTTCCAGGATGCCGTCACCGCAGACGGGGCCGGTCGGCTCTTCAATTTTACAGGCCGCCGAGCACCCGTCGCCGTTCAACACATTGCCGTCGTCGCACTCCTCGGGCGGCTGGATGACACCGTCACCGCAAGCAATGGGAGAAACCGCCTCTCCACGGACGAGGATGTAAGGAATCCCAAAAGTCCCGTCAGCGAACGACAGCGACCCTGGACCCCCGATGTTCTCGGCAATAGCCAGAGGAACAAAGGGGTTTGCCCCGGACGTCGGAAATCCGTCCAACGCTTCATGCACGGAGCATGACCAGTTAGATAAGGAGGCATCGGTCGTACCGGCCAGTGCAGGATGCACAGCCACGATGTGGCTGTCATTGTAGCAACCCACGCCAACAGCGGTAAACATGCCAAACTGGTCCAGCACAGGAACAGGAGTCCCTGGCGCCGTCCCATGATAGTAGCAGGACAGACAGGCATACAAGCCGGTCTTTGTTGGCTCATCGCCAGCAAAAGCAATACCACTCTCCACGAGTTGTGCGCCGCCCTGACCTTGATGGAAAACCGGATCGGTACCGATAACCACGACGTTACCATTAACCACCGGGGACCAGACGGTCCGGTTGGCGGTAGGCGCATCCAGCCATGGTGACGTACCAATACCGGCGCAGGTCGCATCGCCTAAAATCAAAGCACGATACGATGCAAAATCCGCGGCGGTCATAGCAGCCCAGTCGGCAGGCGTGGCCATGACAACGGTAAATCCAAGTCCGGCGGCCTTTGTGGCTTCCAAGCTTCCCGCGCCTCCGGACACCGTAATGTCCAAAACGAGGACGGAATTAGCATCCGGAGCTGGAGCCGCGAAAACGGCTACGGGCGCAATGACCATCGAACACAGGACGAACAAACCGATCACCAAAACACTCTTCAGCAAATGCATCGTCACTTTCCTTTGTTCAGAAACGGTCTTCTGCTTTGGCGAGCACTATGCCCGCCGAAATGAGAACACTACCTCCGACTGCGGAAAATACTGACGATTCACCTCCTTTCTCTCTTTGATAGTTAAAGAGCAAAAACTAATGTCAGCTCGCATATCGAGCCAACCTTGCGAGAGTACAGGAGTGGGCAAATCTTGTCAATACTTTGACGCGGATCGCACGATCATGATGCGTTTTTCGCCGTGCAGGACATCCCCGCCATTCCAGTCATGGATTGCATCAAAGAGGCGCGTCGCGGGGTACCTCAAGCCATTGCCGCGGCGCGTGCCCGGGTCATTGGTCACAAACGACCCATCCGCATCGTCAAACCCACGGATGACTATCATATGATATAAAGGCCCGGGCGCTCTGAAGTACGGATTTTTGAGCAGTCTGCCCGCGGCAGGAGCTATGACTACAGCGCCCTGGCGCAATTCGTCCTTGATCTCATCCGCCGAACGGATGATACGGGTCTCCACACCATTAAAGCCGTAAAGCGCGCGCAAAACCGCCGCCATATCCTCAATGGAGTTGTCCTTTGATCTGCCAAATACCAAGTCTTCGTAGCGCTGGATCAACCGCATTTCAAGCTCCGCGATCTCGGGCGTCAAGCTGACGCCCCAGATTGTATGCGCTACCATCACGACCGATGCTTCTTCGCAGAAATTCTGAAACGGCTCCCGCCAGTCGCCCGAGGGGGCTTGGGGTGTAAACGGTACATTCACAAGCACCGCCGCATAAGTAAAAGACGCAGTACAAAACCATAGGAGAGCGCCACATATGCCTATTTTCCTCAAGATTTGCATGAAAACCGAAGTTATGATACGCTCATACTAATGGCACTGACTCCAAAAGAAAAGGCGAAGATCATAGAAAAAGTGCGCACGCACGAGAAAGATACCGGATCAAGCGCGGTGCAGGTAGGCGTGCTCACTGAAGAAATCGCGCGGCTCACCGAACATCTCAAGACCCACCGCAAAGACAATCACTCGCGGCGCGGGCTTCTGCGCATGGTCGCCCAGCGCAAAAAACTTCTTGATTATATGCGCGAGACGAGCACGCGCCAGTACAACAGCCTAATCAAAAAACTTGGCCTTAGACGCTAGGCGTGAATCAGGACGCATGAATAATGAATTATGAGAAGCTATCTCCCTTATAATTCTTGATTCCTAATTCATAATTCCCGAAATGAGCGTAATCAAACATAAAGCCCAGCGAGTCGTCGTCCTGATAGACGTCCAGAACCTCTATCACTCGGCGCGCAATCTCTACAACGCGCGGGCAAATTTCAAAGAAGTCGTCAAAGCCGCGGTCGCGGGCCGCCAACTTGTACGCGCAATCGGGTACGTCATCCGCACGGAATCGGGCGAAGAAAAAGCATTTCTGGAGGCTCTCGTCAACATGGGCATTGAGACCAAGATCAAAGACCTGCAGGTATTTGCGGGCGGTATGAAAAAAGCCGACTGGGATGTCGGCATGGCAGTAGACGCGGTGCGGTTTGCGGAAGCGTTTGTGGACGCGATCGTGCTCGTCACGGGAGACGGCGACTTTGTCCCTCTGGTGGAATATCTCCACGCGCGGGGAGTGCAGAGCGAAGTCATGGCGTTTGGACGCTCCACATCCCAGAGACTGCGCGAAGCGGCGGATGACTTCATTGACTTGGGCGCTGACCGTAAATTCCTCCTGCGCGTGGGACGCGCAGGCGCGGAGTAATCACAACAACAAAAAATGTAGGTACATAAATAATTCAAAGTGCGGCGCGAGAAGCGCCGGAGCGCACAGAAAAGAAGATACGGCATTCGTCCCCCGTAAGAAGCAGTACACCAGAGGCTTCCTGCAGGAGACGAATGGCTCTCGTATCAACCGTACGCCCCGCGCGATCGCAGACGCATAGTAGATGAAAGATCCTAAGCAGTATACGCGTAAGATCGGAGGCAAAAATATAGAAGTCACCCTCAATAACTGGGCCGAGCAGGCATCCGGCTCGGTTTTGGTACGCATCGGCGATACCGTGGTGCTTGCCACCGCCGTGATGAATCCGACGCCGCGCGAAGGCGGAGATTTTTTCCCGCTGACCGTAGAATACGAAGAGAGATACTATGCGACTGGCAAAATACTCGGATCGCGCTTTATGAAGCGCGAGAGCAGACCATCGGAAGAGGCAACCTTGGCGGCACGCCTCATAGACCGCACAATCCGGCCGCGCTTTGATATGCGCATGCGAAACGAAGTACAGGTCGTACTGACCGTACTTGCGATTGACGACCAGAATGATCCGGATATCGCAGCACTCACCGCAGCATCGCTCGCGCTCTCTCTGTCCGACATCCCGTGGCAGGGGCCGGTAGCGGGTGTGCGCGTCGTGCGTCCGCCAGCTGGCGGAGACGGCGCACTGGTCATCAATCCCACAGTGGAGCAACGCACGGGTGCTGAACTTGATCTTGTCATCTCGGGCACGCGCGACCGCATCAATATGTGCGAAGCGGGAGCCACCGAAATCTCTGAAGGCGACTTTGCGGCCGCAGCAGAGCACGGCTTTGCCGCAATCAAAGAGCTTATAGCACTGCAGGACGAAATCATCGCCACCCACAGCCGCGAGAAAAAGTCCGTCAAACTCCTGCCGACTCCCGAAGAGTTCGCAGTACTCCTGCGCGATAAGTTTATGGAGGACATTGAAAAAGCCGTGTACCACTCGGACAAAAAAACGGCATACGCGCAAAAAACGGCGGTAAAAGAAAAATGGATGGCGGTAGCGGCTGAAAAATATCCCGCGCTTTTCATCAAAGCGTCCGCGGAGTTTATGTTTGAAGAAGCGATCAATGACATCATCCACCGCAGGATCCTGGAAAAAGGCGAGCGCCCGGACGGGAGAGGCCCTGACGACGTACGCGCGCTTTCGGCCCAGGTCGCGGTGCTCCCGCGCCTACACGGCTCCGGACTCTTTATGCGCGGCGAGACGCATGTACTTTCCGTGGTCACCCTCGGCTCTCCCGGAGACGAGCAGATCATTGAGGGCATGGAGATCCGCACCAAAAAGCATTTCCTGCACCACTACAACTTCCCTCCGTTTTCCGTGGGAGAGGTGAAGCCAATGCGAGGGCCGGGACGGCGCGAGATCGGACACGGCGCGCTTGCGGGACGCGCGCTTTTGGCGATCCTCCCGCCGCGCGATCAGTTTCCCTACACGATCCGCGCGGTCTCCGAGGTACTGTCATCCAACGGCTCGTCTTCCATGGCATCGGTCTGCGGATCATCGCTCGCACTCATGGACGCGGGAGTGCCGATCAAGCGTCCAGTGGCAGGTGCTGCAATGGGGCTCATCTGGAATTCGTCCGGCGCATGGCGCGTGCTTACCGACATCCAGGGGCCGGAAGATCACCACGGCGATATGGATTTCAAAGTGGCAGGGTCAACCGAAGGCATCACCGCAGTACAAATGGATGTAAAAATTGAAGGCATCACGCCCGAGATGCTCCGGACAGCACTTGATCGCGCGCGCGATGTGCGCCTGAAGATCCTTGCGGTCATGACCACGACTCTTGCGACTCCACGCGCGGAGCTTTCCCAATACGCGCCGCGCATTGAGATCGTGAAGATCAATCCCGAAAAGATCGGCGCGCTCATCGGCCCCGGCGGCAAAGTCATCAATGAGATTATTGCCAAAACAGGCGCGCAGATTGACATTGAAGACGACGGCACGGTGTTTATCACCTCGGTTACGGCAGACGGCATGGCAGAAGCACTAGAATTGGTAAAACAAATAACGCGCGAACTTAAACCCGGAGATATTATAGAAGGCAAAGTCACACGACTCCTTGATTTCGGCGCATTTGTAGAAGTAGGCCCCCGCCAGGATGGATTGATTCATGTCTCCGAACTCGCTCCGTGGCATGTGGAAAGAGTAACTGACATTCTCAACATCGGCGACACGACCAAAGCGATGGTCAAAAACATTGACGACCAAGGACGCATCAATCTCTCACTCAAGGATGTCCCCGGCCGCTACAGCGAAGAAGATCAGGAGCGGGGGCGCATGCAACGCGCCTCAATGCCCCAAGGCTCCATCGGCCCTCGTCCCCGCCGTGACGGACACGGAGGCCCTCCGCGGCGCCATCCGAGGTTTTAGACATCGCCACTTAAAATACACAAAACGCCTTAGATAAGGCGTTTTGTGATCCATGTTATTGACGATCATTTTTTGTAATGATATTCTACAGGAATGAAACCGTTACCGCAAAAAAGAGGTCCCCACCTCAATCTTCCCGTAGTCTTCAGCCCTGAACCAGAAGGAGGATTTACTGTTACTGTGCCCTCACTGCCCGGATGTGTCACTTTCGGCAAAAACCTCAACGAAGCAAAGCAGATGGCGCAAGAAGCGATTGAACTCTATCTTGAAGATCTGGCCGCAGACGGCGAATCTTTGCCCGCAAACACTGATGCTTTTTTAAGTACGGTCGCCGTAACACTCCCGCGTCCCGCTTTGATGCATGCCTAAATCCTTCACGCCCAAACAGATCATCCGCATTCTCACCCGACACGGTTTTATTCTGAAACGAATTAAAGGTAGCCATCATATTTTCCAACATCCGGAATCAAAACGCCGCGTCACTGTACCACTCCACCAGCGCGATCTGCCAAAAGGAACGCTAAACCAGATTCTCAAAGATGCCGGACTTCCGAATGATCCATGAGTATGTATTACAAATAGTACACCATGAGCATTGTTGAAGGCATGAGATATTTCTATCTCATCGGCGCAATTCTCTTACTTGCCGTATCCATTCTCGTCTATCCGACACTGCGCAAGAAATCCCATCGTTGAGATTTCGCTATGATAGCAATGATAAAGGTTCCTCGCGCCTACCCCCGAGGTATTGTGGGAACTCGCTTCGCTCACATATCGTCCCGATATATCGGGACGATATTAAATCTTTGATGCGTCGTCGCTCGGGTGATCCGAGCAAGCTTGCATTGCGCTCCTCGCTGGACGCAATAAAACGCCACTAGCTGGCGGCATTTTATGTGCAGGACATATACAAAAGAGGCTTCAATTTTTATCTTGAAAAAGGTATACTGCATGATAATCGAGTTAAAGAAAGATATTAGTTGCTGATACGGGTATGCAGAGGAGTACCTATGGGCTACGATCATTGAAAAACTCATGCAAGACAAAAAAACGGACGTTTCTGCCCCCGTTGCAATGCGCGCCACCGGAAACGCGGTTAGGCCTACACCCATCAGAGAATCCGATCAGCGTATCGTTCGCTTACCCAAAATCTTCCACGCCTCTTTATGTATCAAACGTATCCTGAACGCGGCATCCCCAACACGACGAATACGCTTGATGGATGTTCTCGCAGATCAAGAACCGGCTTGCAGTGCATCGCGGACTCAGACGCGACCGACGGTACAAAGTCATCAATGAAATTTTGAAAAATGGCAACTAGGATATTTATTTAAACCTATAATCTTATGCCTCCTGCACTAAAGCAAAATACAAATCAGAATCAGTCCGATCCTGTATCAGAGCGCAATGACGGCATGTCGCTTCCCGTTGCCAGCGGAAGCGGCCCTCATGAAGTTGCCGGAAATGCTGCGCGGGCACGACCCGCGATACGGACGATGAAGTCGGATGCCGAGGAGATCATGAAGACCGAGAAGCCCTCGCTCATCAAAATCGCGGCGGGAGCGACGCGCCGGCCGATATTTCCCGGCGCACCTGTGCCGCAAAAGCGCAGGATCCCGCTTGTCATGATTGGCGCGATTATCGCAGGACTCATCCTGCTTGCCGGTATCGGCTTTGGCGTATGGTATGCGTACGGCACGTGGGTCACTCCCGCCAAACCCACAGATTCGGATATCATCATGCCGGATCAGACCCGCCTCGCTCCGCCGACTCCGTATTTTGCGACCGAGACGTCGCGCACGATCACCATCAAAAAAACAGACCGCGCGGAATTTGCGCGGCTCATGGCAGATACGTGGCATGAAAAAGAGCGTGAAGGCACGGTGAAGCGCATCATTATAAAAATACAGGACGGCCCCACGGAGCGATTCGCGACACTTGGAGATTTTTTTGAGATGTGGCGTATAGCGCCTCCGCAGGAGCTCGTAGACCAGGCAGGCGGCAGTCTCATGGTATTTATGTATGCGGGTGCTACGGGTAATCGCATAGGCTTTGCCGTACGCACAGACGAGCCCGAACGCGCGTTTGCGCATATGCTCCGGTGGGAGCCGTCGCTTCTTGCACAGGCAACTCCGCTTTTCTTTGACGAGCGCGCAGGATCCATCCTCTCCATCTTTGAAGACCGCACGTGGCGCAACATTGACTGGCGCTATATGAAGCTCTCGCAGGACAAGGACCTCGGCATCGGATATCTCGTCTTTCCGGTCGGCGATGTCTTTGTCTTCACCACGAGCAAAGAAGCCACAGAGGCCACCATCAACCGTCTCTTTGACGCTCATTGAGCCCGTGATATAATGGACACCTATGCAACCAATGATTCTCGCAGAACTGAAAAAGTCCCTGGAGGAAGAACGCGACAGGCTCGTAACAGACCTCAAATCCATTGCGCGCCCGCATCCGGGTGTGGCAGGTGAATGGGATACCCAATTCCCAAAGTTTGAGCCTGGCGAAAGCGGCTCGCATGCGTCCCAGGAGGAAGAAGCGGACGAAGTAGAGGAGTACGAGAACCGCCTTGCGGCAGAAGGCAGTCTTGAGACACGGCTTCTTGCGATCAATCGCGCGCTTGAGCGCATCGCACACGGCACATTCGGCAAGTGCGCTACATGCAGTCAGCCAATCCCTCTTGAGCGCCTCCGGGCAAATCCTGCCGCCGAACACGACATGCCCCATGAAAAGCGGATTGAATCTTGAATAACGAATCACGAAGTATGAGTAATAACTCCCATAATTCATAATTCTCACTTCCTGATTTCTTACTCCTAATTCATTCTTCCTTATTCCCCGTTATGTCTGTCACCGTACGATCCGCACAAGTTACAGGTTTGGACGCGCGGCTCATTTCGGTTGAAGTGGACATCTCGCCCGGCCTGCATTTGTTTTCCATCGTGGGTCTTGCAGACAAAGAAGTGCAGGAGTCGCGCGAGCGCATCGCCGCCGCGATCAAAAATATCGGCGCACTCGCTCCGCACAAAAAAAGCCAGCGCGTCATCGTAAACCTCGCACCCGCGGATATCAAAAAAGAAGGCCCTGCGTTTGATCTTGCGATCGCGCTCGGGTATCTTCTGGCGTCAAATCAGATACGCTTTGATCCTGCGGGAAAAGTATTTTTGGGAGAGCTTGGTCTGGATGGCGCGCTCCGACCGGTACCAGGAGTACTTGCGTCTGCCATGGCGACCAAAGACGCCGGTATGACCGAGATCATCGTACCCGCAGGCAACGGACACGAGGCGGCACTTGTCGCGGGGATCGCCGTGTATGAAGCGCGCACTATCACTGAAGTGTGCGACCATCTCGCGGGCAGAAAAGAGATCACAGCAACCGCGCGCCCCGACATCTCATCCTTCACTACTCCCGACTATCCGATTGATTTCAAAGACATTCACGGACAAGTGCGCGCCAAGCGCGCGCTTGAGATCGCCGCCGCAGGCGGCCATCACGTCTTGCTTGAGGGACCGCCGGGGGCGGGCAAGACGATCTTAGCATCAGCACTGCCATCCATCCTCCCGCCGCTTGCAGAAGACGAGATGTTTGAAGTAACCAAGATATACAGCATTGCGAGTATGCTTGCACAAGACGCGCGGCCGTTTGTCGCACACCGCCCGTTTCGCAATCCGCACCATACATCATCCCACACCGCAGTCATCGGAGGCGGCACATACCCGCGGCCGGGAGAAGCCACGCTCGCGCATCGCGGCGTGCTTTTCATGGACGAATTCCCCGAGTTTGACCGCCGCGTCATTGAGTCACTGCGTCAGCCCCTGGAGGCACGCACGGTTACCATCGCGCGCACTGCAGGCACTGCGACATTCCCTGCGCACTTCATGCTTGTCGCATCGCAAAACCCCTGCCCCTGTGGAAACTTCGGCAATCCCGTACGCGACTGCGTCTGCGCCCCGGGTGCCGTCACCAAATACAAAAAGAAAATATCAGGCCCCATCATGGACCGGATTGATCTGTATGTAGAGACGCCGCAGATAGCGTATGAGAAACTTGCAGGGGGAGAGGATGAGGAGCCGTCTGCATCAGTACGCGCGCGCGTCACTGCGGCGCGCGACATCCAGCGCCGGCGGCTTACAGGCACGGGACTCACCACCAATGCCGAAATGGGACTTCGCGAGATCAAAGCGCACATCCGCATACGCGAATCGCTTAAACCCATGCTCAAACTCGCACACGAGAGATATCAGCTGTCAGCCCGCGCCTACCACCGCCTGCTCAAAACAGCCCGCACCATCGCCGACCTCGCAGGATCAACCGACATAGAAGCCCCGCATCTCGCCGAAGCATTGCAGTATAGACCGAAGCAGGAACTCTAAAAGCTGGTAGGAGTTAGTAGCTTGTAGAAAAGCATCACCACCGTAAAACGGTGGTGATGCTTTTTATCTGCCTTATTAGGACTTCGCTTTCGCTGTGTAGCTTAAGATATCAAGGGATTTTATTTTGCTGCTCTTCTTTGTCACCCTTAGTCTTTCGGCTCCTCTTATCAAAGTGAATAAAACGGTAAGCAACCGGAGCAAGAGATACGATCATTGATATGAGTCCGGATACAGGCTTATCCTTGGTTAAAAGATAAACCCCTGCAAAGATACCGGTTATAACAACTACGAAAGCGAAAACTTGTCCTGAAAAATTACTAACAACTGATAATGTCAACATTCGCCACTCCATTCGTCTTCGGTGCTTGCCGTTCTCCTCTGCCATAGCGGTTATCCGATCCGCAAGCCCACTAGAGATTGCTTCATATTTTGCAAGAAGTTCTGGCGGAGGTAGCGGGCCTTGGAAAAAGCTCTGGCTCTTTATCTCTACAATGGCCGATGCCTTATTATTTTGTTGGGAGGATTCCATACTTTTCGTCGTATATCTTCATCGCCCTATGCAGATCATTCCCAGCAGTTCTCCAATCGCAGTACATTGAGATGTAGTCAATAAAGCCGTCATCTTCTTTGAGGTAGAGTTTAAATCCTGCAGTAATATCTCCTTCTTGAAAAAATGAGAGGAAACCAGTTGAAAAAGAATGCTTCATATTGTTAGTCAGCGCAAAACCTCCATCATGCTCATTGCACCATGAAAAAATGTCATTAGCCTCTTTTGTTCGGGGCAATGAGGAATCAAGAGAATTTAGTATTTTCTGGTATCCCATAAATTGATTATACCTCGTATCGTCAAGGAATACAATTTCAAAAACCTATAGAATCCACTCCTACAAACTACTACCTACAACCTACTACCTCGTCAAAACGGATTTTTCGCTCCACGAACTTCAAAGTGGACGTGGCATCCGGTGGAGTTTCCGGTAGAGCCGAGTAAGGCGATCTGCGTGCCTTGGCCTACTTGTGCGCCGACAGAGGTCTGGATTGCGCTCAAGTGGGCATAGAGCGTCTGCACGCCGTTTGCGTGGCTTACAACAATGTATTTGCCGTAGCCTCCGTTCCAGCCGGATGTACGCGCGATGATGACAGAGCCTTCTGCCGCGGCATATACCGGCAGGCCGCAGGAGGTAGCAAGATCAACGCCGTTGAACCCATGGATACCGTGCGGATTTGCTTTGGTCGCGCGTACGTTTCTGCCGCCTGCAATTGGCCGCATGAGGAAGCCCTGCAACTCCGGCAGACCCGAGAATCGCGCCACGGTGGACGGAGGCAGGGATGCTGTCGCCGAGGGACTCACGACTGCCGATATTTCTCCGTCGGGGATGATGATTTCCGATCCTGCAATCAAGCCTTCGCCGATTGCAAGCCCGTTGAAGCTTACGATCTCGGACACGTCTGCTTTGAATTTCTTTGCGATGCCCTCAATGGTGTCGCCTTTTTTCACATGGTACTGCACGCCGGTCACCGGCAGGATAATCAGGCTGTCTCCGACTTTGATCGCGTTGGCACTGCGAAGCTCGTTGGCCCACAAGAGTGTATTGAGCGAGATGCCAAATCGCGCGGCGATCGCGCTCGGGGTGTCTCCCTGCTCTACCGTGTACACCACGATCTGGCCTGAATCGGCGCGGGGGAGCGTGCCAAGCGGGTTGCGTGTGGAAACCAGGGCGTTGTCCTGGCTTACCTGCAGACTCATACCCTCATCAAATTCTCCTGCCGTGGCCGACATCGCGGCACTAGCATATTGGCCTCCCAAAAGAGGCATGGAGATGCCCTCGGACGGCGCATCGGACGCGACTGCGACCGGTGCAGATCCCCCGAAAAACTTAAATATGTTATCAAAAAAGCCCGCGTCGGCGTGACGTGGGGTTACAAGCAAAATGGAGACCAGACTAATAAAAAAGAGCGCAGAAACGCTCGTAGACTTAACGCGGGCCTTTATATAAAAAGGCTTAGATAAAGTATTTTTCAGGCTTCTTGTGAACTTCGCGGCCTGAAGTGAGGTACGTATGTCTGTAATGGCTTTCAAAACAAAAACGCGTTCCTCGCGTATAGGGGATACTATACCCCTGCCAAGACACTGCGTCAAGCCTTTTCATCCACAGGATATGCCCCCGGATGCAGACGCAAATTGAGTCCCGCGGCATGCCATGGTAGGGTACAAAGGCATGGAAACATCCCCAAAAAATATCGTATGGCTCAATATATGCCTGACAATCCTCATACTCGCGTCCTACGCGCTTTTTTTGGGTCACAAAATCAATCTCTCCACCTCCGACCTTGGCAGACATATCCAAAACGGCCGCATGGCACTCACCGGGCACATAATAACCGGCACCAATTTCTATTCCTACACGGAGCCGGATTTTCCCGCCCTAAATCATCACTGGGGGAGCGGGGTGCTTTTTTTTCTTGCGTGGCAGGCAGGCGGCTTTACTGCCCTGCATATCTTTTTTATCGCAATCTCGCTTGCGACTCTTCTTGTTTTCTATCTCATCGCGGCACGCAGCATAGGATTTGCGGCCGCATCCATACTTGCGCTGATCGCCCTGCCCCTGCTTGCGGAACGCACGGAGATACGCCCCGAAGTTTTCAGCTATCTTTTCTGCGGGCTTTTCTTCTGGATACTGCTTCGGTGGCGCGAAACCCGCGACTGGCGCCTACTTACAGCTCTACCCCTGCTTGAAATCCTCTGGGTCAATCTCCACATTTATTTTTTTCTCGGTCCCGCGCTCATCGGAGCTTTTCTTGCAGAAAATCTCTTCCGTGCCGTCCTCAAAAAAGAAAAGCCGAGCGCATCGCTTGCGACCACCTTGAGCGCCACTGTCGCCGTGACTCTGCTCAATCCCTTTGGCATATACGGCGCGCTGGCTCCTTTTACGATTTTTGAAAACTACGGCTATCGCATTGCCGAAAATCAAACCGTATGGTTTGTAGAGAAAATCCTCCGCAGTCCCAACTATACAATAGTCAAAATAGTATCCGGCATGCTTGGAGCCATGCTGATAGCGCGGCTCTTCTGGAAACGCACAGGCCTTTCGGTAGCTTATATACTCATCGCGGCCGCCATGAGTGCTATGGCACTGCTTGCCATACGCAATTTCACGCTGTTCGGATTTTTCTTCATCCCGCTTGCGGCGCACGCGCTCGCCCCTCTGCGCGCGCACTTTCTGAAGCACGCGCGGGCGTATGGCGCGGGCACGGCGATTGCGATCGCGTTTCTCATGACACCCGCACTCTTCGGCCAGTGGCAGAAGTACTTCCCGTACTGGCGCGGGCAGGGCATCGGGCTTGAGCAGGGCAATCGTGACGCCGCGGACTTCTTCCGCGCGCAAAAACTCACGGGGCCCGTGTTTAATAATTACGATATCGGCGGCTATCTTATCTTTTATCTGTTTCCGGATGAGCGGGTATTTGTGGACAACCGCCCCGAAGCATACTCCGTGCCGTTTTTTATCCAGACGTACATCCCCATGCAGGAGGACGACGCCGTATGGCAAAAAGAGCTTGCAAAAGAAAATTTCAATGTAATCTTTTTCTCCTGGCGCGATGCGACTCCATGGGCGCAGACGTTTCTTGTCGCGCGCATCCGGGACCCCCTGTGGGCTCCGGTGTATGCGGATCATGATGCGCTGATCCTGCTCAAGCGCACCGAGAAAAATAAACCGGTCATTGATCGCTTTGAACTGCCACCGGAGACATTTAGCGTTATTAAACCTCAACCATGAGCATGACTCCAGAGACACTTCTGCAAGGACTCAATGAAAAACAGCGCGAAGCGGTGACTACAACCGACGGCCCTCTTCTGGTGCTCGCGGGGCCGGGATCCGGCAAGACGCGCGTGCTCACGCACCGCGTGGCATACCTCATCGCGCAGGGTGTAGCGCCCGACAATATCCTTGCCGTAACGTTTACCAATAAAGCGGCCGAGGAAATGCGCAGTCGCACCGCGCGCCTGACTCAAGATATGGATCGGGGACGTACCGCGACACAGCCATATATCGGCACGTTCCATGCGTTTGCCGTGCGGCTCCTGCGAGTGCACGCAGGAGCCGTGGGCCATATGCGCACCTTTACCATCTTTGATACGGACGATTCGCTGTCGCTCATGAAAGAGATTGAAAAGGAGCTTGGCATCAATCCCAAACAATTCCCCCCGGGCATGCTGCTCCATACGATTTCCGGCCTTAAAAACGAGCTCATTGATCCCGACAAATACGAGGCCGATATGGGCCTAGGCGAGCTTTTCCCGCGCACACTCCATCAGACCTATATCGCATATCAAAAGAAACTCCGTGATGCCAACGCCCTTGATTTTGACGATCTGCTCACGCAGACAGTACGGCTTTTTGACAAGCATCCCGACATCCTCGCCCAGTACCAGCGGCAATTCCGTTATATCAATGTAGACGAGTACCAAGACGTCAACACCGCGCAGTACGCGCTTACCAAACAGCTTGCCGTAGCACACCGTAATATCGCGGTCGTAGGGGACGACGCGCAGGCGATCTATTCATTCCGCGGAGCCGACTACCGCAACATCCTCAATTTTGAACGCGACTGGCCGGACGCGCGCGTCGTCGTGCTTGACCGCAACTATCGCTCCACCCAGACGATCCTGGACGCGGCGCGCGGCGTGATCGCAAAAAACAGCATGCAGAAAGACAAGCGTCTTGTAACGGACAAGGACGCGGGCGAGCGTATCCGCGTCGTGGCACTCGCCAACGAGCGGCAGGAAGCGGCGTTTGTCGCAGACTCCATCGCGCATCTCACGGAGGAGGGACGCGCTCTCCGCGATATCGTCGTGCTCTACCGCACCAACGCACAGTCCCGCGCGGTGGAAGAAGCCCTGCTTGACCGCACTATCTCCTACAAGATCGTCGGCGGCGTGCGGTTTTACCAGCGCCGCGAAGTAAAAGATATCTTGGCGTACGTCCGCGCCGCACTCAACCGCGACGATCTCGTGGCTTTGAAGCGCATCATCAATGTGCCCGCGCGGGGCATCGGCGACAAGACATTTCTTGCATACCTTGCCTTGTACCGCACGAAGTCCGCGAGTGCGACAATCACGCGCGTATCCAAAAATGCGGCCGCGTCTCTCGCGGATTTTCATACGCTCATGGAGAGCTTTGCTCAGGAGGCAGGTACGCAAAGTGCTACGCAATTTCTCAAATACCTCCTGCGCACCATCCGATATCGCGAGCATATCACAGAAATGGCGGATGACGCCGAAGAGCGATGGGAAAACGTACAGGAGCTCGTCAATCTCTCCAAAAAATACGACGATATGCCAGCACCCGAAGGCCTGCAAAAGCTCCTGGAGGATGTAGCGCTCATGAGCGATCAGGACGATGTCCGCGAAGAGCAGGATGTCGTGTATCTCATGACGTTTCATGCGGCCAAGGGCTTGGAGTTTGGCACGGTGTTTATGGTGGGTCTGGAAGAAGGCATCTTCCCGCATGCGCGGGCGCTTTTTAGCCCTGCGGAGCTTGAAGAGGAGCGGCGGCTCTGCTACGTCGGCATCACGCGCGCCAAAGAAAAAGTGTTTTTAAGCTTTGCGCTCTCGCGCACGCACTTTGGCTCCACACAGATCAATCCGCCGTCGCGGTTCTTGGGCGAAATACCGGAACATCTGCTTGAAGTGGAGGAGAGCGAGGACGAAATAATCATTGATTGAGTTTCTGTTGAGGCTAAGCCTCAATAGAAAAATAGCTTTATGTACGCAAAGAAATCTCTCGGACAAAACTTTCTCCGCTGTGACTGGGTCGTGGATGAGATCATCCGCGCGGCCGAACTCACCGCGGAAGATATCGTCCTTGAGATCGGCCCCGGCACGGGCGTCTTGACCCGCGCACTCGCAAAAAAAGCGGGGCGCGTCATAGCCGTAGAAAAAGACGAGCGGCTTGCGGCCGAACTGCGTGCCTCGCTTCGAAAAGAACGTATCGGCAACGTTGAAATCCGAAAAGATGACATACTCTCCCTATTGAAGTCTCACTTCAAT
>MHQM01000049.1 GCA_001820655.1 Candidatus Sungbacteria bacterium RIFCSPHIGHO2_02_FULL_52_23
ATACGCAATTCAGCTTAAACGACGAGCATATCTTCTGGGACGGCACATCCACGACCACGGATCTTGGGGGGAATGTATTTGAGTAATCGTAATGGATTCGTGAGATTTTCAAATCTTACCTATAGCTACGATCGTATTTAAAGGTGAAATTCGTTGATGCGTTGTGTTCTGTTGCGCCGTATGTCCGAACCTCCTATAGTGTCCATATATGGACACTCTTTCGCACGGTCTCTGGGGATCGCTTGCGTTCGGCAGGCAGAACAAAAAGTCATTTTGGTTGGCGCTTTTCTTCGGTATGGCGCCGGATCTTTTGTCTTTCGGCCCGTTTTTTGCAGGATCTTTTCTCGGACTTTGGTCGCGGCCGCCGATTTCGGTAGAGCCTCCTTCTCCGTCGGCAATCCCCGACTTCGTGCACTTCATGTACCAACCCACGCATAGCCTGATAATATTTGCGGCGGCATTTCTTCTGATCTGGCTGATCCTCAAAAGGCCCGTCTGGGAGATGGGGGCGTGGGGTCTGCATATCCTCTATGATATCCCCTTTCATGAACATAGATTTTTTCCAACTCCTTTTCTCTGGCCTGTCTCGTCATTTACCGTAGACGGGTGGAGCTGGGGCAATCCGTGGATATTTTTCCCCAATATCGCACTGCTTGCGGCAGGATACGGCCTGCTCTTGTTTTTCAGGCACCGATGAAACCAACATCTCCCTATTGAAGTGAGACTTCAATAGGGAGAAATATTCAAGGGACGCTTGTCTATCTGGGACGAAACCAGTAAGATAGGGCATGTAACCATTGCGCCACTCACGGAAAAATTCCATCTCTATAAGGCATTTCCCTGTGTAGTGTTTCAATCTTATGAAGCAACTAGCCGCAACACTTTTTGTGCTCGCCGCCGGTGTTGGCCTCATTGCGATCGCTTTTACGATCCAGCAGGTAAACCGCGAGGAGGTACGGCTCACAAGCGATCTGGAACGCCGATCTACGCTTCTTGCCGAAAACGTGCGCAACGCGATTGAAGCAAATTTTCTCAACAGATCCGATATATATCTGCAAAATGTCGTAGAAAAATTTGCAGGCCGCGAACGCATTGCAGGCATTGAGATTTATGACAACAACACGGTCGTTGTCGCGCGTTCTCTGGAGATACCCGATGAGCCTTCCGAATCTCAACGCATAGCAGCCACCGCCATGGATCAAGATGCCGCGCACGGCGAGTTTGCGATCTTTGGCAAGAAACGCATCTATCAACTGGCGCTCCCCATCCATCAGGAGGAAAGCGTGGTCGGCGCGCTGATGGTCGTACAAAACGCGGAGTATATAGATACGCGCCTGGCAGAGATATGGAGAAACAACCTTCTGCGTCTGCTCATTCAGATATTGCTGATCACGTCTGCGATCATTCTCATGATCAGGTGGCTCATCTACGCTCCTGTCCGCAATCTCGTTGCCTCACTCAAATTCGCACGTACAGAGAACGGCGGCGAGGAGATAGGATATTCATCGGGCATTCTGCAACCGCTCACGGCTGAAATCAAAAATGTAAGACGTAGCCTCTTGGAGGCACGGATCGCCGCCCGGGAAGAAGCTCGGGTAAATCTGGATAAACTTGATTCGCCATGGACTGCCGACCGCCTGCATGTCTTTGCCGAACAGATACTCAAAGAACGCTCGCTCATCGTAGTCGCGAACGCAGAGCCATACACGCACACCAGAGAAGGTAAAGATCTCACTTACTTCACCGCCGCAAGCGGCGTCAATACAGCGCTTGACCCGATGATGCAGGCCTGTGGAGGCACATGGATTGCGTACGGCCCGAGTGAAGAGGACAAGCTCGTTGTTGATTCCGAAAACAGAATCCGGGTCCCGCCGAACGATCCGAAATATACGCTCCGGCGCGTATGGCTTTCTCCAAAAGAATGGCAGGGATACTATGCAGGGCTTTCCACCGAAGGACTGTGGGCGCTCTTCCACAACGCACACAATCGCCCGATCTTCCGAAAGGAGGATTGGCAGGAATACAAAAAGGTAAACGGCAAATTTGCGGAAGCGGTGCTTGCGGAGATCAAGGACGTCAAAAATCCGATCATCTTTATCCAGGACTTCGGCTTTACCATACTGCCGCGCCTGATCAAACGCGCACGCCCCGACGCGATTGTGGGCATGTTTTGGCATATCCCGTGGGTAAGTCCGGAGGCCTTCAGTATATGTCCGTGGAAAAAAGATATCCTGCAGGGTATGCTGCACGCGGATCTTATAGGATTTCATACGCAACTCTACTGCAACAACTTCATTGAGTCGGTGCGCCTTGAAATGGAAGCCCGCATTGATTTTGAGCGGCTTGCGGTCGTAAACGACGGCCATGTGACGCTGATCAAGCCATTCCCCATCAGTATCGCATTTTCAAACGGACAGCAACGCGATGTGGAAAATACGGGTACCATCCATGAAGCAGACGCAAAGGTTCTGAAGAGTCTTGGGGTTCATACCGAATACGTCGGCGTAGGAGTGGATCGACTTGATTACATCAAGGGCATCATGGAGCGGATTAAGGGCATTGAAATATTTTTGAAGAAGTATCCCGCATATGTCGGCACATTCACTTTTATCCAGATTGCGGCGCCGACCCGTAGCGCAATCAGAAAATACAGCGAATTCGCCAAGGAGGTGGAAAGCGAGATACTGCGGGTCAACGCGCTTTTTGAATCCAAGGGGTGGAAGCCGATCATCCTTCTGAAAAAACATCATAGCCATGAAGAAATAGAACGGTTTTACCGCCTTGCCAATTTCTGTCTCGTAACATCCCTGCACGATGGCATGAATCTTGTCGCCAAAGAATTCATCGCCGCGCGCGGCGATGAAAAAGGAGTACTCGTCTTGAGCCAATTCACCGGAGCATCCCGCGAACTCAAAGATGCGCTCATTATCAATCCGTATGACGGAGAGCAGACTGCGGAAGCGATCCATACAGCGCTCACCATGTCGCCCACCGAGCAGACCAAACGCATGAGAAACATGCGGGAAGTTGTTCGGAGCTACAATGTATACCGTTGGGCCGCCGAAATCTTAAAAACGCTTACGAACTTATGAGGATAGCTTTCGTCTGCTCCAATTTCTTCAGCATCAGGAGAGATACAAAGAAAGGAACCGACATCATTGCGCATACTCTGCTTACAAGCCTCGCCAAACGCCAAAAGGAAAAAGGGCTTCAGATAACGGCGTTCGCATCCGGGGATTCCGACCTGCCTGTCAAAATTGAGAGTATTGCGCAGGAGCCGACCGGCGCGGATGCGTCCGTAGCGCATGCGGGAAAACAGATGATTTTTGAACTCGCGCTTTTGTCCAAAGCATTCTCGCAAAAATCCTCATTTGATCTCTACCACATCAATATAGGAGACGGCGATATCGCCCTGCCTTTCAGTCCATTCGTAGAAAAACCGATTCTAATAACGCAATATCATCCGACACCCGTTTCGTACGCCGAAACATATTTTTCATTATACCAGAAGAATCGGAATGTCTTTTTCGCCTCCCCGACCGCTTGGCAGAGAAAGCGCCTGCCATCCCTGCCCTATGCCGCCACGATCCCCCACGGAGTGGATGCCGGCCATTTCGCTTTTCACCCGCAAGGCGGGATAACCATGATGTGGGCCGGACGGGCGGTCCCTGATAAAGGCGCGGACACTGCCATTGAAGTAGCGAAGCGTATCAGACAGAATATACGTCTCTTCGGCACCTCCAAGGCGGAGCATGCGCAGTGGTTTGAGACAGAAGTCGCCGACAGACTCAAGCGGACCAAACGGGCGGACATAGTGCTCAACAAAGATCGACTTGACCTTGTCCCTGATTATCAAAACAGTAAGCTATTCCTTTTCCCCATACGGTGGGAGGAGCCTTTCGGACTTGTTTTTATTGAAGCTCTGTCGTGCGGGACGCCTGTCGTAACATACGCGCGCGGATCTGCGCCCGAAATCATAGAGGATGGCAAGACGGGATTTCTTGTCAATCCGTCAGATGACGATATCCGCGGCGACTGGGTTGTAAAAAAAACGGGCATAGACGGCCTTTGCGAAGCCACACAAAAAGTATACGCCATGCCGGACGACGAATACCGCGTCATGCGTCGCAATTGCCGCAAGCGCGTAGAGCAGTATTTCACCGCGGAGCGTACGGCGGACGAATACATCCAACTGTATGAAAAAATCATTTCTACATATGAAACAAAAAAATAATCTTTCCGCCAAAAACAAAGCGCGTGCGCAAAACATCGTACGTATCCTGAAGAAAGCATATCCCAATGCGCACATCGCGCTGAAATTTTCCAATTCATGGGAGCTTTTGGTCGCAGTCATCCTATCCGCGCAATGCACCGATAAAAAAGTAAACGAGATCACGGAGCGGCTTTTCAAAAAATATCCCGCGCTTGACGACTATATAACTGCCGATCCCAAAGAATTTGAACGCGACATCCATGCCGCAGGCTTTTACCGCGCCAAAACCAAAAGCATTCTGACGACGGCCAAGCTCGTCAAAGAAAAATTCGGCGGGAAAATCCCGCACACCATGCAGGATATCCTGACGCTCCGCGGAGTCGCGCGCAAAACCGCCAACGTCGTACTCGGCAACGCATACGGCATCGTGGAAGGGATCGCCGTGGACACGCACGTGCGGCGCCTCGCGCAACGCATAGGACTTACGCGCTCGCATGATCCGGTAAAGATTGAGCAGGAACTCATGGCCGTACTTCCCAAAAAAGATTGGTTTACCACGACGTATCTTCTCATAGATCACGGCCGCGCAATCTGCACGGCAAAAGATCCGCGATGCGATCTCTGTCCCCTTGCCAAAATCTGCCCCTCGGCGTTTCAGTTTCCTCGATTTAGGAAAAACAATTAAGCCGCGGATTTGTATTTCAAATTTGTACATGGTAAGGTACGCGATACATTTTTAGATCGTTGAAAATTTATCTATAGCCTACCGAAGAAGGGGAACGCCCATGCTTGTTAGCGCACTCAAGGTACTCACCGAACCCGTTCGGCATTTTGAGGAGTATGCAATTGATAACATTAAAATATCGCTTTGCTCACGACCGCGGATAATTATAGGCTACAAAAAACCTCGGAAGCGCTACTGGATTTTCGGCGAAACAATAGAACGCCCCCTCTATGCGCGAGGCCGTGCCTATCAGCTTGAACTTACCTGCGATCCCCCGCAGGAACTTCCCGTGGCGTTTGCAGAGCTTGAGACGGCCGCGAAAAAGTATGATCTGCCGCTCGAAAGAAATTTCATCGCGATACCCGCGGACATGCGTACACTCATTCAGCCCTGGAAAATGTGGACTGCCCCGCATGGCGGAGCAAATGTCACAGCGCTCATGACGATCATCGGCCGGATTCAGACCGATGAGGTGCGTGATGCGTTTGACCGATACGCGCGTCAGATTGCCGAGCCGCACCCGGTAAACTCCGGGTATCATACGGTCAACCCCATGACAGGCAAAGCCGATGTCACAAAATTTCCGTACATTCATTGTCTACAGAGATGGAGTGACTTTAGCGAGGCACGCGTGATGCGCTTCTCGGCGGACATACTTGAAACCGCGCGGATGCATCGCGACGCACTCGGTGCATGGGATGTGTCATCGAATGAGGCACTGCGCAAAAAACATGGCCTGCCGCCATATCTGAAACTTCGCGGCTCGTTTGCGGCACGCCGACAAGATGGACAGCCGCGATTCTTCCACTTTGAATATTTTTATATCTAATCAACAGAGAGGGCTCCGGCCCTCTCTCTTCATTTTCGCCCTGTGGATAAGCATGCTTGCACGGCGCACTCATGTAGGAGATAATGGACGCATACGGACGGGAGAATGCAAAAAGGCACTGATATTTCGGCTTACATAGCCCACGCGAAAGCGATCATTTACATTCAGGCACTACAGTCTCTCATCCGAAAGAGAAGTTCTTTATCAACAAATTCTCTTTCCGCCAACTGGCGGACCCAAAAACTTGGCCGTAGCTAGGAAAGCAACTTTACCATAAGGTTTCTTTCCCGGCTACGGCCTTTTTAATTTGATTGGCTGTATTGACAGCCGCGTATCCGTTTGTTACTACGGAGGCATCCATCTCCCTGCTACAACAGCACCTTAAGGAAGAGGTCATCCGATGGTTGACAAGTATCCGGTACAATATCACATGGTATCTTCGGCTGTTCTCCAGCAGGAATACATCATCGCTTCATCCGTGATGATGCGAAACTGCCAGCACTGCGGCAAGCTCAATGTTTGGTCTTTGCCGCAGATGCCTGTCCCACGTGAAGTGACGCGGATGATCCGTCATCTCCATCACCCCGACATGATTTTCACGATATGGAGGAGAGCAGAAAATGGGGTAGGCGCGGAGTTTCTACTCATGCAAACCCCCACAGATCCAAAAGATGATTTCCTTCTCTGCGTCGCGGCCGCATGGGGCGACCATATCGAAGACATCACGCAGACGATACGGCGCTGTCGTATGCGTTATGAAATTGAGACCGTGGCTCGTCACACAAATATCATCGGCAGGATAATCATCCGTATCCGGCAAGCATTGGCGCATCTCAACAAGCGAGTGCGCCACCTCGCCTAGACCACAGCAATAAGGACCCCTCACGGGGTCCTTATCAATTTCGTACGAATGTTACGATACTCTCGTCTATGACTTTGCCAGAATCGCCGAGACGCGCTCGCGCGTCGCGGTCTTTTTGATCTGCTTGAGGAATACCGCCTTGTCATCTTTGATATCCACGAGTACGCGGCCCCCGTCGGGCATCTTGCCTCCGATGATCTCCTGCGCCATGGGATCCAAAATTTCTTTTTGGATTGCGCGCTTGATCGGCCGCGCGCCATAGTGAGCATCATATCCTTTTTCCGCGATGAATTTTTTCACCGCCGGAGTAAACGCAAGATCAATGCCGCGTCCTTCCATGCGCTTTGCGACGCGATCAAGCTGGAGCTCCACGATGCGCTCAATGACATTTTGCTTGAGCGAAGAGAAGACAATGATCTCATCCAGACGATTGAGAAACTCCGGCCGGAAGCGACGCTCAAGCGCCTTGCGTATCTTTTCTTTCATGTCAGCTTCTTTGCGATCGCGCGTATCCTCCTCCATGCCCGCAAATCCGAGCTTGCCCATCTCCTGCACATATTCGCTACCGAGGTTGGACGTCATGATGATGATAGTGTTTTTGAAATTCACCACGCGCCCTTTGGCGTCGGTCAGGCGTCCGTTGTCCAGAATCTGGAGCAGGATGTTGAATACTTCCGGATGCGCTTTTTCAATCTCGTCAAACAGCACCACCGCATACGGCCGATGGCGGATGAGCTCGGTCAACTGTCCTCCCTCTTCATACCCCACATAGCCCGGAGGCGATCCGATAAATTTGGATACCGTATGCCGCTCCATGTATTCGGACATATCCACGCGGATGAGCGACTTCTCATCGGTAAAGAGAAACTCTGCAAGCGCTTTTGCAAGCTCGGTCTTGCCGACGCCGGTGGGGCCGAGAAACATAAACGATCCTATCGGACGGTTTTCTTCGCTGATCCCCGCGCGCGAGCGGCGCACGGCATGGCTGATCTTCTCAATCGCTTCGTCCTGTCCCACGACGCGGCGTTTCAGCTCGTCTTCAATCTTCATCAGGCGCGCGGCCTCGGTCTCAAGAATCTTCATCGCAGGGACACCCGTCCAACGTGCCACGACGGACGCAATATCTTCTTCTGTCACTTCGCCCCGCGCGACATTGCGCGAGTCCTGGAGTTTTTTCAGCCCGTCCTCCGCATCGTACAGACGCTTCTCGCCCTCGGGTATTTTGCCGTAGCGCAGTTCCGCGACTTTACCAAATTCGCCCGCGCGCTCGGCGATATCCGCCTCCTGCCGCGCCGCATCCAGCTCCTGCTTGGAGGTACGGACATTCGTGATCAGTTCTTTCTCTTTTTTCCATGCGTCTTCAAGCTCGGCGGTGCTTGCCTGCAGATCGGTGATTTCTTTATCCAGCTTCTTCAGGCGATCTTTGGACTTCTTATCCGTCTCTTTTTTGAGAGCCTCGCGCTCAATCTCCCTTTGCATGACCGCGCGGCGCGTCTCATCAAGCTCCTTTGGCAGAGAATCCATTTCAAGCCGCAGGGACGATGCGGCCTCATCCATGAGATCTACGGCTTTGTCCGGCAGAAAACGATCAGTGATGTAGCGCGACGAAAGGTGCGCCGCGGCCGTAAGTGCGGCATCGGTGATTTTGAGCCCGTGGTGCGCTTCGTACTTCGCTTTCAGTCCGCGCAGTATCCCGATCGTATCCTCCACACTCGGCTCATCCACATATACCGGCTGGAATCGCCGCGCAAGCGCAGGGTCGCGCTCAATATATCGCTGATACTCGCGAAGCGTGGTAGCCCCGATCGCGTGCAGTTCTCCGCGCGCAAGAGCAGGCTTGAGCATATTGGACGCGTCAATCGCGCCCTCCGCTCCTCCCGCGCCCACGAGCGTATGAAGTTCGTCAATAAATATGATGTACTTGCCTTCTCCGCGTTGGATCTCGCGGACAATCGCTTTGAGACGGTCTTCAAACTCACCGCGATATTTGGTACCCGCGACAATCGCCGCGATATCAATTGAAATCAAGTCTTTGTTTTTCAGCGTCTCCGGCACATCGCCCGAGACGATCCGCTGGGCGAGACCCTCCACAATCGCGGTCTTTCCTACTCCGGCCTCCCCGATGAGTACGGGATTATTTTTCGTCCTGCGCGAAAGCACTTCCATGACACGACGTATCTCCGTGGAGCGCCCGATGACCGGATCAAGTTTTTCCTGGCGCGCAAGACGCGTGAGATTGCGCGCGTATTTTTCCAGCACATTGTATTTGGTTTCGGGCTCCGGATCCGTAATGCGCTGGCCGCCGCGAAGCTCGGCAAGCGCGCGAAGCGCCAACTCCTTGCTCATACCCTGCTGTGCCAAAAGTTCCTTTGCGCGCGACGGAATCTCAAGCAATGCCAGAAATAGATGCTCGGTTGAAATAAACTCGTCTTTGAGAGTAGCCGCCTCGCGGTGCGCCTGCTCAATGGCTTTTGCCAAGTCCTGCGTCAAGTACACCTGTCCGAGTGGAGTTGCAATCATAGTGCCGCGCGGCAGAGCATCCAGCGTCTCAAGCAGTTTGTCCGCAAATGACGGAATGTCCACTTCCAGCTTTTCAAGCAAAGCATCCACTGTCCCCTCCTCCTGCAAGGAAAGAGATGTCAGAAGATGCAAGACATCTATCTGCTGGTGCGACCGCTCCAACGCCAAATCATGCGCTTTTTTGAGCACTTCTTGGGCTTTGATAGTAAATTGATTATATGGGGGCATCTATCGTTTTTTGGAAATACTCTGGAGAGTCGGGTACAACACGATAGCAAAAGCAAGAGCCAGTATGGACATGGTAAGATAAAAAATCATCATAAGATTCGTGCCACATACGATCTCCATAACAGCTTCATTATAAAACTTTTGAAGCCGCCGTCAAGGTCACAAGAAATCTCCGGTGATGAGATATGAATGACACTCCGAAATTTTACTCCGGTGTCACATCGTCCAAAAACTCCTCAAATCCTCCTATCGTTTCCTCAAGCTCCGCGATCTCGCCCGCTAATATTTTTGCATTCTCTTCATCAAGTTCAGCCGCAAAATCCGCCTGCCGATCAGCCAAGATGGCACGCAGGCCGTCCTGATATTCGTACATCTCTTGCGCTATTTGCTCCTGTTCTTCCGGAGACAGCATCTCTGCCTCAATTTCCGAAGACACCGGAAGGTTTTCCTCCGGCAATTCCTCATCATGTCTTTCTCTCATTCTCTCACTCATACTTTTCTTTTTCACTTGTCCTATTTGCGCTCTTCAAGCTTCACTTTGACCTCAAGCTCCGCGCCGTCGCGGAAAACCGTGAGCGCCACTTCGTCGCCGACCTGATACTGCTCTATGAGAGACGCCAGCGTATGGGACGGATCAATCCGCGCGAGTGCAATTGCAAGCACGATATCGCCTTCTTTCAGCCCCGCTTTCTCGGCAGGACTTCCCGGCATGATTGCGGGACCGTCAGCACTCTTCATCAGCCACGCGCCATAATCGCGGCCGAGCTTTTCTTTTTCGGCGATCTCTTTGGTAATCAGCGTGTACCGTATACCAAGATACGGACGTATGATTTTGCCGTACGCCGCGACACTCGCCACATCCCGCTTCATGCGGTTGGACGGGATCGCAAATCCGATATTTTCCGCGCCCTGGGCAACGGCCGTATTGATCCCGATCACCTCGCCGTACATATTGATGAGCGGCCCGCCGGAATTGCCCGGATTGATCGCCGCATCCGTCTGGATCAATTCTTCCAGATTTTCGGCCGCCACACCGCCTCCCCCCGCCACAATAGATCGCTCAAGTCCCGACACCACGCCGACGGAAACTGTATTGCGGAATTGGCCAAGCGCATTGCCGATCGCAATGGCAGTCTGTCCGATTCTGATGCGGGATGAGTCGCCGAAGCGCGCAGTCGGCAGATCCGTCCCCTCTATTTTCAAAATCGCAAGATCCTGCACCGGATCGCGCGCAAGCACGCGGGCGGGTTTTTTACTGCCGTCGTTCATAAGTACCGTAAACTCGGCCTCGGTATCAGCCACCACGTGTCTATTTGTCATCACAAGTCCGTCGGACGATACGATAAATCCGGAGCCTGACGAGATCTCTCTGCGCTCCGTACCCTTCTGCCGATATTGGGGGACCTGAAACTCACCCCCGAAAAACTGCCGGAAGAACGGATCTCCGCCAAATGGGTCCGTATAGTACTGTTCAAGCACCGGTACGTCTTTGCTTGCAATAATACTGACCACTGCGGGCGATACCTCCTCTACGGCTTTGACGATCAGCTCTTCCTGTCCGAGCAGACGGTCTGCGGGCTTTTCCACGATACGCTCCAGAATCTTCGGGCGATTAAACAGAAACGGCCCGCTCGTCGTCTCTCCCACTCCGAACAGCGGCCCGAAAACTCCAAGCGACAGCACCGTCCCGATCATGGAGACGATGAAGCTCAATACTACGGCAAACGCAACGATTTGTTTTGTAGTCGGCTGATGTTCTTTCATAGACTAAGAAGCACGAAGCATGAATTAAGAATCAAGGAAAGCATCAAAATCTTTATCTCCCTGATTCTTGCTTCTTTATTCTTGATTCTCAAATGGCTTCTACTCGATCGACACCCCGCACCCGCTCTTTCAGCAATTCCTCCACGCCAGCCTTGAGCGTGATCTCCGAAAGCGGACAATGCGTACATGTGCCGAGCATCTTTACATATACCGTACCTCCCTCAAATTTCACAAACTCTACATCGCCCAGATGCTGTGCGATGTAGGGACGTATCTCTTCAAGCGCTTGTTCTATTTTTTGCTCCATCATGATTGATCAATGACCCGTCATCAACATTCTCACATTCTCAAGAATATGAGAGTGTTGTAATATTCTGACGCGCGACACAATCCTTCCTAAAATCAGTTCTCGCGGCACGATGCCAAAGTCATTGCTGGACGACCCCCACGATACCGTACTTGCCATGATATATCCATCGCTGTGAATCTCCTGCACTTTCTTTACAAAAATGCGGCTCGGATCACACGGATTGCAAAACACCGCAAAATCGCCTGTCCGAGGACGAAATAGCGCACTCGCGATATATCTCCTGCCCGGGACCAAATGCGGCCACAGAGACTCGCCTTCCACGCGTACCATAAAAAGCCATCTATTGAAGTGAGACTTCAATAGATCAGAAAAGATTTTCGGTAAGCTGTTGATATGCCGCATATCGCTCCGGTACGCCTTTTACTTCATAAAATATCTTGGCGATTTCGTCCACTGCCCTGATAAGCTCGCGTGCATGATCCTCGCTTACCTCCTGTTTATTTGTGGAGCAAAGCTTCGCGGCCTTCCAAAATATATCGTGCAGTTGCGGAAACTTCTGCAGATGTTCGGATTTGAAAAAATCAGTCCAGAGGATCAAAAGCTCTTTTTTGCAAAGCTCCGCGTGCTGTTCTTTTACCGCGATCCGCCGCATCATGCTATTTCCGAGAGCTTTCATCGCGGCAAGATCAAAGTTCAGAGGGAATCCAGATGGCGGATGCAATTCACTAATCTGCATAGCCATGCGCAGTACCGTCATCGCGGCGATTTTGGCAGGCGTCGGCTCATAGATCCCGCACGGGATATCACAGTGCGCTTCAACGGTTAATAGTGATAAGATGTTCATAAAATCTTTTTTAGTGCTTATACTACAAGCTACTAGCTACAAACTTTACGGATATATTTGATTTCCTTCTTCGTCAAAGATACTGATCGCGGCCGTGGGGCAGGATTTTGCCGCAAGAAGCAATGTCTCGTCGTCAATCGTCTGGTCTTCCATGTCTTTGCGCAGAGTCGCATCCGAAGACGGCGGAGACACTTTCCTTCTGATGACGGCTTTGTTTTCCGCATCCAGTTCAAAGCCGGTAGGAGCTACCGCGACGCAAGACGCAGCACCTATGCACAAGGCGCGATCCACCATAAGCTTGCCTATTCTGATCTTCTTCTCTTCTGCCATGATCACATCATACCAGACCGTCCGCCGCTGATCAAACCATGACCAAGCACCGCGCAAGCGCGCGATGAGCAAGCAGGACGCAGTTCAAGCGTCCGGGAGTCGGCGGCTCGCCATACAGACGCAAAAGATCATCTGCGCTGAAATTTCTTGCATCCTCCACGGTCTTGCCTTCTATGGCTTCGCAGAGGATATCCGCGGAAGCCGTCATGAGAGCGCATCCCTCTCCTGAAAATCGCACCTCTATGATCTTTTTCTTATCCGCATCGAGACGCAAAAAAAGCGCGATCTCGTCCCCGCAAAACATATTTGCGACCTCTGCCTGCGCATCGGAAGTCTGCATTGCTCCGCGGCGGTGCGGATATTTCCACCGCTCAATGATTTCCTGGCGATACAGCATCTATTTTCCAAATGTCTTGGTCATTTTCGCAACCGCCGCCGCAAGGCGCTCTACGTCATCGGTATCGTTGTATACCGACACGCTCATACGGCATGATGCGGGGATTTTCAGCTTCTGATGAAGCGGTCGCGCGCAGTGATCTCCTGCGCGGATCATCACCCCCTCCTCGTCGCAAAAAGATCCTACATCATGCGGGTGCACGCCATCTACGACAAACGACACGCATCCGCTCCGCAGTTCCACATCGCGCGTGCCAAGTATCCGAATGCCCGGGATTGCGGAGAGCTTTTCCATGCCGAGACTCAAAAGCTTTTTTTCGTGCTCACGTACGGCAGACATGCCGATATCGGAAAGATACTTTATGGACGCGCAAAAGCCGATGACGCCCGCCACATGCGGCGTACCCGCTTCAAACCGAAACGGCGGATTCTGAAACGTACTCCGGTCAATATAAACATCATCAATCATATGTCCGCCCATCTGATACGGCGGCATTTTTTCAAGCAGATCATAACGCCCCCACAAGACGCCGATACCTGTGGGCCCGAGCATCTTGTGTCCTGAAAAAGCGAAGAAATCAGCGCCAAGATCGCGTACGTTGACCGGCACATGCGGTACCGCCTGCGCGCCGTCTACCGCAACCACCGCTCCCGCCGCGTGGGCGCAGGCCGCGATGGCCGCCACAGGATTGATCGTACCAAGCGCATTGGATACATGAGTCAGCGAGACAAGCTTGATGTTTCGTTCTTTTAAAAATCCTACAAATGATTTTTCGTCCCATACAAGCTCTCCCGTCGCGGTATCAAACGGCAAAAAGAAAAGCCGGAGATTTTTGGCGCGCGCAAGCTCGTGCCAAGGAATCAAATTTGCATGATGCTCCATCTCGGTAAGCAAAACGCCGTCTCCTTCTTTGAGGAAACGCCCGGCGTAGCTTGTCGCGATCAGATTAAATGCCTCGGTCGTATTGCGGACGAATACGATTTCTTCCGGTCGGGACGCCCCGATGAATTTCGCAATTGCCGATCGCGCGCCTTCGTACTCCTCTGTCGCACGCTCTGCCAGATGATACGCCGCGCGATGCACATTGGTAGAATACTGCTCCTCGTAGCCACGCTGGGCATTGATCACGGCGGCAGGCTTGAGGGAAGTCGCGCCCGAATCCAAATAGCAAAGACCGCGTGGGTCTTTGTAGTTCGCGTATATCGGGAAGTCTTTTCGTGCTGAAACACCAAGCTTCATATATTTGAAACGTATAGCACCACTATAATGTCTCCCGCAGGCAAAGCGCAAATGCCGAAGGACAGCACGAATAATCACTACCACCTTCAGACGATCGTCTGAAGGTGGTAGTGACTTGAAAATAACAAAACAAAAAGGCCTCACCTGAAAGTACTCCAACTTGAGTCGGAGCGCACTCGGATGAGGTAAAAAGCATATCAGCAAACCGTACAGGCGACAACATTCAACCAAAACAGTAATATAGTACGCGAAGATTTGTTTGCAACCTGAACGGTTTGCTGATGAGATTTTGAAAAGAACTATGGCCTCTGCTCGACACACCTCCTATGAGATGTGTCCAGTTGAGGCGGGGAGGAAATACTCACTCCTCGATTTG
>MHQM01000050.1 GCA_001820655.1 Candidatus Sungbacteria bacterium RIFCSPHIGHO2_02_FULL_52_23
AAAACACGGAGATTTCTCCATTCTTGATTTTGACGCGCATCCTGATCTGCGGCCGGATTACCATGGCGATCCGTATTCGCATTCGGCCGTGATGCGCCGATGCTTTGAGCTTGGCGACACGGTATCGCTCACGGAAGTCGGCATCAGAAGCGTGGATCGCGACGTGCGTAAATACATCGCCGCGGAAGAAAAAAAGAATACGCGCGAAAAATCGCTCAACATCTTTTACGCGCCCGAAGTGCCGGTTGAGAAAATCGCCGCAACACTCAAGAAAAAAGTATACATCAGCATTGATCTTGACGTGTTTGATCACGCGTTTATGCCCGCAGTCGGCACTCCCCAGCCGGGGGGACTTGGCTGGTATCAGGTCGTGGGGCTTTTGAAGTACGTAATCGCGCGGCATGACGTCATCGGCATGGACGTGGTGGAACTCGCGCCGATCCCCGGCATGGTCGCCCCCGACTTTGCCGCGGCAAAGCTGATTTGGAAGATGATTGAGATGCTTTATTTGAGAGGCAAGAAATGAGGACTCTCTGAAGAGGTGAAACGGCGTTCCCAGCGGGAACGCCGTTTTGTTTATGACCATGTGACAGGTCTTCCGAGGAGTCGAAGATGCATCTTGACTATGTTTTCTCCGACGATACCCGGATGGAGCATCCACTGTTCATGGCTTTTCGTGGCCATGTTAGAATTCGTAAAGAACGCTGTATGCGGGGGAATGATCATTCCAAGGTGCATGGCAACGGCGGCCATAGTATTTATCGTTGCTTGGCCGCCATCTTCCTCGCATCCGGTCAGGAAACCGACTGGTTTTCCTTTGAGCTGATAATCCGGCGCTTCCAGATGATCAAGCCATTCAAGAAATTTTTGCATGACCGCGTTGGGACCCCACCAACGTGTGGGACTTGCCCAAATGAGCCCGTCGGCGACGAGTAGCCGCGTGAGGAGAGTGCGGATCATTTCCGGAGGATGGGCAGGGACTCTTTGCGCAGTGCTCATTGCCGGAAGGTGCATGCTTTCCAAATTGATGATATCAGTTGTAACCTGTACATCCGTCCAGCCTGATCTTTCCGGTAGTGTTTGAGAAGCACTTAAAACGGTTTTTAGTAATCGGTGCGTAGTACCGTTTCGTCCGGAACTATTCATGCCAAGGATTTTAAGAACGATCATAACTCTTCTCTCCCATGATGAGGGGGTAGTACCGAGTGATTAAGAGTATTGAGGCATACAATTATAAACTGTGTCAAATTAGAAACATGGCGCGATCGCGCCATGTTGTATATAATACAGATATGAGGGTAACTATACGACATAAAGACATAGAGATGACCGACTCCTTGCGCGAGCATATTGAGCGCAAGATCGTGGAGCCGGTTGGCAAGCGCCTGAAGCGCGAGGTGGCTTCCGATGCGCCGATTTTGGATATTGAAGCGGCGCGGATCAGCCATCATCACCACAAGGGTATGGTATTTTGCGTGTCGGCATCACTCACTATAGGCACGAAATTGATTAGGGCGGAGGCGGTGAATGCGGAAATCTATGCGGCGTGCGACCGCCTGAAAGACGAGCTTTTGCGCGAGATCGTGGGATATAAAACAAAGCCCCAGTCGCTTTTGAAGCGCGGGGCTCGTATGGCAAAACAGTATCTTAGGCTCAATCCCGCCGCATGGCTCCGGCGCGGGACGCGGGAGAGGGAGGAGGGGAGATAGGAGCGTCTGATCCGTAGTATTCTGTGAGACGCTTTCCTTTTCCCACGAATACGTTATAATCGCGCATATGTCAATTTAGCTCTTACAGTAAGGAGGGGGTAGTATGTTGCGTAGAAATGTATTGGTCCTCGCATCTGGAACATCAACAGGAGGAGGCAGCGGAGCTTGGAATCTGGGGAGGGCGGTTGAACAAGGCATTCTTCGCGCAAACATAGTCGGTATTGTCTCCCAGTATCCGGATGGCGGTACGCGGGAGATGGCGATGCGTCTGGAGTATCCCTTTTTCCACTTTCCTCCGCCGTGGACAGCGGCGCGGTATCAAGAGCTTATGAAGAAGACAAGAGCTGAATTCTACATTCTCTCCGGATGGAACCAGCTTGTCCGAGGGCTTGATCCGAGCAAAACAATTAACAAGCATCCGGCACCTCTGCCGGAGTATGGCGGGAGGGGATGGTGGGGGTATACGGTACATGAACGCATGATTCAGGCATATCGTCTTGGCGAGGTGCAATGTTCCGCAGTGACCTTTCATTTTGTCATAGAAGCGGGAGCAAAAGAGCAAAGCTACGATAAGGGGCCGATCATTTGTACGCAGGACGTTCCTATTCTGGCTGGCGACACGGCGGATGATCTTTCGCGGCGGGTGCGTGCCGCGGAGTACCTGTTGGAGCCTCTGATCGTGAATCAGGTGATTACCGAAAAAATTCGGTGGAGCGGTAACGTCTCAGAGAGCGTCCATATTCCTCGAGGATTTTTGGTGAGGCGGCCGGTGGAGTTGCTTGAAGACCCACGGCTGATTTTTTAGAAGCCAAGCGTGAGGAGTTGCGGAAACGCAACTCCTTTTAGAATGCGGGGTGGATTTTTTCGTATTTTAAGCGTACACTACGTATCACTTATGACGTTTTTGTCTAAAATCTTCGGGGATGCGAATGCGCGCTATATACGCTCGCTTGAGCCTATGATTGCGGAAATCGGCACGTTTGAAAAGAAATTTGCCGATCTTTCGGACGAAGCGCTTCGCGGCCTTACGGAGGATTTCAAAAAGCGCATCGCCGTGGGCGAGACGCTGGATGCATTGCTGGCCGAGGCATTTGCCGCTGTCCGTGTCGCCTCATCGCGCGCTTTGAACAAGCGCCATTTTGACGTACAGCTGATCGGAGGCATTGTTCTGCATCAGGGTAAAATAGCGGAGATGAAGACGGGCGAGGGTAAGACGCTCGTCGCAACTCTGCCGCTGTACCTCAATTCTCTTGCGGGTCGCGGCGTGCATCTCATCACCCCCAATGATTATCTTTCGCGCGTGGGGGCTGGCTGGATGGGGCCCGTGTATCACGTGCTTGGTACGACAGTCGCCGTGATCGCGCATGATTTTTCAGGCATGTATGATCCGGCATTTGAAGATCCACACCCGCACGGCGACTCGCGGCTCAATCATTTCCGCCCCGTTACGCGCCACGAAGCATATGCGGCGGATATTACGTATGGCACCAATAACGAACTTGGATTTGATTATCTGCGGGATAATCTTGAGTATGACCCGCGCGTCTTGCGTCAGTCCCGACGCATCCTCCGACGGGAGCGTCGGAGTCCCGGTCGGGACTCCGATCTTGCGTCGGAGCGCACTCATATGTTTGCGATCGTAGACGAAGTTGACTCCATTCTCATTGACGAGGCACGCACACCTCTGATCATTTCAGCGCCGGACACGGAAAGCGGCGCGCTCTACGGCACGTTTGCCAAACTCGTCCCCCAACTCAAGGAAAAAGACGATTACAATGTAGATGAGAAGTTCAAAGCGGTGACGATTACGGAAGCGGGGATTGATAAGGTGGAGCAATTACTCGGAGTCGCCAATATCTACGAAGAAAAGGGGATACGCTTTGTTAGGCACTTGGAATCGGCGCTCCGCGCGCATACGCTTTTTTTCCGCGACCGCAACTATGTGGTCAAAGACGGCGCCGTGATCATCGTGGACGAATTTACCGGGCGGCTCATGCCGGGCAGACGCTGGAGCGAAGGCCTGCATCAGGCGGTTGAAGCAAAAGAGGGAGTGATGGTACAGCAAGAGTCGCGGACTCTCGCGACGATTACGTTTCAGAATTATTTCCGTATGTATGACAAGCTCGCGGGCATGACCGGCACCGCGCAGACGAGTGCTGAAGAATTTCATAAAGTATATGGCCTTGATGTGATTACGATCCCGACTCATCGCCCCATGGTCCGCGACGACCGCGGCGACCTGATCTTCCGCAGTGAGCGAGGCAAGTTTCAGGCCGTGGTACGCGAGGTAAAAGCGCTCTCCCAAAAAGGCCAGCCGGTGCTGATCGGCACGGTATCCATTGAAAGAAGCGAGCGGCTCTCGCGCATGCTTGAAATAGAGGGTGTGCGACACTCGGTGCTGAATGCAAAGAACCATGAGCAGGAAGCGCTGATCATCGCGCAAGCCGGGCAAAAAGGCGCCGTGACTGTCGCGACCAACATGGCAGGAAGAGGAGTGGACATTATTCTTGGCGGCAGCGAGCCTGATCCGCGTGACGCGGAGGAAGTACGCCAGGCGGGAGGACTGCATGTCATCGGCACCGAGCGGCACGAGGCGCGCCGTATAGACAATCAGCTACGCGGGCGCGCAGGCAGGCAGGGCGATCCCGGCGCGTCACAGTTTTTCGTATCGCTTGAGGATGATCTCATGCGCGTCTTCGGCTCGGAGAAGATCAAGCGGATGATGGAAGTGCTGGGGCTTCCCGAAGACGAAGCGATTGAGAATAGAGTTGTTTCGCGCTCCATTGAGTCGGCACAGGGCAAGATTGAGGGTCTGCATTTTGATTCGCGCAAGCAAGTTTTGGAATATGACGATGTATTGAGCAAACAGCGCGTTGCAGTATATCGCCGGCGGCGCGACATACTATTTACGTCCGAGGCGGCATGGCTGAAAGAGCATATTGCGGAGATGATCATGGAGGAAGTCCGCAGGATTGTGGACTTTCATACCGCAGGGGACGAATGGAATCTTGAAGAAATAGCAGAAAACATCAAAGCGATTGCCGATGTGGCGGAAGATGTCGGAGGCAAGCTCCGCGAGCTTGCGGCAGGACAGGGAGACAATACGGAGAAGCGCGATGTACTGGCGGGCTATCTCACAGAGACACTCCGTCATGCGTACGACGCGCGCGAAAAAGGCATGGGCGAGGAAGTCATGCGCGAGATGGCGCGTACGACCCTCCTGCGCTCCATAGACGCGCTCTGGATGGACCATTTGGATGAGATGGAGCATTTGCGCGACTCCGTGCGTCTACGCGCATACGGCCAGCGCGATCCTCTGGTGGAATACAAAAACGAAGGATCACGGATGTATCGCGAACTGCAAGCCGCGATCCGCTCGCAGGTCGTGCAGACGGTTTTTAAAGCCGGAGGACACATCCACTCCGATATCCCGCAGAAGATAGAGGAGCGCCGTCCGGACGTTTCGTTCGGGCCTCTGCCGGTGATGCCGGAAACAAGTCTCAATCCGATACTATCCCAGATTAATGCATCTGAAAGCGTCAAGAAAACAACGGCTCCCGAAATTGGCCGAAACGACCCATGCCCCTGCGGCTCCGGCAAAAAGTATAAAAAATGCGGTGCGATGGATACGGAGGAGCATCAGAGGTTGATGGGAGGAAAATAAAAACCAGATAATCATAAGGAAAAGTATGAGATGTTATGGACTGTGCGTGCGCTGAGACTTCCCGCTTTGGAGTGATATAATTGATGTAAAAAATGGAGGATATCTTCGTGTTAGATTTTTCCGCATAGAGGCATATATGGAGATGCCCCGGAAACTCTTTCATGGTTCCTGTTTTTTACTATAAAATCAATCAATATGATGCGGGCGGTTTTATTTGACCTTGACGGTGTGCTCATTGAGACGGAATGGGAGACGTTTGTTTTTTATCAGCAATATCTCAAGGTGCATTACGGTATCGACTTGCCAAACAGTGCGTTTCAATTCAAAGCAGGGCGCAAATCTGCTGATTTCTGGCGTGATGTGCTTACGCCGGATCAGCGGAAAGCAGTAGATACTGAGAAATTGACCGAGTTCAAACGTGAGCAGTTCAACGTGCATCCTGACACATATGTCCAAAAAGTATCCGGAGGGAAAGAGCTTATAGAAGCTCTACGAGCACACGGATGGAAGACTGGACTTACGACACAAAATGAAGAACGGATGATGCAGACGGTTCTTGCATGGCTTGATATCTCCTTACTGTTTGATGTGAAGCTCTCGCTTAAAGACATTGAAAAGAAGAAACCCGACCCGCAGATCTATTTGAAGGCCGCCGGTATCCTGGGCGTCAACCTTTCGCAATGCATTGTCATTGAAGATTCTGAAGACGGTGTGAACTCAGCAAAAGCCGCCGGAATGTACTGTCTTGCCATACGGCATTCATATACTCCGGCTAGCCATCTGCATGAAGCAGACACGGAAGTAAAAGCGCTTCAGGAGATATCCCCAGAATTCATAGAAAAAATCATCCGCCAATGAAAATGCGGAAAGGGCATGGTAAGCACTTTCCGCATTTGACTTTGGGCGCATCGTGGCATTCTTATAGAATGCCGTCCATGCCCGTATAGATGGAAAGATCGTTGTGGTCTCCGTTGTGCGAGCTGTTATCAATCCAGTGGTGAAGCCTATTTTTGTGCTGACTGAAGTACTTACTTTCAAACTCTTCGGTCAGCTGAAAGCGCGTGCGCATTTCTTCCGGAGCGCGATAGATGTCGCGCTTGCATAGGCGCGCAAAGCGCACATCTGACGGAGCGTGGACATAAAACAGTCGATCCATGCTTTTTAGATGTACGATCGCAACGCCTTCCAGTGACAGCACGCCTGGTTTTCCCTTGGGAGGAATCAGGTTGATCTCACCGGTAAGTCGGCCTCTGTCCGCCCGATTGTAGACATTCCGCAGATGTACTGGGTGTCCACATTTGAGCGTTTGCAGGACTTCTTCCAATCGTTCAAAATTCCACCATGTCATCTGGTCGCGCCGTCGGGCCGCTTCTTCCGGGCCCAGACGGATACCCTCGGCAAGCCATTCTGCTCTCTCCTCGCTGGAGAGAATAAAAAATGCATCCAAGGAAAGCGTAGCTGACCATAAACCCATCTCATTTGCGATGGTGGCAATCCCAGGAGCGACTTTACTGGTTTTTCCGGCTCCAGCGCGCCCTGTTATGCCGATGACGGCAATGCCATTCTTTACGGATGCGAGCGCACTGGGAAGTGTACTATACACAATCGTCATGGTATTTTCCTCTCTTTATATTGCGGGTCAATTTACGGAGGGTACAGATAAAATCGTTTCTTCCCTCCACGATGAATGCGCAACAGAAACCTGCGACTATGGCAGGATCTGCATCACTCATCCCGCGATCTCCAATGGAAACACATTGAGTCGTTGACACGCCTAGAGATGCAGCGATACGCGGGAAAAATCTCGCATCAGGCTTGGAACACTCTAGATTTTCCGGACCAAATAAAAGATTGGATTCGCATGGAATTCCGAGAGCGTACAAATTGCGACGGCCTATTTCTATAGGCGAGTTTGTCGCAAAGCATATCCCTAAGACATTCGGAAGTATGCGAAACTCTTCTAATGCGGCGCACAATTCCGCATCGTACTTGATCCATTTCTCCGGTTCCCATGCACGACAGCGAAGCTCACCCCACTCATCTTCCGTAAGACCCAATGCATACACGGTTTCGGTGAGGGTTATTTCCCGAGGGATACGTAGGGATAACTTCTTACGCATCCGCATGATTTTTTGCTCCGCTTTCTCGGTGGATATGCCAAGGATTCTGGCTATTTCCGTAACCTCCCGTATCGAACATAAGCGGATATATTCAGGATTCGTGTATAGGGTACTATCAATGTCACTTACGATCCAGACAGGTGAATTATCCCATTTCCCCATGCGTTGCGCCACGGAAATCCTCCTCTGTTTCTATGCTGTATGTAGTGTTTTCAGAAAACGGGGGTTTGTCAAGGAACTAAATGTAGCTAATACATTACTATAACAGAGGATGCAATAAAAACGTTTTGTTTACGGTGCTTTTTAGATCGGTGGATAGGCACTTGTAAAGGGTCTTTTCATGGGTACAAAAATCAAACGCACGGGTTGTCATCTGCTCTTGTAATATGGGGCATATCGCGGCGTCTTCGCGTTTGGTATACTGAAAGATATGGAAATACGGATTGTGAAAGAGTCCATCTCAAAAACGACGCTAAAAGCGATTGCCGAGGATCAATTTGGCGATTTCGTGAAAGCTCCTCCGATGCATAAAAATCTGGCGGCGGGCAGATGGCATACGCTCTCTTTGGCAGAACAGCTTGGTAATATCGGAAGCGAGGTAGGCCGCGCAGGGCACGCTCAAGCATGTCGCAAGCTAAGCTTGCGACAATATCAGGATGATGCGCGTTTCCATGGTGCAGTAGATCGCGCGCTTGAGCTTTTTAATCTTACTCTTGCGGATCCGCGTTGGCATGGGCGTCTCCGCGAAATAGGCCGCGCGTATGAGATATTTTGCGATGCGGTATTGGGTGGTACAGAATATGGCAGTTCACTTGCCGATCTTGAAGGATATTTTATGCAATTTGCCATGGCCGCGCGAAGAAAATAAAAACCATTTCGGATTATGAAGCAGATTACATTCAGAATAAAGCCGGGTGAATTGCTCAAAGAGGAGATTGTAAAAGCGGCTCAAAAACATAATATTGGCGCGGGAGCTTTGCTTTCTATTGTCGGGGGTCTTGAAAATGCGGTTTTAAGGATGGCAGGAGCGACTCCGGACAAGCAGGATGTAAAGGATTTTAACGGGCCGTTTGAAATTGTTTCAGGTACAGGCACAATCTCGCGTGATGGTTGTCATGTCCATATGTCGGTATCTGACCAGGAAGGAAAAGTCATCGGGGGCCATCTGAAAGACGGCTGTCGGGTGCAGCCTACTGCGGAGATCGTGGTCGGAGTTTTTGAAGACGTTTCCTATAAAAGAGTCCACGATCAGGAGACCGGTTTTAAAGAACTGACTGTTATGTAACTATTGAAGTGAGACTTCAATAGACCGCCGATATATATATTATGACAAAAACAAAACTTTTATATCTTGAGAAGTTTGCCTTACTGGAAGCTCCGGCGCGGGTGATGGAGGTTTTGCGCGAGAATGAGCGCGATATCGTCCTGCTTGATCAGACGGTTTTCTATCCGCAGGGCGGGGGACAGCCGTATGATACGGGCATGATTGAGTCGCCGTCGGGGAAATTTCTTGTGGAGGAGGTGCGCTTTGTGGAGGGTGCCGTACGGCACATGGGGGTGTTTGAGTCCGGAAGTTTTGCTAAGGGTGATAGCGTGATATGTCGTGTGGACGCGGATCGGCGTCTGCTTCACGCAAGGATCCATTCTGCGGGGCATCTCGTGGATAAAGCCGTGGCGGAACTAAATTTGCCGTGGAAGCCTGGCAAGGGGTATCACTTTCCGCAGGGGCCGTATGATGAGTATGAAGGGAGTCTGGACGGGCTTGATAAGGAGAAATTGAAGAGTGATCTTGAGAGGCTCTGCAATACATATGTGCTCGCGGGAGGAAAGACGGAAATAATCTTTATGACGCGTGAAGAGATGCAGAAAACATGCCGGTATACGCCGGATTTTCCGATGGAGAAAGGCGAGCAGGCGCGCGTGATCGTGCACGCGGGATTTGCTATGCCTTGCGGCGGGACGCCTGTCGCTGATTTGGTGGACATTGGCCCCATCACAATCCGCAAGATCAAGCAGGAAAAGGATAAAATCCGCATCGGGTATGATGTGAACCATGAGCGCTGACGTCTTGTAGTGGAAAACTTTTCTTGCGCTGGCGGTGTTTCAGGAGTAGTATACAGTTAATTGAAAATTAGGTATCAAGAGCGCGGGGAGGGAACTGGCCCTATGATCCGCCGGCAAATCTTGCTTTTTATGCAAGGGAGTGCTCCTTCCAGCCCGTACAACATACGGGGAAGATAAGTCGCGTTTATCATCCCTTTATGCGAGGGATTTTTTAATTCACCTAACAAAAGCTATTGAGGCTAAGCCTTGATAGCTTCATATACACATATATGAGGAACAATCAGACGTATACGGTGGAGAGCGTGACATCCGGCCATCCGGACAAGATCTGCGATCAGGTGTCCGATGCGATTCTGGACGCCTATATCGTACAGGACCCGACATCGCGCGTGGCTGTGGAGACATTTGGCTCGCATGGGCTCTTTGTGGCCGGGGGCGAGGTGACGAGCAGAGGATCGGTGGATGCCGCAAAGATCGCGCGCACGTTTTATCGCGATCTTGGCTACAAAGACGATCTGCAGATTATGACCAATATCGTCCAGCAGTCGCCCGATATCGCGCAGGGCGTGGATACCGGAGGCGCCGGAGATCAGGGCATCATGTACGGATACGCGACCAAGGAAACTCCCGAATACATGCCCCGCGCGGTGGCGCTCGTGCACAAGCTCGTACAAGGGCTTGAGCATCTGCGCAAGACCGACCCCGAATGTTCGTGGCTCGGCCCCGACGGCAAATCACAGATCACGATGGAGGACGGAAAAGTCCGCACGGTGCTGATTTCCTGCCAGCATGCGGACAGTATTGAACAGCCGCAGATCAAAGAGATTCTTACGCGCAAACTCATCGGTCCGGTTATGGGGGATTTGACGGGCATTGAAGTGCTGGTCAATCCGACAGGCAAATTTATTATCGGCGGATTTGCCGCGGATACCGGACTTACCGGACGCAAGATCATTGTAGATACGTATGGCGGGCTTGTGCGGCACGGCGGCGGATGCTTCTCGGGCAAGGATCCAACAAAAGTAGACCGCTCGGCCGCATACATGGCGCGCTTTGCGGCAAAAAACGTGGTGGCAAACGGCCTGGCAAAAGAATGCACGATAGCGGTGGCGTACGCAATCGGCCGCGCGGAGCCGCTCATGGTATATGCGGAGGCGGAGGACGGGCGCGATGTCTCGGCTGTGGTCAAAGAGAAGTTTGATTTCCGTCCCAAGGAGATTATTGAGCGGCTCAATCTGCGCCGGCCGATCTATGCCGCGACCGCGGCATACGGCCATTTCGGCAGGGAAGGATTCCCGTGGGAAGAGATCATTTCACTCTAGGGCATGCTTCAGCGATGTGGATAACTTGATATTCAAATGTGCTGGTATGCGATATACTGGTGCCGAGGTAGGGTGAGCCTCATTCTATAGATTAGCGGTATAAAGCGCATACAAAGAATTATGAAGAACAAATTGTCTCTTATTGTATCTGTATCTGCGGCGGTTTTGATGCCTTTTGCGGCGCTCGCACACGAAGCCGTTGCCGCGGAGACATCGACGGAGCAAAGACAGCAAATGCAGGTGGATCGGCAGAAAGGACTTGATGCGGCTAAGACGGAGCGCGCAGCTCTTGAAGAAAAAGCCCGCCAGATGCGTGATGAAGTGAAATCAAAGCAGGAGGAGCTGCGCCGCGAAATGCAAACCCGCATGGAGGAGCTGAAAAAGAAGCGCCAGGAGGTGGAGGCGGAGATGAAAAAAAAGCGCGAAGAATTCCAGACAAAAATGGAGGAGCGCAAGATGGAGCTGAAGAAGAAACTGGGCGAGCAGAAAGCCGTCAGGATTGAGCAGTATTTTTCGCAGATGATGGAGAAATTTCAGACAGCGATTGATCGTCTCAAGGGTGTTGCAGACAAGATTGAAAGCCGCCTAACATCGTCAACTGCGGACCCTGCGAATCTGGCTGTTTTGCAGACCAAGCTTACTGCCGCGCGGGCAAAGATTGGCGAAGCCGAGGCCGCACTTGCGGATGCAAAGGTGAAATATACTGACGCGGTGAACAGTACCGATTTCAAGGAGTCGTTCAAAAAAGTTCGTGCTCTGGTGGAAGGCGTTGCGGTAAAAGTGAAAGAAGCGCATCGCGCGCTGGTAGATGTGACATCGTCTATCAAAGAGTTGGGTGCTCGTGGACGCAGTAGTTCTACGACGACGCCGGCGCAGTAATCCGCCTTTGTGTATCATTTGCTAATTCCTTTACTTATATGCAGGAAACAGGTTCATCAAGTATGTCGCGTCTTGCGGTGATCGCGCTTGTCATTGCCGCCATTGTAGCTCTTGCCTATATGCTCGCGCTGATGCCGGGTGCGCCATACGGTACATCCACGGGATCGGAGGAGCAGGCTGGGGAAAATATGATGCCCGCCGCAGAGACTCTGCCCGAAGAGCAGGATCTGCAGTCTATCCAGTTGGATGGTCTTGATCAAGGGCTCGCAGATATAGAAGCAGAGCTTGCCAAGTAGTTATTGTCGTATTGTGTGGCAAAGAATCCGCTCCGATCCGCCAGTTGGCGGAGAATCGGGGCGGATTCTTTTGTTTTTTCTTTACGAGTAGTATACTGATTACGCTATGAGTCTGCCGCGGGAGGAGAAATATGTCTGGACCAATCACGCGCGGATGAAAATGCGGCATTATCGCCTGACGGAATCGCGTATTATACGCGTACTTCGCTATCCTACGCGGCTTGAGGAGGGGATCATGGACGGAGCAGTCGCATGTATGCAGCCTGCCGGAGGAAAGACGTATTCGGAAATATGGGCGATGTATCTTGTAGGCGGAAAGCGGAAAACGATAGATAAGAAACAATTGAAAATTATTACTGCATGGCGATATCCCGGTAAAAGTCCCGAGCGCGATCCGATCCCGTCAGAGGTTTTACGGGAAATAAAAAATTTGATTTTCGCATCGGTATAAATGTCCCGCTACATTTTTCACGATTCTTAATTCTTGCTTCTTGATTCACGTTTATGATCAAAATATCCCCATCCGGTGTCTCCTCGCTTCTTGAATGCCCGCGGTGCCTGTGGCTGCAGGTCAATGAAGATAAAAAACGTCCTCGTGGCATCTATCCGTCGCTTCCCGACGGCATGGACAACGTGTTTAAAAAATATTTTGACGAGTATCGCGCGCGGGGCGAGATGCCGCCCGAGATTGACGGGAAAATAGAGGGCAAGCTTTTTGATGACCCAAAAAGACTTCGCCAATGGCGCGAATTTGATTTTGGCCGTGGCGGCATCCGGACGGAGATCCCCGAATACAATATGGTTGTCGCGGGCGCGATTGACGATCTCGTTGTTGCACCCGACGGCTCGTTTGTGCCGTTTGATTTCAAGACCCGCGGATACCCCACAAAAGAGGACACCCATGAGCACTATCGCACCCAGCTTGATCTCTACTCCATGCTTTTTGAGCGCAACGGTTGTACGATCGCAGGCTACGGATATCTGCTATTTTTCTGGCCGCAATCATACGAAATGGGCATGACGCACTTCAAGACGCAATTGATCAAAATGGACGTCTCGCCTTCACGCGGTATGGCGACGCTCAAAAAAGTCCATGACATCGTAATCGGTGAGAAACCGGAGCGCCACTCCACATGCGAATACTGCATGTATAGGGAATCGTAATTATGGGTACGGAGAAAATCCTTGAAGTGCAGAATTTACGAAAAGTGTACAATGATGTCATTGCGGTGGATGGCGTCTCTTTTGATATTCGCGCAGGAGAGATTGTGGGGCTTTTGGGACCCAATGGCGCGGGCAAGACCACGACGATAGATATGATCCTGGGGATTGTGGAGCCGTCGGGCGGCAGTATCCGCGTGTTTGGCAAAGATTTTGCTCGTCATCGCTCTGAAATCCTCTCGCGGGTGAATTTCTCCGCGGTGTATGCGCATCTGCCGGGCAATACGACCGTGCGGCAGAATCTCACGATTTTTGCTCTGCTCTATGGCGTTTCGCGCATACGGGAGCGGATCGCGGCTTTGCTCAAGGAGTTTAATATAGAAAAATTCGCCCGCGTACGGACAGGATTTCTGTCATCGGGCGAGCAGTCGCGCGTGCATATGGCAAAAGCTATGCTCAACGAGCCGCGGCTTCTCCTGATGGACGAGCCGACCGCATCCATTGACCCGAGCGATTCTGCGATCATACGCGAGAAAATAAAAGCGTATGCCGCAGGCGCGGGGGCTGGGGTGCTGTGGACATCGCACGATATGTACGAGATTGAAGAGGTATGCGACCGCGTGCTTTTCATCTCGCATGGGAAAATTCTGCTTGAGGGAAATCCGCGCGAATTGCCCGCCGCATACGGCAAGAAAAATCTTGAAGAATTATTTATCGCGGTAGCGCGGGAGCCGCTTTCCTTAGCCCGATTATGAACAGTCTTAAACGCATATTCGCAATCTTCTGGCGGCAGATGCTTTTGCTCAAGGGCAATCCGTTCCGGCCGCTCAATCTTTTCTACTTTTCAGCACTTGAGCTTTTCCTGTGGGGTGTTTTGTCCGTGTATCTGGATCGCGTCGCGGGATCGGATCTCAATTTTGCGGCTCTGATCTTGGGCACGGTGATTATGTCGTCCTTTATGAGCCGCGTGGTGTTTGGCGTAAGCGCTTCATTTCTTGAGGACGTATGGACGCGCAATTTCATCAATCTTTTTTCGTCGCCGCTGTCCTTGCAAGAATACATCCTCGGTTTTGTCGCCGTGAGTATTGTGGAGTCGTCGGTTTCTCTTGGATTCATCGCTTTGCTTGCGTGGATACTGCTTTCCTACAGCATATTCACTTTCGGTCTCCTCCTGATCCCTTTTGCCGCGGTGCTTTTTGTCTTTGGTCTTGCTGTGGGGATTCTCGCAACTGCGGTGGTTTTGCGTTTCGGGCCCAGTGCGGAGATGGTGGTATGGTCCATCCCGCCGCTTTTAGCACCTTTTTCTGCGGTATTTTATCCTCTGGCGGCACTCCCGCTGTTTTTGCAGAGGATCAGCTTTTTTATACCGGCGACACATGTGTTTGAAGGCATGCGCGCAGTGGTGCGCACGGGGACTATGGATATGCGGGAACTTGTAGTAGGTTTTGTGCTGGCTGTGCTTTATTGCATCGCCGCATATTTCTTTCTGTACCGTTCATACCGCAGTGTTCTGCGTCGCGGTACGTTTGCGCGCTTTGCGACAGAGTAGTTTATATAAAGATCTTCGGGATGTTGAAATCATTTTTTCTTATTGTCGGTCTTGCGGTGTTGGGATTTCTGCTCCTTGCTGTGGTGCCTCTGCCTGCGCCGCGATCTCTTGAGCGCGATCGCGTCGTAGCTGACAGGAGAGAGCCGGAGACGGATGTGATACCTTCCTTGGCGCCTTTGCATGAGTCTCTTCCGGAGGCTGTGATTCGCCAGAGTGAAGAAATAGCCGATGGGGCTGAAAAACAGTCGCCAGCGGTACTGCCGAAGCCTGCTTTGCCTGTGCCTGCTGTATCTGCGAGCACTACGGCGTCTTCCACTGCTGCTGCTGTTTCTCCGGTATCTGCGCCGCCGGAGCCTGTCCTGCCGCCTCTGCGCGAAGACGAGCTATTGCGGGCGGTCGTGAAGATTGAATGCCCGAGTGAGGATCGGAGGGGCGTCTATATCGGAGCGGGATTTTCCATGCCGCGGGGTGTTGTGGTGACGGCAGCACACCTCCTGACGGATGTAGCAAGTACGACGTGCAAAGTCATCTTTCCTCATGACCGCGCACCGGCGCATTATCTCTTCGGGACTCCCGAAAATCTTGATGCCGTAAAAAAGCGGTACAACGAGCAGGGGATTGATGCCGCATTTCTCTTTCTCCCCGCGCTTGCGAACTATCCTGAAGGCAAGGCCGTATTTCCCGACGGATATCCTGTCATATCGTACCCGATATGCACGCATTCGCGCGCGATCAGCGATACGGTATTCCATTACGGCTATCCGAGCAATTTCAGCGATAATTCATATCTTGCAAAAAACATCGGCGAAGTGACAGCCTATGCCGATATTTCCGGAGTCCGAGAGGAACTTTCCGAAGACCAAAGATTCCTCTATAAAACGCCGATATTTTCTTATACGGTTGATCAGGCTGTTTTGCATCCATATCTTGTCAGCCGAGTGCCGAGTTTTTACGGGGATTCGGGCGGCCTTGCGTTTGACGTGACCCGCCAATGTATTTTGGGAGTCGGACACGGGGGCACGATCGGGGGTGCGGCAGGGGAGAATTTCTCGCTTTTGATGATGCTTGGCTGGGAAGGCGTTCGTGGTATTCTTCCATAAAAGATGGCGGGCATTTGCAAAAATGTCTCCCATCTGATACTTTCGTAATTGATGCAGAAAAACTCTTCGTCTCGGATGATGCAAAGAAAAACCGCACGGCTTGCGGCGGTGGGTATTATTGTGCTGGGCGCAGTCGCAGGCATTTTTGATGCGCCTATGTATGCTGATCGCGTGCTTGCGCGCATCGGAGTAGGGGAGTCCGGATTTCGTTTTGAACGGCTGTTTGCGGGATTCCCGTACCGCCTGGGACTGGATATCCAGGGAGGCACTCACCTGGTATATCACGCGGATGTCAGCGTGCTTGCCGAATCGGACAAAGCAGGCTCCATGGAAGCTCTGCGCGATGTGATTGAGCGGCGGGTAAATCTTTTCGGAGTGGCGGAGCCTTTGGTGGAAGTAGAGCGTTCGGGCGGAGATTGGCGGCTCGTAGCGGAGCTTGCCGGAGTACGGGATGTCGGAGCCGCGATCCGGCTGATCGGGGAAACGCCGTACCTGGAGTTTCGTGAAGAGCGATCTGTGGCCGAGCGCGATGCGATCATGGCCGCGCAAAAGCAAGGAGAACGGATGCTTGAAGACCCGAACTTCGTCCCCACGGAGCTTACGGGGCGTTTTATCACGCGCGCGGATGTTGATTTTGATCAGACTACGTTTCAGCCGCTGGTAAACCTCAAACTTACCGGCGAAGGGGCGACTCTCTTTGCGGAGCTGACGAAGCAAAACATCGGCAAGCAGATTGCGATTTATCTTGACGGCGTGGCAATTTCAGCGCCCGTCGTGCGTGAAGAGATTACGGGCGGCAGTGCGCAGATTAGTGGCAATTTTACCCCGCAATCCGCGCGGGAGCTTGCCGGACGCCTCAATGCGGGAGCTTTGCCGGTGCCGATTAAGCTGATCGCACAGCAGTCTATTGAAGCGAGCCTTGGCCGCGAATCGCTTGCGCGCAGTCTCTACGCCGGGGCCATCGGATTTCTTGCGGTCGTTGTTTTTATGCTCCTGTGGTACCGTCTGCCCGGTCTGATCGCCGTGGCGGCACTCGTGGTATATGCGGGCATTGTGCTTGCGATTTTCAAATTGATTCCGGTGACACTGACGCTTGCAGGTATCGCGGGATTCGTGCTGTCTGTCGGCATGGCCGTGGATGCCAACATCCTGATTTTTGAGCGCATGAAAGAAGAGCTTGCCCGCGGCCTTGCGCTGGAGGATGCCATCCGCGAGGGCTTCCGCAGGGCATGGACTTCCATCCGCGATTCCAACGTATCCAGTCTTTTGACGGCGGGGATTCTCTACTGGCTCGGGACGAGTATGGTGCAGGGATTTGCGCTGACGCTCGGTGTCGGTATCCTGGTATCCATGTTTTCTGCCATCAGCGTGACGCGCACCCTGCTTGTCGCGATCAGTACGCCCGCTCTTGCCCGCATGCGCGGATTATTCTTAAGCGGATTCTCCAAATGGGAAGTAGGAAGAAGGAATTATGAATGATGGGATAGGTATAAAATCCATAATTCCTAATTCATGCTTCATGATTCCCGTTATATGAACATCATCGGCCGCAAATATATCTTTCTTACGTTTTCGGGACTTCTTGTGCTCGCAAGTTTTGTATCGCTTGGCATATGGGGTCTGCATTTCGGCATTGATTTCACCGGAGGTTCACTGATTGAGATATCATATCAGGCGAGTCGTCCGCCCGTGGAGCTTGTACGGGAGCAGTTTACCCGGGCTGGCGTGGACTCGGCGACTATTCAGTTTTCAGGGGAGCAAAACGTGATTGCCCGTTTCCGCGACGTGGACGAAAGCACCCATCAGAAGCTGGTACAGGGGCTCGGGTCGCTCGGTGCTATGCAGGAAAAGCGTTTTGATGCGATCGGGCCTACGATCGGAGCGCAGTTTCAGCGGCGCGCGCTTCTGGCGCTCGCATTGGCGCTTGCAGGCATTGTGCTGTATCTCACATGGGCGTTTCGGCAGGTCTCCCGACCCCTGGCATCATGGAAATATGGCACGGTTGCCGTCGCAGTGGCGCTTTTCCACGATATCGTGATCCCTGTGGGGGTGTTTTCCGTCCTCGGACACTACTTCGGAGCCGAGGTGGATACGCTGTTTATCACCGCTCTCTTGACAATCTTAGGATTTTCTGTGCATGATACTATTGTAGTCTTTGATAGGACGCGGGAAAATCTTCGGATGCAGAAAAGCACCGAATCATTTGCCGCTACGGTAAACAAAAGCGTCAATGAGACAATCACGCGTTCAATCATGACATCTCTTACGGTATTTCTGGTTCTTGCGGCGATTTTGTTTCTCGGCGGAGCCACCACAAAATACTTTGCGTTGGCGCTGATGCTGGGAGTGGTATTTGGGACATATTCCTCCATTTTTGTAGCGTCCCCCTTGCTTGTTATCTGGGATAACTGGCATCGGAGATGGGTCTAGACAAATAATAGATAGCGTGTTATACTTGTTTATTATATGGCAATAGACTTTCCGATATCTCCGAATGACGCAGTGAAAATCCTGCTCCAGAGTCTGCCTGCAAAGCGCATGCGGGACGTCGTGGAGCGGCGTTTTGGCCTGAAAGGCGGAAAGAAATCCACTCTTGAGGAAATAGGCACGGCGTATAAAATCACGCGCGAACGGGTACGGCAGATTGAGGCCGATGCCATGCGTCGCCTGCGCGGGCGGGATCACGAGGAAGTCCGGCCTCTGCTGATAGCTTTGGAAAATGTCGTGCGCGAGCACGGGGGTGTCATGGCGGACGATCATCTTTTTTCGCATGCATCGCCCGCGCGGTTTCATCCGCATTTGCAATTTTTGCTCCATACGCATCCGAGCTTTGTACGCGTTGCGGAAACCGAGACATTTCATCCCCGGTGGGCATCCGATTCTGCCGCGGCAGGATCGGCGGAGGGTGTCATGGTGCGCGTTGCCAAGCGCCTTGAGGAATCGGAGATTCCTGTTGCCGAAGAACAGCTCCATGCCTTTTTGGCTTCCGAGACAAGTGCTGACGACAAGGACTCTTTATCCGAAAAATCACGGCAGGCGTATCTTGCGACCGCCAAACTGATCAAGCGCAATCCGTATGGCGAGTATGGCCTTGTGTCATGGGCGACGGTATGCCCGCGCGGCATCAAAGACAAAGCATATGCGGCGATCTTGAAAACGGGCAAGCCTATGCATTTCCGCGAGGTCGCGGCGGCAATTGACCGCGCGGCATGGCCGGGCAAGAAAAAAGCCCATCCGCAGACCGTGCATAACGAGCTGATCAAAGACCCTCGGTTTATCCTTGTCGGCAGGGGCATGTATGCCCTGAAGGAATGGGGATATGAGTCAGGTACGGTGCGCGATATCTTGATTTCATTGATGACAAACTCTCCGAAGCCGCTAACCCGCGACGAGCTCGTAAAACTTGCCAGCGAGCGGCGCATGGTCAAAGCGCAAACTATTCTTCTGAACCTCCAAGATCGCTCGCGTTTCAAGCGGACGGAAGACGGGGGGTATACTCTTGTGTAAGTGGATAAGTACGAGAGCATACGAAATGGCGCTTCATCAAATCGTGTCTTACTTACGATCGTAAGTAAGACACGATTTGGGAAGAAACTATGCCATGTGGAATCTATTGCGTGAATATGTTTTAAAAGGCGGGCTATGCCCGCCTTTTAACTATTGAGGCTAAGCCTCAATAAATGTATGGCGGCGACTTGCTCCTTGCGGGCAGTCCTTTTATAATGAATCTATGGTTTTTGACGTCACACTTCTTGTCACACTTTTCCGCGCCGTGGTGGTAGATCTCTGGTGGTTTTGGCTTTTGGTCATCCTCCTGTACGTTGCATCCAGCATCTGGATGGCGTATATCCAGCAGTACTACAAAAAGATCACCAATCCGTGGATGATGATGGAGATTAAGTTTCCGCGCGAGATCACGCGCACGCCCCGCTCCATGGAGCAGGTGTTTGCGACGGTGCATGCGATCAAAAACTCTGCATCTGACACTGAAGAAAAATGGTGGGACGGCGAAGTGCCGCTGTGGTTTTCGTTTGAGGCGGTGAGCTTCGGCGGCGAGATTCACTTTTATCTTTTTATCCCGTCGGTCCGGCGCAGTCACTTTGAGGCCGTGCTCTATGCCAATTATCCCGATATTGAGATCACGCACGTCGCCGACGACTATATCCATCGTATGCCCAAGACCGCAGAGGATATTTATGCTTCGGGGTATCGTATGTTTGGTAATGAACTGATTTTTGATAAAAGCGGCACGGATCGTCCTCATGTGTATCCCATACGTACGTACATTGACTTTGAAGCTCCTGCAGAAGAAAAAGAAGTGGATCCGATGGCGTCTCTCCTTGAGACTCTGTCTCGCATCAAGCCGCAGGAGCATCTATGGTTTCAACTGCTTATAAAACCAAAGGTTGATAAAGAGATAACTAACTTTTATCAAGATGGTGAAAAAGAGATAGAGTATATCAAAGGAAAATCTCGCAGTACTATTGATCCCAAAACTGGCCAGACCATTTTTGCCATGCCAAGTCCTGCGGAGACTGAAACTATGAAAGCGATTGAGCGCAAAATCGCCAAACCCGCTTTTGATGCGGTGATACGATATATGTACTTTGCGCCTAAAGAAATCTTCCACTCAAGCTTCGGTCGCCGATCAATATTTTCGGCGATGAATCAGTATGCATCTCAAGCCTTCAATAAATTCAAACATAATGTTTTTGCGTGGACTCTTGCAAAGATTTGGTATTGGCCTTATATCTTCCCCCAACATCGCGCGGCCGGACGCCGTGAGCGACTGTGGGAGAAGTATCGGACACGCGACATGTATCCTGATACTATTACGGAAGCGATTTTAAACATGAAGCTTTTTAATTGGGGTTTTGCGCCGTGGCGTATCCATAATGTGGTGCTCAATATAGAGGAGCTTGCGACTATTTTCCACCCACCGACGATTCTCGTGCTTACCGGGCCTTTGATCAAGCGCGTGGAGGCGCGCAAAGTCGGCCCGCCCGCAGGCCTTCCGATCTACGGCGAAGAAGGAGAAAATCTGCCCGGACTTGATGACGATGACGGAGAATAGGGGAGCCTGCATTACACAAGACACGAGGCTTAGCCTCGTGTCTTGTCATTTTTTGGGCTACTCGTCAAAAGAATTTTACCAGATCGTCAATGGTGATGGGGG
>MHQM01000051.1 GCA_001820655.1 Candidatus Sungbacteria bacterium RIFCSPHIGHO2_02_FULL_52_23
TGATCCACCGCTTGTGCGAATCCCCGTCTATTCCTTTGAGTTTTAAGCTTGCGCTCGTACTTCCCAGGCGGCGCGCTTCACGCGTAAGCTAAGCCGCTCGGAGGGTCGATACTCCGAACAGCGAGCGCGCATCGTTTAGGGCGTGGACTACAAGGGTATCTAATCCTTTTTGCTCCCCACGCTTTCGTCTCATGAGTGTCAGGAGATGGCCAGGAGTCTGCCTTCGCCTTTGGTGTTCCCCACGATATCAACGGATTTCACCCCTACACCGTGAGTTCCAACTCCCTCTCCATCCCTCTAGTCTGGCCGTTTCCAATGCAGCTCCGCCGTTAGGCAGCGGAATTTAACATCAGACTAACCAAACCACCTGGAGACCCTTTACGCCCAATAAATCCGGATAACGCTTGGAGTCCTCGTATTACCGCGGCTGCTGGCACGAGGTTAGCAACTCCTTATTCACAGGGTACAGTCACTTGCGTTCCTCCCCTGTAAAAGCAGTTTACGGACCGAAGCCCTTCTTCCTGCACGCGGCGTCGCTCGATCAGGCTTTCGCCCATTGTCGAATGTTCTTGACTGCTGCCACCCGTAGGTGTACGAGCCGTGTCTCAGTCTCGTCGTTGGGGGTCGCGCTCTCACGCCCCCTACCCGTCATAGCCTTGGTGGGCCATTACCCCGCCAACTAGCTGATAGGACCTAGGCCTTTCCTCAAGCGCCCAGCTCTACTTTTGAACTTCAAGAAAACTATTTCGTATACGGAGAAATAATTTCTGTTTCGCGTTACCATGGTGTTTCAGCATTTGTTCTCTCCTCTGCGCATCTTGCTTGCTTCTGTACGCTTCGGCATAGATCAGTATCCAACGACCATCTTTTCTCTGTGTGGCCTTTGTCATACCCTGATTATGCTGATCGACTCTCTTCGTCAAATCAGAGGTAGAACCGATATAATGCTGTCTGGTTTCAGTATGCTGAATCACATATACACACCACATACGCTTATCATACTATAAAATTCAAAAGTAGGGCTGGGCTTTACTCTTGCGAGAACTATCGGGAATTAGCGAACCTTTCGGCTCGTTATGCCCGACTCAAGGGGAAGTACCAGGGTATTACTAACTCGTTCGCCACTAGACTAGCTCTTGATGTAATCGCAAACTAATCCCGTTCGACTTGCATGCCTTATCCACGCCGCCAGCGTTCATCCTGGACCAGGATCAAATCCTCAATAAAGGTGCTACTGCCGAAGGCAGTATGCACCGGCGATCTGGGTTTTCACCCTGATCAGTAATAGTCGGAACAGCTGAAAAAACGCGTATTGCTTTTTCATCTGTTGTCATTCTCCCAGTAATACAACTTTGGCAACATCCGTTCGCGTCGCCTTGGGCGACCGCTAAAGTTGATATACTGGGTTCTTTTTTCAAATGGCAATCCGTCCGGCACTCTTCAGAAAAAACAACAGCCACGCAAACTCCCTTATGAAAGGCGCTTGCGTGGGTGTTGATTTTGCAAAGGCGACAACTCCTCTCAAAATCAGGTCCCGACTATATCGGGATCCTCAATGTTGTCACCAAATCAAAGATTTGGACAACATCGGGACAACTCGTTGTAAATTGTTTTCTACGAAGCCTTGTGAACTCCGAAGGAGGGTGTGAGCCTCAATTCAATAGTTCACCTATCGTATGCCCGCGTGCAGATCCTGTCAAGAGCGTTGCAGGCAGTCTTCAAAAGGCTCTTACTTGTGAGGGATATTTAACAAGACTTGATTATTTTATTTTGCGTTTGGCACGCCACTCGGCGATTTTTTTCTGATCTCCAGAGAGCAGTATTTTGGGTACGCGATATTGCCTGCCGCGCCATGTGAAAACTTCCGGCCGCGTATAGACAGGTACGCCAATCCCGTGACGCTTTTCCTCAAGCGATTCGTGGCTCCCGAGCACTCCCGGGATGTGCCGTGCCACCGCATCAATCACCACGAGCGCCGGAAGCTCGCCTCCGGTCAGCACGTATGGCCCGATGGAAACAGTTTGTAGGTTGCCTGCCTGTCGGGTACGCAGGTAGTTTGCCTGCCTGTCCGGTAGGCAGGTAGCTTGTAGGACTTTTACGATACGTTCATCCACGCCCTCGTATCTGCCTGCGATCATCACGATCTGATCGTACTTTTTTGCCCATCGCGCGGCGATTGCGGCGTCAAATTGTCTCCCCGCCGCCGAAAAAAGCACGACAAGCTGTCTTTTCTTCTTGGGGATTTTGACAAGCGCGCGCGAGAGAGCCTCCACGCCAAGCACCATGCCAGCCCCTCCACCATACGGCCGGTCATCCACTTTTTTGTGCTTTTTATCCGCGCTAAAGTCGCGTAGGTTGTGCGCATACGATTCAATAAGTTTTTTCTCCCGCGCGCGCTTGATGATTGATTCGTTCATATACGCATCAATCATCTGCGGAAAGATAGTAATCGTATCAAAACGCATATAAGTACCGTATCACATATGCTTCCTCCAAATCAAAAACCCCCCGACTCAAGTCGGGGGGTTTTGCGATATTTCGTTTTTTGTCTGCGTCAGTCCGCGTTTATATCCGCGTGTGTCTGCGCTTTGATCAAATCTTAAGGTCATCCACGACATCGTCAATGTCGCGCATCACGCGCGGCTGACTCTCATGTGTTCGCGGCGCCTCATTTCGCGGTGCCTCGTCGGGGCGCATCATGCGCGGGCCACGGCCGCCTTCGGGCTCCTCAATTTTGAGATTCACCCGAGCGTTATTTTTGATGCCGACCACGCGCAGAAGCGAACGGATCGCTTTTGCGGTCTGGCCGCTGCGCCCGATGATCTTGCCCATGTCCGCCGGATCCACGGTGAGAGTAAGCAATACCCCCATCTCGTCAACCTTGCGCTCGGTCTTCACTGCGTCGGGATTATCCACGAGCGCGCGTACCATAAAATCAAGAAACTCCTGGTCCTGTGGCATTTGTGCCATACGGTATCTGTGCTTCAAGTCTCCGCACTCGTCGCCGTGCAATTGCGCGCGTATCCGAATGCCGATTCCTGAAAGCTGTGCAATGGATTTTCTGTTCGACCTTTCTGAAAATCAGTAATGTATCTGAATCGTATTCCTTCCCCTGTGCACTATGCAACCGGCGCTGGCTCTGCGGCTTTCTTTGCCGCTTTCACGACATGGATTTTCTTGCCCTGTATGACGCCTTTTGCGATCAGAAGATTCTGCGCAGTCGGAGACGCCTGGGCGCCCTTGCTCATCCAGTACAAAATCCGGTCGTTTTTCAAAACGGTTTCTTTTGTCTTCGGGTGATATGAGCCGAGCAATTCAATACCCCCGGATTTTGGCTTTGAGTGCTTTTCTGTAAGCATCAGCCGAAACGCCGGATCGTTCTTCCTCCCCACCCTCTGAAATCTGATCATTAACATGGTATGGAAATACTAGACAAAACCGCCCGAAAAGTCAACGGTTCGTGTACTCTTTTGCGTCTTCCAGCTTGAGCGACAAGAGGCGCGAGGTGCCGTCGTCGCCCATCGTAACGCCATAAAGCACTCCCGCGCACTGCATGGTTTCGCGATTGTGTGTGATTACGACAAGCTGGGTTTTCTTGGCAAGCTCTTGTAAAATGGACGCATAGCGGCGCGAATTGGCTTCGTCCAGTGCCGCATCGGTTTCATCCAGCACCAGAAACGGCGGGGGATTCACTGCGGCAATCGCAAAAAGCAACGCTACGGCCGTCAGCGCCCGCTCGCCGCCCGAGAGCATCGCAAGTCCCTTGATGCGTTTTCGCGGCAGATCCACATCTATTTCTATCCCCTCCTCTTCATTTTTTTCTTCGCCCTCCATGCCTTCGCTCGCTTCCTTGTCGCTTGTCTCTTGTCTCACGATACTCAACCGCGCCGATCCCCCATTGAAAATGATCTTGAAATAATCGTGGAATTCAGATTTTATTTTTGCAAACCCTTCCTTAAAATCCTGCCGCACCCGGGTATCAAGCTCTTTAATCAAGGTCTTGAGGGAAGCATGCGCGGACTTCAAGTCTCCAAGTTCGCGCTCCAAAAACGCATGCCGCGTTTCCGTCTCCTCATATTCCTTGGCAATGGATTCATCAATTCCTCCGATTTCTTCAAGCTTCAGCCGCATACGCTCAATCTTGCGGCGAAGCTCTTCCTGCGGCATGTCGGGGTAGTCTTCACTCGCCCCTGCCGCAGTCCCGTCGTGACCCATTTCGCGCCACTCGTGCGCGTACACTTCCTCGCGCTCGTGGAGACGCCCCTCCTCAAACTTCAGCCGCTCAAGCGCCAGCATCACTTCGCGCTCCTGATCGCGCAAAGCACGGAGTGCCATATCCTGCGCACGGATCGTCTCGTATCCTGTGCGCGACGCCTCGCGCATGGCAACATCCAACTGCTCGGCTTTGGCGATTTCGTCACCCAGCAGGGCGAGTTTCTCCTGCAAAGCGCGTATCGGAGCGTCAAATTCACCCCCGCCCACATGAGACTCTCCTCCGTGCGAGACTCTCCCGCCGCCCTCCGCGTCATCCAGTACGCTTTCTATGTCTTCCAGAAGCGCGCGGAGCTGTGCGCGCAGAGCATCGGAATCTTCCTCGTCCTCAATCACCGCGCGCACTTCATTGATGAATTGCCGCATCTCATTACCCAGGTCGCGCATATCGTCCGGCCGCGCGGCAGGACGCGCGATAGCACCCGCATCGCGCTTGCCCTCAAGTCTGCCAAGCTCCCGTTCGTATTCCCGCCGCCGCTCCTGCAATTCTCCAAGTTTTGAGACGATCCGCTCCTCCGGTTTTGCGGGTGCTAACGTACGCTCCGCCAACACGATCTCCTGCTCCGCTTTTCTGATCTCTCGCTTAAGTAAATCGCGCTTTTCAAGCAGGGGGGCTGCGGCTTTTGCGGCCGCGGACACATCCGCCGCGATCGCGCGCTCCTCGCGCACAAAATACACCGCCTGCATTGCAGCAAGTTCGCGCGTCATCTCGCCCCGCATCTCGGCGCGCCGCGCCTGCGTTTTCAAAAATTTCAAATGCGGCGTAATCTCGCGCAAAAGCCCCTCCACTTGCTCAAGATTGCGCACTGTTGCGTCAAGCTTGCGCTCGGCCTCGTTTTTTTTCAGCTGATACACACGAAGGCCAAGTGCCTCCTCCAGCATCTCGCGCCGGTCGCGCGCGCCTGCAAGCAAGATACGATCCACTTCGCCCTGGCCGATGAGATTGTGCTTTGCCTCGCCAAGACCCAGACGCGCGCCAAGCTCCACCACATCTTTGAGCCGCACGGCAGAGCCGTTGAGCAAGTATTCATTACTGCCGTCCCGGAAAATCTTGCGCCCCAGCGCCACCTCGTCAAATTCAATCGGGATTGCGCCGTCGCGGTTATCAAAAAACAGCGTCACGGATGCCTTGCCCATGCGCGGCGTTTCAGCTGATCCATTCCATATCAGATCCTCACCCTTTTTGCCGCGGAGCATTTTCATAGACTGCTCGCCGAGCACCCAGCGTATGCTCTCCGCGATATTGGATTTGCCCGAGCCGTTGGGGCCTACCACCGCCACAATCCGCGACGGAAATTCCAAAACAGTCGTTTTTGCAAACGATTTAAATCCCGAAATCTCTAATTTCTTGAGATACATACCGCCTATGATATGCCTTTACTCTTTGCATCGTCAAACACCTTGACGCTATGAGACCCGATCTCATAGAATAGGGATATGCCTCGGAGAAAAGTAAATTTTGCAGAAGACCAGATTTACCACATCTGTAATCGCGGTGTAGAAAAACGCAATATCTTTCTTCACCATGCCGATTATTTCCGCTTTATTCACGATCTCTACGAATTTAACGATGAAGCGCCCGCTACGCTTCTCCATTTCAAAAAACCGTTCCTCCAATCCTATGAGACCCGATCTCATAGGATTATAAAGAAGAGGGAATGTACTGTAGAAATTCTCGCTTTCGTGCTTATGCCTAACCACTATCATCTTCTCTTAAGACAGGTAACGGAGAGTGGGATAAGTAAATTCATGCATAAACTTGGTGTAGGGTATGCCATGTACTTCAACAAAAAATATCAACGCGTCGGCACGCTCTTCCAGGGATCTTTCCGTTCAGTGCATGTCACGCGAGAAGCTCACTTTATTCATCTCCCATTCTATATTCACGCAAATCCTCTTGATTTGAAATTTCCGACATGGCGACAACGCGAACTTACCAAGCCGCAAGAAGCAATGAAATTCCTTGAAAATTACCGATGGAGCAGTTTTCCTGATTACATAGGAAGGAAGAATTTTCCTTCTGTGACGCAGAGGGCATTCCTTACGGATGTCTTCGGCAAGCCGAAGCAATACCAAGCAACGACCCTGCAACTTCTCAAAGAAATGCAACTTGATACGATTCGCGATATCGCTCTGGAACCGATTGATGAGTAATTTATATCCCTATGAGATCGGGTCTCATAGGGATATCTGCTTATCGCGCACAAGAGTTTACGTAGTTTACGAGGCCGGGTCTCATAAAAGTACATGTCCTTGTCAACGTATACCCTATAGTTGGCGTAAGCGGACAAACGTCTATAGAATTAATCTTCTATTTTGCTTATTTTTTCTGTTTTACTGTTTTATATTTCAAGAATCTAAAGTATAAAATAAATTCCACAACGAGAAGACTAATAAAATATTACTTGTAGTTCCAATCCGATCTATATAAGAAGGCATCTGAACAGAACGTACATTCGCCGCGTGTTGCAATTCCCAAAGCTATACTGACTGTTGGCACATTTCGCTTTGGGTGCCATATTGTTCGCATACCGATTGTACTGCGTCGAGACGATATGTGAGATCGCGTTGTATTTGATTCATAATGTTTTTAAGAGGCATCTTGGATGAGATGCTACAAAAAGGCTGCCACAATAACAAAACGGCATCGTCCCAATTATCTTAACCCCAGCTTTTGGCGGCAAGACCATTGCGTGCGGCTTCTTCCTGTGCGGACTGCTTGCTCGGTCCTTCGCCTTCGGCGACCATATCTTTGCCAAGATACACGCCGACCACGAAATGCTTGTCGTGATCCGGCCCCCACTCACGCATCACTTCGTAGACCGGCGTCACGCTGACGCGCTCCTGCGCTTCTTCTTGGAAAAGCGATTTGGGGTCTTTGTAGAGCTTTTTCTCAAGCATTTCGTTCGTACGCGAAAGTATGACGCGCGCGATGAAATCGCGCGCGGCGTCATACCCTTGATCAAGATGTATAGCACCTATCAGAGCCTCCATGGCATTGGCAAGGATGTACTGCCGAGCGCGGCCGACGTCTTTTGCCTCTCCGCGCGAGAGGAGAAGAAAATCATTGATCTTGATGTCTACGGCAACATCCGACAGCATCTTGGCATTGACCAAAGCCGCGCGAAAACTTGTCAGATCGCCTTCGGGCTTGTCAGGAAATTTTTCGTAAAGTGCCTCGGTCACCACAAGCTCAAGCACCGCGTCTCCCAAAAATTCCAGACGCTCATTATGCCCCGTACGCGAGTCGGGGTTTTCGTTCAGATACGAACGGTGCGTAAGCGCCTGCAGGAGCAGGTCTTTATTGCGAAAGCTAAGCCCGAGCGATTTCTCAAGCCCCTCCGGATTATTCTTTGACATTGTCAGTCTTGTTTATCTGATCATTGATCTTATGCGCCGATTCGTCTCTCTTTGGATATTCTTTGCCCGGCTCCCCCATTTCGCGATACACTGTGCCGAGCACGCCGTTTACAAATCTCCCCGACGATTCACCGCCGAATGACTTGGCAAGCTCAATCGCCTCATTGATCGCGACTTTCGGAGGCACTTCCGCGTGATCCCCGAAAAGCAATTCATAGAGGCCAAGCCGCAGGATCGCGCGATCCGCCGACGTGATCTGCTCAATCGGCCATTCGGGAGCGGCCTGGGTAATGACCTGGTCAATCTTGGACAGGTGATCCACCGTGCCTTTGATCAGGCGATCAATAAAAGGATACTCCTCATCAAGACCGACGCCGAACTCTTTTTTATTGCGCTCTACGATATCGTCAAGCGCTGCGGGCTTCTTGCCGTTGAAATCCCACTCAAAAAGCGCCTGCATGGCGATGGATCGCGCTAAATGACGTGATGCCATAGTGCCTCAGGTGGTAGTTGGTAGGAAGTAGGTTGTAGGAAAATAACGCCAACAGGCAGGTCCTACTACCTACTACCTACTACCTACTACCTACTTCATGAAGTTCTTTTTCTTTTTTCTTGCGGTCTTTTTTGTCCAGTTTCGCCAAGACGTCAATCACTTTGCGGCCCCGATAGTACCCGCAATTCTGGCACACGATATGAGGAGTGACGGGCTTGCCGCACTGACTGCACAGATTAAAACGCGCCGCCTTGAGGGCGTGGTGCGAGCGCACGCGGTTGCGCTTGCTCTTCGTATGTCGCATCCGGATTACCATAGGGGGATAGTATCAGACGATACGCTTTTTTGCAATGCTTTAAATTTCACGCCACTTAAAGGACATGCGGTGAACAGGCGAGGCTCCGTGGTGCGCTATCAGCATACGGTGTAGTTTCGTACCGTATCCCTTATGCAGATCAAATCGGTATTGGGGGTATTTTCTATGGAGGCGGCGCATGAGCCGGTCGCGCCGGACTTTGGCGATGATAGAGGCCGCGGCAATCAGGGGAATCTTCTCATCACCCTTTATGATAGTCTCCTGCTCAATGCCGTCTGACAAGAACAATCCTCCGTCAAGCAATGCCGGACACGCGCCATCGGTGGAAAGTTTATCATAGACTTTCTGCGCGCCAATGAGAGTTGCGTTGCGGATATTGATGCGGTCAATCATTCGCGGCCACACAAACGCCACCGCGCATCGCAACTGCGGGTGCGACGTGAGAAACGAAAACCATTCTTCGCGCTGTTTTTCCGTCAATTGTTTCGAATCCTTGATACCGGAGAAAATCTCCCATAGTTTTTCGCTTTTCGTTTTTCGTTTTACGGTTATCTTCACTCCTCCGACGGCGACAGGCCCCGCAAGCGGGCCGCGGCCCGCTTCGTCAATGCCTATGACATATTTTGATACGTTGCGCAACATAGGAAACGATTCTTTCATATAGTATCATGATGAGAACCCATCTCAAAAATGGCTTTGAAGGGGAAAGCGAGCGAATTTCGTCACAAAGCCTTCGCCGCAGGGACGATTCGTACCAGAGGTACGATGAGTCCCGAGAAGAAGGCTTTGCAGAAATTCGCCGCTTGGAGCCCAAATGCATTTTTGAGACGGGTTCTAGGATGAAATTCACTCATTTGCATGTTCACAGCCATTATTCCCTGCTGGACGGAGTCGGCAAAATTGACGAGCTGGTCAAGCGCGCCGTGGAGCTCGGCATGGATTCGCTCGCGCTTACCGATCACGGCAATCTCTATGGCGCTATTGAGTTTTATCAGAAATGCCGCAAGGCAGGCATCAAGCCAATCATCGGATGCGAGATGTATATTGCCACGGGCGACATGCATTCCAAAAATCCTGGCGTGGACGACAAGCGCTATCATCTTACGGTGCTTGCTACCTCCACCGAAGGCTACTACAACCTCATCAAGCTCACGACCAAGGCGCATCTGGAAGGATTTTACTACAAACCGCGGATAGATAAAAATTCACTGCGCGAGCATTCCCGCGGACTCATTGCCCTCTCCGGATGCTTTGCCGGAGAAATCGCGCGCTCCATCCAGTCGCACAAGCCCGACCGTGCCGAGCGCATCATCAATGAATATCAGGACATCTTCGGCCGCGAAAACTTTTATCTGGAGATCATGCCGCATTTTGAATACCCGGACACGCGCCCGACCAATGACGCCCTCGCAGCCCTGTCCCAAAAAACAGGCGCGCGGCTTGTGGCAACCAACGACATCCATTATGTCCGGCTTGAAGACCGCGAAGCGCAGGACATTATGGTTTCCATTCAGACCGGCGCAAAACTGGATGACGAAAACCGCCTCACCATGAAAAATGCCAATCTTTCCATGCGTACGGCAGAAGAAATGGCATTTCTCCTTCCTGAATATCTCCATGCCATAGAGCAGACGCAGGAAATCGCGGGGCGCGTGGATATACAGCCGGCACTCGGCAAATGGATATTGCCGACTCCCCATATACCTGCGGGTACGGACGACGAAAGCGAACTGCGGCGTCTCACCTATGCGGGCATTGCAAAACGCGGCCTTACCAAGACGCCAGAAGTGGAACAGCGTATTGAGTACGAGCTTGATATCATCAAAAAAAGGGGGTTTCTCGCCTACTATCTCGTGGTCGCGGATTTCATGCGCTTCGCGCACGAGCAAAAGATATTCACGACCGTCCGGGGATCGGGCGGCGGATCTCTCGTGGCCTATCTTACGGGCATCACGCCGGTCAATCCGTTGGAATACAAGCTCCCCTTTGAGAGGTTTCTCAATCTTGAGCGCCCCGCACCTCCCGACTTTGATATGGATTTTGCGGACAATCGGCGGGATGAGGTGATTGATTATGCAAAACGGATCTACGGTGAAGATCACGTGGCCCAGATCGGTACGTTCGGCACCATGATGGCGCGCGCCGCAGTGCGCGATGTCGCGCGGGCACTCGGATATCCCTACCTCCTCGGCGACAAGATCGCAAAACTCATCCCCATCGGAGCGCAGGGATTTCCCATGACGCTGGACCGCGCGCTCAAAGAAACTCCGGAGCTGAAAAGTCTCTATGACGCGGACGACAATGTACGACGCGTCATAGACCAATCAAAGAAACTTGAAGGCTGCGTGCGGCACGTCTCGGTGCACGCCGCAGGCGTCGTGATCTCGCCCGCGCCACTCGTGGATTATGTCCCGCTCCAGCTTGATCCCAAAGGCGGCAAGATCATCACGCAGTACGAAATGACATCCATTGATCCCTCGTATTCGCCCGATCCGGCATTTGCGGTCGGACTTCCAAAAGTTGACTTCCTCGGCATCCGCAATCTTTCAATCCTGGAAGACGCGATCAAGCTCGTAAAGCTCCACCGTGCTGCCGATATTGATATTGAAACCATCCCGCTTGATGACAAAAAAACATTTGCACTGCTGACGCGCGGAGAAACCATGGGGCTTTTCCAGCTCGGAGGATCCGGCATGACGCGCTACCTCAAGGATCTCAAGCCAAGCTCCATCCATGATATCAACGCCATGGTAGCGCTCTACCGACCGGGCCCCATTGATTCCATCCCCACATATATTGAGCGCAAGCACAATCCGCACCTCGTCACCTATCTTGATCCGCGGATGAAAGACATCCTGGAGCAATCCTACGGGGTCTTGGTCTACCAGGAGGATGTCATGCTTACCGCCATCAACTTGGCCGGATACTCATGGCTTGAAGCGGACAAGCTCCGCAAAGCCATGGGAAAAAAGATCCCCGCGGAGATGGCGGCGCAAAAAGAAAAACTCGCGGACGGGCTCCGCAAAAACGGCATGCGCCAGGAAAAGATTGATGAGCTATGGCGGCTGATTGAGCCTTTTGCCGCATACGGATTTAACAAGTCGCATGCCGCATGCTACGGCCGCGTTGCGTATCAGACGGCATACATGAAAGCCAACTTCCCCGGCGAATACATGACCGCAGTGCTCACCGCGGAATCAGGCGACATGGAAAAAATCGCCGAGATCATCACCGAATGCCAGCGGATGAAGCTCCCGGTGCTCGCGCCGGATATCAACGAAAGCTACGCCAAATTTACCCTGATCAAAGGAGCATCCGACGCCGAAGACAAGATCCGCTTCGGCCTCACGACCATTAAAAACGTGGGATCAAACATCGTGGAGGCGATCATCAGCGAACGAGAAACGCATGGAAGATTCGTCTCGCTCGCGGATTTTGCGGAGCGCGTGCGCCACAAAGATTTCAACAAAAAATCTATGGAGTCGCTTATCAAATGCGGGACGCTGGACGCATTCGGCGAACGCAATCTTCTGCTTTCAAACCTTGATACATTGCTTGAGTACAACCGCGAGTCCCAAAAAGCGGCCCGCGACGGACAGGAGAGCCTCTTTGCAGGCATGCCCAAAACGCATACCGCATCCCTGCGCCTGCGTCCTGCCGATCCCGCGCCGAAACGCGAACGCCTCGCATGGGAAAAAGAACTTCTCGGGCTCTACGTCACCGAGCACCCGATGGAAGAGTATATGGAGCGACTCAAGCAAAATCACGTGCTTCCGCTCAAAGATCTCACGCTCTCCATGCGCAACAAGACCGTCTCTATAGGAGGCCTGGTCTCAAGCATCCAGAAAATCATGACCAAGACGGGCGAGCCTATGCTATTCGTCAAAATGGAAGATATGAGCGCGCGCACCGAAGTATTGGTATTTCCCAAGATACTTGCGCAAAATCCGGACATCTGGCAGCAGGAAAAAGCGCTCATTGTCAGAGGCAAAGTATCGGACAAGGACGGCATCACCAAGATTCTCTGTGACGAAGCGTTTGAAATCCCCGCATAATATTCATGAGACGCTTCCAATCTCATTACAACACTCATACGATCGTATGAGTGTTGTAATGAGATTTATTTCCCCGTATACTTTCCTTATGAGACATCACAGTATCGCCCGCACTATCCTTGAGCATCTTGCGCAGATGGGGCCTTTAGTTATTGATTTGCTCATTCCGCCTCATCCTCGTTCCCGGATTGCTCGTGCGCTTATCGGTATGGATCAGAAGCAACGCTATCCCTCTCGTTCTTCGGCGGCACACTCATACTCAAGTATCCTCAATCGGTTAAAAAGAGAAGGCCTTGTACTAAGAAGCGGTTCTAAAAGAAGTTCTCTGTGGAAAATCTCGTCAAAAGGACGCTTAGTGCTGGGTGAGCAACAAAAAGCAACACCCCGACCCATACAACATCTTACATATGACGTACTCCCTCCAGAGGACGAAGCTGTGCGACTTATTACATTTGACATACCTGAAAAACAACGGACAAAACGCGACTGGCTCCGAACAGAACTTCTTGCGTGCGGATATAAACTCCTGCAGAAAAGTGTCTTTATCGGAAGACGCCCTCTCCCAGAAGAATTTCTGAAAATGATTGAAGCATTATCACTCGGGCCGTATATTCATTTCGTCGGCATAGATAAAAAAGGCACTCTGATAAAAAACGCCTAAGTGGCAAGGCATCCGTAGTTTTATGATTCATTACAACACTCATACGATCGTATGAGTGTTGTAATGAAAGCGAGAAATCTGTCGTGTGGTGGATGGGTACAGTAACCTTGACATACAAGGTCTCCCTTAAGACAAATGGGTCGTAATCTAAGAGGCGATCCGTGGAGTTGCTTCAACCCTCCGTATCGCCTACAATAATCCATATGCTGGAAGTATCCCATCTTGACCCTGTCCGCCATTCGCTCGCGCATTTGCTTGCCATGGCGGTGCTCAAAAAATTCCCCAAAGCACAACTTGGTATCGGCCCCGTGATTGAGCACGGGTTTTACTATGATTTCAAACTGCCGCAGGCGATCAAAGACGAGGATCTGCCGGAGCTTGAAGCGACCATGCGCGGTATCATCGCGCAAAAGCTTGATTTTACGGGAGAGGATGTCACTGTGCAAAAAGCCCACGCGCTTTTCAAAACCCAGCCTTTCAAGCTTGATCTCATCAAAGAATTCGCAAAAGAGAGCAAACAACTCACGATTTATCACACGGGCATTTCTACAACCTACAATCCGCCAGCCGGCGAACAACCTACAACCTCTTTCACGGATCTCTGCCGCGGAGGCCACGTCAAAAACACGTCGGAGATTAATCCCGATGCGTTTAAGCTTGACCGCATCGCGGGCGCTTACTGGCGGGGCGACGAAAAAAATCCGCAATTGACGCGGATCTATGGACTTGCGTTTGGCAGTCGCGGGGAGCTCGAAAAACACATCGCATTTCTTGAGGAGGTCAAAAAACGTGATCACAAAAAACTCGGCCCGGTGCTTGATCTTTTTACGTTTTCCGAGCTTGTCGGCCCGGGCCTCCCGCTCTGGACGCCCAAAGGCACGCTTCTGCGCGATACGCTGGACAATCTCGTATGGCAACTGCGCCGCGAAAAAGGATATGAGCGTGTGGATATCCCCCACATCACCAAAAAAGACTTGTATGAAACCAGCGGGCATTGGGATAAATTCAAAGATGAGCTTTTTCGCATCACGACGCGCGAGGGGCATCAGTTTGCCATGAAGCCGATGAATTGCCCCCATCACACACAGATATATGCGCGCAAACAATGGAGCTATCGGGAACTTCCCCAGCGGTACGCATCTACTACCAAAGTCTACCGCGACGAGCAGACGGGCGAGCTTGCCGGACTCTCGCGCGTGCGCGCGATCACGCAAGACGATGCGCATGTATTTTGCCGCGAATCGCATGTCAAGGACGAGATCCGCGCGATCTGGGATATCGTGGCAAGGTTTTATCGCGCGGTCGGATTTGAAAAACTCGCAATCCGCCTCTCTTTGCACGATCCCGCAGAACCCGGCAAATATCTTGGCAGTCCCGCATTATGGAAAAAAGCGGAGGAGACGCTCCGCGAGCTCGTGCGCGAGCAGGGAGCCGATGCGTTTGAAGCCCGTGGTGAAGCCGCATTTTACGGCCCCAAGATTGACTTCCTGGCGCATGATTCCCTGGGCCGCGAGTGGCAGGTTGCAACCATACAGCTTGATATGAACCAGCCAGAGCGGTTTGATCTGTACTGTATTGACGAGGAAGGCAAAAAAGAGCGCGTCGTCATGATACACGCCGCAATCATGGGATCCATTGAGCGTTTTCTTTCCATACTCATAGAGCACTATGCGGGAGCATTCCCAATGTGGTTGGCACCGGTGCAGGCCGCGATCCTCCCGATCAATGACAAAGTCGTCGGCTATGCCGAAGACGTAAAAAAACTGCTGGATGAAAAAGGTGTCCGCGTATCGCTTGATGCACGCAACGAATCCATCGGCAAAAAAATCAGGGAAGCCGAGCTCCAAAAAATCCCCTATCTACTCGTGATCGGCGGGCGCGAAGCGGAAGCGCGCGCAGTTGCGGTACGCGCGCGCGGAGCAGGAGATCAGGGCGCGATGCCGCTTGATGATCTTGCCCGCATGCTCGCGCGAGAGCTCGCCGCAGATATTGCCGCGGACAAGTAAGGATGCGTCAAAAATTGAGCAACAAAAAATGCTGTGTGGTACAGCATGATTTCTAAAAAGGGGTGCGGTGGTGATGCCGAGGCACCACCACCGCTAGCGTGACGCGGCAGGTTAGTCGCCGCCGTCAGCGTATGCCACTGGGGTCTGAATGACCCCAGTACCTACGCCAACCACCGCGAGAGCAACCGCGAGCGCCACTACTCTAAGGAACTTACGCATAACAACACCTCCAGAGGAGAAGCTTTGTGGCCATCCATGGCCACCGAGATGACCCAAGGAACGTCCCGGGGCCAGGAGCAAACATACACGAAACTGCATTTTTTGTCAAGCATGATAAGCTTTTCTTCATCTCCCCTATGCCTATAAACAAGTCTAAAAACTCTCTTTCTTCCCATAGATACGCCGTTATTGTCGTTGTAGGCCCCACGGCGTCGGGTAAGTCTTCTCTTGCGGTACAGCTTGCCAGAAAATTTAACGGCGAAATCATATCCGCGGACTCGCGGCAGGTGTATCGGGGGCTTGATATCGGCACGGGCAAAGTGACTGCAAAAGAAATGGCGGGCATCCCCCACCATCTGCTTGATGTCGCATCTCCCCGCCGGACATTTACTGCGGCGCAGTTTAAAAGCCGCGCCGAGCGCGCGATCCGCGACATCGCACTCCGCGGCAAGCTCCCCATCATCGCGGGCGGCACTGCGTTTTGGATAGACGCGCTTATCTATAACCTCTCGCTCCCCGAAGTGAAGCCAGACACGCGCCTCCGCCACCTGCTTGAGAAAAAAACTCCCGCAGAGCTTTTCACCATGCTCAAACGGCTGGATCCGCGCCGCGCGGCACATATCGAGCGCAAAAATCCGCGCAGGCTTATCCGCGCGATTGAAATCGCGCGGGCGCTTGGACGTGTGCCGAAACTCAAACGCCAACCCGCGTATGACGCGCTCTGGATCGGCATCCATCAACCCTATGAGACCCGATCTCATAGGGTTGATGGACGAGTTTCTGGGATGATCCTGCAGGGGCTTATCGCGGAGACAAAAAAACTCCTCCGACAAGGAATGAGTAAAAAACGTGTCCGCGAATTTGGGTTTGAATACGCCGCAGCGCGAGATGCGATTGAAAAACGTATTCCCATCACGGAACTCGCGCCTCGCATTATCCGCGATACGACACGCTACGCCCGCCGCCAGATGCGATGGTGGAAGCGCAATTCCGAAATCCGATGGATCAGCGATCCCCGAAAAGCCGTGCAGCTCGCGCGATCATTTCTGAAAAAAAACTGACGATACCCGCCCAATATCCCGTACCCACGGTTTTATCCTGTCCTGCCTGCTCCGGCACGACCACCACGACAGTCTCGCCCCGTTTTTTCAAATTGAGCTTTTCTTTTGCCTCGCGTTCAATCGCTTCCGGAGTCTCAAGCTCCGCAATACGCGCAGTAAGCCGGGCCTTCTCCGCAGCGAGTGCTGCGATCTTTTCCTCACCCCTGCGGGCCTCGCTCCGCAGAGCCATAGTCTCGCGCGTGATGCGTACTGCCCCGACCAACACGGCCGCGGCAAGACAGATAAAGAGAATATTGAGCGGTAACGAATCTTTGATCTTCTCCCACATATTTGTTATGATACCGCCATGTTTGCAAAACGCAAAAAACTGAACTACATCTGGATCACCATCGCAACGCTTGCGACAATCTCAATGGTGGCTTTCCTTTTCCTTCCGCTCATCGCCTCACGATAAAGGTTCCTCGCGGTTGCCTCCGAGGTATTGTCGGGACTCGCTTCGCTCGCGCATCGTCCCGATATATCGGGACGGTATTGAACCTTTGATGCGTCTCGCACGGATGAAATGCGAGCAAGCTCGCATTTCGCTCCTCGCTAGACGCAATAAAGAGATTCATGGAATCCTGTTTGAAGTCGGACTTCAAACACGTCTAGTCCTCGCGACGGTGCAGTTTGAAAAAGATTTCCGGCGGGATCGTAACACGGCCTGTTTCTTTCAGGCGTTTTTTGCCTTTCTGCTGTTTTTTCCAAAGCTTCATTTTGCGCGTGCGGTCGCCGCCGTACATATGCGCCGTGACGTCTTTTTTGACAGCCGCGATCGTCTCGCGTGCGATGATGCGCCCTTCCACGACCGCCTGAAGTGCTACCGCAAAAAGCTCTTTTGGTAGAAGCTCTTTGAGGGCCGCAAGGCGCGCACGCGCGAGCACATATACCTGATCGCGTGGCACCACTTCGGCAAGCGACGGCTGGGTCTCGCCTGCGATCAAAATTTCAAGCACTACCAGATCGCAGGCGCGGTACCCGATGGGCGCGTATGAGAACGAAGCGAATCCGTGCGATGCGCTTTTTAATCTGTCGTAAAAGTCCACGATCACTTCGCGCAATGGAGCCTCAAATTCAATCAGCATGCGCTCGCCCGTCAGCGTGTGCGTGCGCGTCATCGAGCCGCTCGCGGTACTGATGAGCGACGTCAACGCGCCGAGATACATCGCGGGCGTGATGGCTTCCGCACGTACCCACGGCTCCTCAATCGCGCGTATCTCATGCATGGACGGCATGCGGGCCGCAGAGAACACCGTCTCCGTCTCGCCGTCCAGCCGCGTGATACGAAACGCCACGGACGGACGCGTCAGGACCAGATGCAGATCATATTCGCGGCGCAGGCGCTCGGCAATGATTTCCATGTGCAAAAGACCCAGGAATCCCGCGCGGAAACCGCGCCCCAAAGCACCGGAGTCTTCAGGAGCAAACGTCAGCGCGGCATCTTCAAGCTTGAGTTTGCCCAGTCCATCGCGGAGCGCGTCATACTCGTCCTGATCTTCCGGAAACAAAGACGCAAATACCATCGGCTCCGACTCCTTGTAGCCTTCGAGAGGCGCAACTCGCGTGTCTGCATCCGTCCGCGTTCTGTCTGCGTGAGTCCGCGCTATGATCGTATCGCCTACGCGCACACGGCTGGGCTCTTTGATACCGGTCGCGATATATCCGATCTCCCCGACTCCAAGTTCGGCGACTTCTTTGCGTTGCGGCAAAAAAACGCCGATCTCCAAAGCCTCCGCGGCCGCCTCCGATACGGCACAGTGCACGCGATCGCCTTTTTTCAGCGTGCCGTTCATAATCCGCACATGCGCGATCACGCCAAGATACGGATCGTACTTTGAATCAAAAATAAGCGCGCGGAGCGGATGCTCGCCAATAACACCGCCCGGCTGTACTGGCGGAGGCACGCGCGCGACCACCGCATCCAGAAGTTCCGCGACACCCGTCCCGTCTTTTGCCGAGACTTTCAAAATATCTTCCGGCGCGCACGAGAGCAGTCGCATGATTTCCTCTTCGCACTTGGCGATCTCGGCATGGGGCAGATCTATTTTATTGATGACGGGAATTACGGTAAGCCCCTGATTTTCGGCTAGATGCAGATTGGCAAGAGTCTGCGCCTGCACTCCCTGTGTCGCGTCCACGAGTACGATGGCACCCTCCACCGCGGCAAGCGCGCGGGACACTTCATAGGAGAAATCCGCATGTCCCGGAGTGTCTATCAAATTCAACACAAATGTTTGTGTTGAATTTAGCGAAGAAGGAATTAGGAGTAAGGAATTAGGATCGATCGCTTTCTCATGATTCATGATTCCTGATTCATAATTCATTCTAACGGGCTGCATTTTGATCGTGATCCCGCGTTCCCGCTCCAGGGGATGCATATCAAGATATTGCTCATGCATCTTGCGGCCCTCTACGGTCGCAGTCAACTCCAAAAACCGGTCCGCCAGCGTGGATTTGCCGTGATCTATATGTGCAAGAATGCAGAAATTTCTTATGTGCGCGCTGTCCATTTTTCTTCTGATCTATAATCTATGGTCTTCGCAAGACCATAGATTATCTAAATTATCTTATTTAATCTCGCTCCCGTCCCAATACTGCGGCAGGATACGCAAAGAAAACAGGCGGCGCGCGATGATGCGCCGCAAAAGAGCGGTGTCCTGGCTCCCCAGGAACGTCAGTACCGCAAAATATGCCGCCCATCCAAGCGATCCTGCAATAACGCCCTGCGTTAAAACTCGCGCAAACGTAATCAACGGCAGGACGCCTGCAAAACTGCTACGCACAACATACGCCACACTCCCCGCAACAATCGTAGCACCAATGATACTCATAGCATCTCGTCCGGACATACACGTCCCTTTCCCAAAAACTTTCTTCTCATACGCAACGGCGCATATATACAGCATGCCGACATTCAAAAGAAGTCCTGCCGCAAATCCGATGCCAAGGCCCAGCACTTCGGGATGCGCGAGATCCTCAATACGAAAAGCGGCAGTGAGCATCCGTCCAACACCGGATCCCGTAGCAAGACTCTGCGCCAGAAAAAATGCAAGACCTATGGAAATCAGCGATGCGCCTGCGTTGAGCGCAAGCGGAATCCATGTATTGCCGAGCGCATAAAAAACTCGTATGAAAAGCGTCTGTAAAGCTCCTGCAACCATGGCAATTGACAAAGCCGCAAGTACGGCCGCGGTAAGGCGCGTGTCCTCCCATGAAAATGCGCCTGCACCCAGAGCCGCGCGCACGATGTGCGCGCGAAGCACGATAAAAAGTGCTGCCGAAGGAGCCGTCCAGAAAAGAATACTCCGCACGCCTACGGCAAATTCGTATGAAAAATCAGATGCCGCGCGAGCGCTTGCCGCACGCGCCATGCGCGGAAAGACAGCCGTCGCGTAACTGACGCCGAAAATCCCGACCGGAACAAAATAAAGATTCTGCGCAAGACTCAATACGGCCACGCTGCCGGGTGCCAACGTGGACCCGATTGCGTTGAGCGCGATCAGTGTCAGTTGCGTGAGCGATACCGAAAACACCCGCGGCACTGCCGTGAGTGCTACGGTACGGATATCATCTGCGAGCAGTCGTACCGTACTCGGCAAGCGGATCAGTGTCCGGATAAGCCGCGGCGGAAATCCCGCCAAGGCGGCCGCCTGGAATTGCAGGCCCGCATGCAGAAGCGCTCCGATCACGACACCCATAGCAACTCCCGCAATGCCAAAATGCGGCACCAAAAAGAAAATGCCGAAAATAATCCCGATGTTATACAGGATGGGCGCCAAAGCATACACCGCAAACCGCTGAAACGACTGAATGATCACGGAAAAAATGCCGGACATACCGAGTAGAATCGGCGAAAGGAGCATCAGACGCGTGAGAAACGCCGTCGTCGCCTGCTCCTCCGGCGAAAACCCGGGGACGATAAAGGGGATGATGCGGGGCACTGCAAAAAATGCGCCCGCGCATACCACGGAAGCGCCGACAAAAAACAATGCCGCCAAAGCGGAGATAAAATCCCGCGCTTTTTTAGGATCCTGCATGAGCCGCTCCTGAAATACCGGCAAAATCACAGCCGTCGCTCCCCCAAGCAGAAAGAGCACGGACATAAAATCCGGTATATTAAAAGCGGCCGTATAGATATCAAGTTCCCGCCCCGCGCCAAAGCGCGCCGCAAGCATGCGGTCGCGCAACACCCCGAGGACGCGGCTTAAAAGCCCTGCGCCGCCCAGGATCAGCGCGGCCGCATGAACATTTGCGATCTCACTCTGAAAGAATGTAAGTTGCTTAAGACGTTTTATCATTAGACCTACTGCATAATAATTTTCGTAGCGAAATTATGATTTTTCGGAGACGGGAGCTCCCGCTTCGCGGGAAGCTCTCGCGTCTGGCAGCGAAAACAACGAAGCGCGAGGAGGTGAATATAGAGTATTCATTGACGAGCGGTGAGTTGAATGCGCGCGAAAAATCATAATTGGAGCAGAAAGGTTATTATGCAGTAGGCCTATTGGGACTGTTCCCCTACCGGAGCATCCTTTCTTTTTTCCGGAGGAGAAGCGGGCGGCACGATCCCGTCAAGCGCCGGCTTGCCGGCCGCAAGATTTACCAGGATGCGTTTTACTTCCGCATTATCGGGATTCAGCTTCTCAATGCGCATGAATTGATCCATCGCTTTTTGCTTCTCGCTCTGCCGGTCGTAGATGAGCCCGAGGAAATAGCGGGCGTTGGAGTAATTTTCATTTGTGGACACGGCGCGCTCAAATTCCGCGCGCGCGCGGCCAAGATCGTTTTTCTGGTAGTAGAGAAGTCCGAGCTGGAATGCGACGCCCGTATCAAACGGAGCCGCCGCTTTTGCGTTTTCCACGCTCTCAATCGCGGCGTCCAGATTGCCAAGCCGCAATGCGGTCTGCGCAAGCAGGAAGTGCGCGGGGGCAAAGTCCTGCTTCACCTGGATCGCGCGCTGGAAAATCTGCACGATCTGATTGAGATTCTCGGTATACGCTTTGAGGATATCCTCCTTGTCTTTCCCTTGCGCCTGATTTGCGGCGGCGGCTATACGATCCGCAAACGCAAGTCCCGCCCTGCCCCACTGGACATAAATCTCGGGATTGGCCGGCTCGCGTTCAACTGCTTTTTGGTATGCTTCGGTTGCAAATCGTTCCGAACCTTGGATATAGGGGATTACGAGCTCATACAAAGCCGCCCGTACGCGCCACAGATTTGGCTCTTGCGGATACATATCGGTCAGGCGCTGGGCATCTCGCACTGCATCCGACACGACGGTCTGAAATTCCTGCTGGACATTTTCGCCACCAACCGCGCGCTGTAGCACCTGCCGCACTTTTTCCGTGCGCACTTGTACGAGGATGCTCATACTGCGCGTATCTTGGGGCTCAATCTCATAAGCGCGCGTCAGATGCGCGATTGCGCCGTCAAGATCGCCTGCGTTTGCGGCGACAACGCCCCGCTCAACCGCAAGCACCGCCCGGATATGATTTACGCCGCCCCAAAGCACTGCCGCGCCAAATGCCACCAAAAAGATCGCCACAAGAGAGGAGACAAAAATACTCCACGGCGCATCAAAGCGGATGGTACGATTTTTAACACTCCAAAATCCTTCCGGATTTTCCGCATTTTCCCCATCGTGCTCCGGCGATGCCGGAGAGTATTCGCTCACAATTTCTGATGTCTGTACGCGATCCGTCCGCACTGCGGGTGCCGACACGGCAATCATTGCTCCTGCCACCAGGAAAAAGAGCAGTAGAAATGTGAGTGTCACCGGATACAGAAATGCCCCGATCAGCAAAGCGACAAATCCTCCGAATAGAGCTCTCGCAAGCATAGAGTTGTCGGCGAGCCGAGGCTGATCCGCACTCTCATCATCCGCCTCCGCGACTTGATCCGGTACTTCTCTCGTCGCTCCAAACAGCATACGCAAAAACGTAATCAGAAGAGAAAGCATAAGCAATACAAATGCACCGGCGCCAAGCACGCCTGCTGTCGGCAGAAGAGTAGACGCCCAAGACTGTCCCTGATTGAAGCGCGTACCCCAGAAGATTGTCTGATTGATAGCAGGATCCTTGTATTGCACCCAGAGAAGTCCAAACGTACCGGGCCCCGATCCGAAGAATACTTTCATCGGGCCTTGCTTGAAGAGTTCGCTCGTAATCGCAAGCGTCGCATTCAATGACGGCGCCACTTCGGCGGGAACCGCTACTCCGGGTATGGGCCGCCCCTGAAACATGATCATGACGATCGCAAGTATCGCAAAACATGCCATCGCCCAATGCCTCACCTGAAAATGTGGCATCCCTGCCGGACGCTCCGCCATCCCGTCCACCAAAAACAGCCCAAATAAAACAACCGATGCTCCAAGCACCGCGATCCACGATGTCCGGAAGTTGATAAGTACCAGATCCAGGAGAAACAGAAAGGTAGCCGCACGAAGCGCCCACCGTATCCACGCTCTCCATCCTGCCGCGGCGCTGGAGAAAACAACCCCCGCCGTCACGGCAAAAAGTACCGCATAGACCAGCGCAAGCCCGTTGAGCGTGCCTACGACATTGACGGTCGCATTATCCGCGACGCCGATCGCATACAGAAGCGACACTCCGGCCAAAAGCTGAAACGCCGTCAGTGCGGCCGAAAGTGCTGCCGAAAAAATCAGGACGAAAAGCAAGGTTCCTCCCTCCTCGCGGCGATACAATACATTGGCGACGATCAACATGAGAAGCAATCCTGCCACCACCGAGGAGAGGCGTTCGGGAGCGACATCGCCAAAGAATACGGATACCCATGGCGCCGGAGACAAAAGGGCGCTTGCGGCATACATGATCGCGAGTAGCCCCGCGCCGTATACGATCGGCGAATGCCGCCACCGGATTTCTCCTGCGGATAAAATAGACAGCATCCACAGTACAAACGCAAGCATGATAAGCATGCCAAACGTCATCTCTCTGCCAAAATCAATCCCAAAAGGACGCGGCAGGAAAAACACCGGCACAAGTGCTACAAAGACATATAGGATCATTTTAGCTGCGTACGTGAAGCGCTCCTGCGATAAAATTGATGTAAGCATACGTTTTTAAACAGTGTTTTAAGAGTGTAAGTAGTACTTGGTAGGAACAAGCTATCCCTCGAGTCGAAGATCACTTTAGCATAAATCAGGTGTCTTTCATAGTGGAAAATTTAAGCTTTACCGGATGATTCATTGGACTAGGCTTACTGTGCTGGTGGCAGTGGAAGCATCGGCCGCAGGCTCGGCGGGGACTGGTGCGGAATCAGTATCCGGAGGCGTATTTGAATCCTGCGTATCAGATGCAGAACTGTCCTCCGTTGCGGATTCGAACACCGGAGGGGTCTCCTCTGCCGATACATCCGAAGTAGCCGTATCAGCACCGCCGGTATCGCTCGCCGTCTCCAGAGCAGGCAGTACTTCCGCAGGCGGCGTCGCCCCTGCACTGCAGGCTCCTGTTTCCGATGCCATCACGCCGTTTTTCATTTTCAAGCAGTAGGGATCTTTCGTCACTTCGTCATAGATCGTGATTCCTATCGGCTTCTCGGGCGTCCCAAAAGTTGCCGACTCGGAGACCGCAAGTCTCTGGGTAATCATATCGTCCGTCACCACCCGTACCGCCATCAGCGTCCCCTCTTCATCCATGCTCCATTTGCCAAGATACCCTGTGATCTTTTTTACATCCACGAGGGAGTTGTTCTGCATATTGATGTCTCCATAGAAGAGGACG